>NZ_JAVDWJ010000008.1:0-236482 GCF_031457295.1 Caulobacter sp. BE254 | reverse complement strand
CTCCGCCCTGACATCGACAAAACCTCCCTTCGGAGGCCACCACAGGCCGCTTCCCCCCTCCAACCCCGCTGATCACCGCGTAATGCAGCGGTCCCGGATTGGGGACAGGCGCATGCGCCTGTCCCCGTCCGATCCCCGCGCGTAATGACAAGCGTCGGTGCGTTCCTGAAAGTCGATTACACCGCGCGCGGCGGGTAGCCGTTCTCGCGCAGGGCGTTCATGACGTCCTGGGTGTGCTGGGCGTCGCGGGTCTCGATGGTGATGTCGAACTCCGCGCCCTTGGCGGGCACGTCCAGGGCCAGGCGGTTGTGGTTGACCTCGATGATGTTGGCGCCCATCGACCCGATGACGCTGGCCACGGTCGACAGCAGGCCCGGGCGGTCGTCGCCGACGATGCGCAGGGACACCAGGCGCTGGGCGCGGACCAGCTCGCGGGTCAGGACCGAGGCCAGCAGGCGGGTGTCGATGTTGCCGCCGCACAGGATCAGGCCGCACTTCTTGCCGCGGAACCGTTCTGGATAGGCCAGCAGGGCCGCCAGGGAGGCGGCGCCGGCGCCCTCGGCGATGGTCTTCTCGACATTGCAATAAAGCGCCACGGCCTGCTCGATGTGCGGCTCTTCCAGCAGCAGCACGTCGTCGATCAACGGCCGGGCGACGCCGTAGGTCAGGTCGCCGACCTGCTTGACCGCGATGCCTTCGGCGATGGTCTGGCCACCGCAATGGGCCGCCACGCCGCGCATCTTGGCGGTGAACGACGGATACATGGCCGGCTCGCAGCCGATGATGTGGATGTCGGGCTTGACCGCCTTGGCCGCCGTGGCCACGCCGCTGATCAGGCCGCCGCCGCCGATCGGCACCGGCAGCACCTCAAGGTCCGGCGCGTCCTCCAGCATCTCCAGAGCGATCGTGCCCTGGCCGGCCATGATGTCGTAGTCGTCGAAGGGGTGGACGAAGGTCAGGTCCTGCTCGGCCTGCAGCTTGCGGGCGTGGGCGGAGGCGTCGTCATAGGTCTCGCCCTCGATGACCACCGTCGCCCCGAAGTCGCGGGTATGTTGCACCTTCACGAAGGGCGTGGTCTTGGGCATGACGATGGTCACCGGTACGCCCAGGCGGGCGCCGTGATAGGCCAGGCCCTGGGCGTGGTTGCCGGCGCTGGCGGCGATGACGCCCTGGGCCTTCTCGGAATTGGACAGCAGCATCAGCTTGTTCAGCGCGCCGCGCTCCTTGTAGGCGGCGGTGAATTGTAGGTTCTCAAACTTCACCCACACCTCGGCGCCGGTGATCTTCGAGAGGGTGCGCGAGTAGCGGCAGGGCGTACGCTCGATCTGGCCCGCGAGGCGGGCGGCGGCGGCGCGGATGGCGGCGATGTCGAGGGTCATGTCAATCCGAGCTTGAACGGGGGCAAACCCCTAGGCCTGATTGACCGGTTTCGCAACGTGGCGGAGGTCGCCGGAGGGCCGACAAGCACGCCGCGGCGGGCGCGCCGGCCGGTGCGCCGAGGACTCGGCGCACCGGGGCGTCACCTAGGCTTCGCCGGAGCGCATGCCTTCGATATAGGCGGCGATGACCTCGGCGGGTTCGCCCATCATCACGGCCTTGCCTTGCTCCATCCACAGCACCTTGGTGCAGACGTGGCGCAGCAGGTCCAGCGAGTGGCTGGCCAGGACCAGGATCCGGCTCTTGTTGAGCAGGCTGGTCAGCTGGGCTTCGGCCTTGTCGACAAAGTTGATGTCGCCGGCGCTGAGCCACTCGTCGAGGATGAGGATGTCGCCTTCGATGACCGTGCTCAGGGCGAAGGCCAGGCGCGCGCGCATGCCTTCGGAATAGGTGCGGACCGGCAGGTGGATGAACTGCTTGAGGCCGGTGAACTCGGGCACCCACTGGCGTGCGTGCGCGATCTCGGCGTCTGTCGCGCCCAGGAAGCGCAGCGGCAGCTCGATGTTGGCTTCGCCGGACAGCTCGCCGTTGATCCCCAGACCCTTCTCGATCAGCGGGATGACCCGGCCCTGGATGGCGACGCGGCCCACCTGCGGGTGAGCCAGACCGCCCAGGACGCGCAACAGGGTCGACTTGCCCGAGCCGTTGCGGCCGACTAGGCCCAGCCGGTCGCCGTCATCGAGCCGGAGGTTGAGGTTTCGGATGGCGCGCACCTGGACCACGCCGTTGGCGCCGCCCTTGATACCGCGCATGGCCGAAAGCTTAAGCGACCGGCTCGCCGCATGATAGACGGAGTAGTTGAAGCCGATGTTGGACAGTTCGATATGAGCCATCGGTACGTCCTAAAGCCAGATGAAGATTTTCTTGCGGGTGAACGCCTGCGAAGCCACCGCGGCGAGCGACAGCACCACGACGATCGCCGCGCAAACGGCCCAGTTTTCGGCGGTCGGCAATCGGCCCAGCAGCGGCTCCCGGACCAGCTGCATTAGATGATACAGCGGGTTGAAGGTGATGGCCGGGTGGTTGTGCGACAGCTGCTTCGGCGCCCAGACGATCGGGGTGACGAAGAACGCCAGCTGCAGGACGCTGGCGATCAGCTGCGGGATGTCACGGAAACGGGCGCTGAGCGGACCGAGGATCAGGCCCAGGTTAAAGCCCACGAGCGCATAGACCGCCACGCCGACGAGCGCAAGCAGGGCGGTGGCCTTCAGGCTCTGGAGAATGAGCAGCAGGACGACCACCACGAGGGCGTTGTGCAGGAAGATGATGAAGTTCCGGTAGGCCATCTTCGCGGCGAAGATCGGCGCCGGAATGGGCAGTGACTTGAAGTGCGCCTCGTTCTCAATGACCACGCTCGCGGACTCGATGATGAGGCTTGAGAGGTAGTTCCAGGCCAGCAGGCCGGCCGAGATGAAGATCACATACTCCTTGAAGGGAACCTTGAAGATCTGGCTGTAAAGGATGCCAATACCCAGCACCATCATCAGCATCGTCAGGCTGATCCAGAACGGCCCCAGGGTCGATCGGCGATATCGTAGCGCGATTTCCTGATTGCCCATTAGAAACCAAATACGCCATCGAGAGGCGGCGGTAGCGATGTCGGCGAACGCGGCGTTCATCAAGAATTCCAGTCATCCCGAAAGTAAAACTAAGCGGCAAGTCGCTTTACAGACCGAAGCGTGGCGGCGCAATGGCGGGGCCGACGCACCGGACAGGTTAGCCAGAGATAGAAAAAATGGCGGCGGCTTGACGCGCCGCGTCAAAAGCCAGGGGCGGACACCCTGGCGGGAGAGTATCCGGCGTCACAGCTGACCGACGATTTGGCGCAGCCCATCCTGGAACCGGACCTTTGGGCCCCAGCCCGGAAAACGGGGATAGGGGGGGTGGACCTTCATGATCTCCCGCGGGCGATACGGCAGGGTCGTTTCCAGGACGGGCGTCGGCTTGCCCAGCGCCTCGGCGACCACGCCGGGCACCTCCTTCAGCCGCATGATGTCGTCGCCGCAGACCGTGTAGATGTTGGCCACCGGGTCGGCGAAGGCCACGTCGGAGTGCAGGCAGGTCTCGATCGCCGCCACAGCGTCCTCGACGTGCAGGAAGCAGATTTCCTGCTCGCCTGGGCTCATGACCATTGGCGATCCCGATGAGATGCTGGCGATCAGCGAGGGCAGGAAGCGCTTGTGCGGCTGGCCGGGGCCATACACGTCGTAGAAGCACAGGGTACAGACGGACAGCAGGCTGGCTTGGTGGAAGAAGGCCAGCAGGTCCTCAGCCGCCTTCTTGGTGGCGGCGTAGAAGGTCTGCGGGCTGTATGCGTCGGGGCGGGAGAAGGTCGAGAACGTCGAGATGTTCACGAACCGCTTGGCCCCCGCCGTGCAGCTGGCCTGGGCGAGGTGCACGGGGAAGGTGACGTTGGAGGCCATCAGGCCGTCCTGGTCGGCGGGCTGGTGGCCCTTGCCGACGTCGGCCGCCAGGTGGACTGTCGCGTCGACGCTCCAGCCTTCAAGCGCCGCATCGAGGCTCATGGCCGTGCCGTCGTACCATACATATCGATAGCGCGCGTCCGGCTTGGGCTCCGAGCGGGAGACGACGGCGACTTCGTGGCCTTGGTCGAGAAGCCTCTCGACGAGCCGCCGGCCGACATACCCAGTGCCGCCGCTGATCAGGATGCGCATGACGGCCTCAGTACTTTTCGCGGAGATAGGCGGCCGAGTAGGCGTACATGTCCTCGCCCTTGGCCTGGCGATCGTACCATTCGGCGGTGTCGCGCAGCGCCGCGTCGAGCGACTGGCGGGGCTCCCAGCCCAGGTGCTGGATCGCCTTCTGCGCGTCGATCAACAGCAGGCCGGCTTCCTTGCCGATCCCGGCCTTGGCGTCGACGTGCACCGAGCCCTTGCCCAAGGCGTCGACCAAGGTGTTGCAGATCTCCAGGACCGTGCGGGTCTCGCCCGAGGCGATGTTCCACGAGCCGCGATACTGGGCGGCGCTGTCGGCCAGGCCCGCCGCCAGCTGCATGTAGCCGGTCAGGATGTCGAGCACGTAGGTCCAGGGACGAATGGCCTCCGGCATGCGGATGGTCACGGCGCGATCTTCCAGGAGGTCGCGCATGCAGTCGGGCACAAGGCGGTTGGGCGACCAGTCGCCGCCGCCGAACACGTTGCCCGCCCGGGCCGAGGCGATCGGGGCGTCTTTGCCGGTGAAATAGGAGGCCATGTAGGAGTGAAAGACCAGTTCCGCAGCGCCCTTGGAGGCCGAGTACGGATCGTCGCCGCCCATTTCCTCGTCCTCGAGGTAGGGCTCCATCCGCTCCTTGTTCTTGTAGCATTTGTCGCTGGTGACGATCACCGAAATGATCGACTGGTCGCTGGTGCGCAGGACCTCGCAGGCGTTGGCGACCCCGACCACGTTGCTGGTGATAGTGTCGAGCGGATCGCGATACGACACCGACACGATGGCTTGGGCGGCGAGGTGGAAGATGTAGTCCGGCTTGATGGTGTCGACGAGACCGCGATAGGTCTCGAGTGACCGGACGTCGCCGACGGCTGTGCCGGGATTGATCAGGTTCTCGCGAACCTTCAGCGCATAATAGGCGTGACGCGCGTTGTCCGGCTCGGAGATCGACAGGCCGGCGACCGTCGCGCCCAGCTCACGCAACATTAGGACTAGCCAGGCGCCCTTGAAGCCAGTGTGCCCCGTAACGAGGACGCGCTTGCCTTGAAATGCGGTTTTGATAGACACGAAGGGGAAACTCCTTGGTGTGGATCGACGGGATCCACGTATGCCGGGCCGAACAGCGGCGGCTATGTCCTAGAGCGAGAGGCCCGGGCGTTCCGCCGGATCATCGAGCCGCCGGCGCCAGAGCCGAGTTCAGTCGCGACGGCGGCCTGCGCCGCCATTGCGGAAATCACCATCTCTTCCAGGGCGCCTGCCCGGAGGCCCACAGTTCCTCGAGCTTGGCCCGGTCGCGGACGGTGTCCATTGGCTGCCAGAACCCGTCGTGCAGGTGAGCTTGCAGCTGGCGGTCGCGCGCCAGGCCTTCAAGGGGCTCTTGCTCCCAGATCGAGGTGTCGCCCTCGATATAGTCGCCGATCTTCGGCGACAGCACGAAGAAGCCGCAGTTGATCCAACCGCCGTCGCCAGCGGGTTTTTCCTGGAAACCGGTGACGGCGTCGCCGTCGAAGGTGAGTGAGCCGAACCGGCCGGGTGGCTGGGCGGCGCAGATAGTGGCCAGCTTGTCGCCGGCTTGGTGCTTGGCCAGGGTCGCGCCAATGTCGACGTCGCCGACGCCGTCGCCGTACGTCAGGCAGAAATAGGGATCGTCGGCCACGTATGGCAGGATGCGCTTGATGCGGCCGCCGGTCTGGGTGAGCTCGCCGGTCTCCACCAGCGTGATGCGCCAGGGCTCGGCCTTGGCGGCGTGCACCTCGACGGAGTTCGATCGCAGATCGATCGTCACGTCGGACCGGTGCAGGAAGTAATTGTGGAAGAATTCCTTGATAACGTAACCTTTGTAGCCCAGGCAAACGACGAAATCACGGATGCCGTGAGCGTCGTACATCTTCATAATGTGCCACAGGATCGGCATGCCGCCGATTTCCACCATCGGTTTCGGGCGCGAGCCGGTTTCCTCTGACAGGCGCGTTCCCAAACCGCCGGCCAAAATCACTGCCTTGGTCATAAAGTCCCGTCTCGCTACAACTTGAGTGCGGTCCCGACGCGGCGCGAGTAAACCCACCCACGCGCCGTCCTTCGTGTGCTCTCATAGCCGAGCGTCGAATGCATCGCAACACGCCAAACAAATCCGACAAAACTCAGAAACAACTGATTTTCGTAGGGTATTGGCCAAATATTATCGATCGTCCGACGGAAGATCCGCAAACAGATCGGGGCGCCGCAAGATCAATGCTTGCGCCGCGATCAGCGTCTTGCCGTCGAGTAACCTTCCTTGCTGGACCATGGTCTGAAGTGTGCTGAGACCAAGCTCAACCGTAGTGATCTGTTCGTTTTCGTGGGGAACTCCGCCACCAGCGCTGACTCTGTCGGCGACGCCGTAGGGGGCCAGGAAGATGCTGACCCGCTCGTTGGATAGGCCGGGCATCGTCCAGATGCGGGTCACGAACTCCAGATCGCCCAGCCGGACGCCTGCCTCCTCCATAGCTTCGCGGCGCGCGCAGGTCTCGGCGTCCTCGCCCTCGTCGAGCATGCCGGCGGGCGCCTCAAGCAGGTCGGCCTCGGCAGCCTCGATTAGGGGGATTCGCGGCATGGACACCATCAGGCAGGTGCGCCGTTCCGGATCGAACGGCAGCGCCGCCGCAGCGTCGCCATGGTATTCGAGCGTCCGCTGCCAGATCGTTCCGTCGTTATGTCGGACGGCGACCTGGTCGATGCTGCTCCAACCCTTGAAAAGGGGGGTTCGACTGGTAATCCGGCTCATCGCCTCTTCCGTGAACAACAGACAGGCGCGACGCGCTGGCGCGGCCTATCAATCTCTATCCTCGATGGCAACCGGCGATCGGCGGCGTTGGAACAGCCGTGCGCGGAGGGCCTCGAAAAAGCGCGCCGATGTCCCGTCCGCTTTGGCCCAAATCCATATGCAAAAGGGACTGGCGCGGTTGACACGTCGCTCGAAATCGCGGGATACCCAGGCAAGCTCCGACTTACTGGCTGGGCTCGCGCGGTTCTCGGTCCTCGATTGAACGCGGTCACTTCCTCAAGTTAGCACGCTGACCAAGCGTTCGCTATCCAAGCAAATTGAGCGTCTGCTATCCATGCAAACCTTGATACATCGGTTGTCCGTAAGCGCGAGCGAGACGCCGAACAAGCCGTTCATCGTTTTTTGGCAGGATGGGAAGTATCGCGTCATTACCTATTCTACGTTCTATGATCTCGCGAAATCCTTGGCGCACTTCCTTGACCAGAAACTTGGCGACAAGAAGGGCGTGGTTTTCATTGTCATGCAGCATCACATCTTGCTGCATGCCTTGTTTGTCGCCTGTATGCTCAAGGGGCTGACCCCCTCGTACCTGCCGTTCCCGACCCCGAAGCAGGACCCCGAGCTCTATTTCGCGAGCCATAAGACGCTGTTCGAGCGCACGCAGCCGGCCGCGATCATCACCTATGACGAGCTGATGGAATCTCTGGTCGGGATCTCGCCCCAAGGCGCAGATCTGATCAGCCTTAACAGCTATGTCCACGACGGCTACTACGACGCCTCGAACGCGATGCCCGCGCCGACCGACATCGCGCTTCTGCAGCACTCTTCGGGCACCACGGGCCTGAAGAAAGGCGTGGCGCTGACCTACGGCCAGATCGCCCGACAGGTGGAGTCCTACGCCGGCAGCGCCAAGCTGGACGCGAGCTCGACCGTGGCCAGCTGGCTGCCGCTCTATCATGACATGGGTCTGTTGACCTCGTTCCTGATCCCGATGTCGGTCGGTGCGTCGGTCGTGTCGCTGAGCGCCTTCGAGTGGGTCAAGGACCCCGGCCTGCTGCTGAAGGTCATCGAGATCTTCAACTGCACACATACCTGGCTGCCGAACTTCGCGTTCAGTCATATCGTCAAGGCCGTGCCGCCCGAGGCGGAGTTCAACCTGTCCAGCATGCAGGCCTTTATCAGCTGCTCCGAGCCGCCCAAGGCCGTAACGATGCGGGCCTTCGCCGAGCGGTTCGGCCCCAGCGGGGCCGGCATCGAGAAGCTGCAGGCCTGCTACGCCATGGCCGAGACGGTGTTCGCCGTCAGCCAGCATCCGCTGGGCAAGCCCAACCGCGTCGTCGCCTTCGACGCCAAGGCCCTGGGCGAGGGCGCGGTCGTGTCGGTCGCCGCCGCGGCGGCCGGCGCCCAGTCGCTGGTCTCCAACGGTCCCTTGGTCTCGGGCATTAAGGCCGGCGTGCTGCTGGCCGACGGCAAGATCGACGCCAGCGTCAATTCGCCCGCCGTGGGCGAGATCGTCGTCAGTGGCGATTTCGTGTTTGAAGGCTACTACCGCAACCCGATCGGCACCACCGAGGCCTTCACCGGCGAGTGGTACAAGACCGGCGACCTCGGCTTCCTGCTTGGCGGCGAGCTCTATGTCTGCGGCCGGACCAAGGACGTCATTATCGTCCACGGCCGCAACTACTACGCCCACGACATCGAGGAGATCGCCTCGACCCTTTCGGGTGTGATCCCCGGCCGCGCCGTGGCGATTGGGATCGACGATCCGGTCAGCGCTTCGGAGGAAGTGCTACTGCTAGTCGAGTCCTCGCTTGAGGGCGAAAACACCGCCGAGCACAAGGCTCTGCGCCGTGAGCTCAAGCGGGCGATCTTCGAGCGCCTCGAGTTGACGCCCAAGGACGTCGGGTTCGTACAGCCCGGTTGGCTTGTGAAGACCACCAGCGGTAAACTCAGCCGTGTGGAAAACCTGGCGCGGTATCGCGCCCTACAGGCCGCCAATTCCTGAGCCGGAGCCGGATGATGGATCCCAACCAAACCTTCGAGACCGTCCGTAACGTGATCGCGGAAACCTTCAACTTCCCCGTCAAGGATATCGAGCGCGACACCATCGCCGAGGACGTGAGCGGCTGGGACTCGCTGTCGCACACGATCCTGATGATCCGGTTGCAGAACGCCCTGGGCGTGATGATCTCGGAAGAGATCGCCTCCGAGGCGTCGAACGTCGGCGAGCTCGCCGACCGCTTGTCCGCGCTGGGTTGATCCCCGCATTATCCAGTTTTTTAGCGCCCGGGGTTGTATAACATGGTTGCCGGCAGCAACATTTCCGTCGTACCTGGAAAATCGGGCTGGCTCTTCCTGGAGGCGTTCGGCTCCAACACCTATCTCGACGAGGCTGCGGATCTGAAGCGCTGGTCGGCGCAGATGCTGCCGCAGCTGGTCGCCAGCTACGTCGCGCGTCACGAGCGGATGAAAGAGCGTGGCCTGCCGTTTGTGGTGGTCTTCGCGCCTGAAACCTCCGGCATCTACAGCGAGCACCTGCCGGACGGCCGGACCGTCCAGCGGCCGACAGCCTGCGAAATCCTCACCGCCGAGCTGCGGGCGCGGGGCGTGAACGTTGTGTGCCCGTCCGACGCGCTGCGCCAAGCCAAGGGCCCGGTGGACGTCTGCCAGCGACTGGACTCCCACTGGTCGGACTTCGGCGCCTACATCGCGTATCGCGAGATCATGCAGGCGCTGGGGCCGGCCTACGCCCCGGCGACCCTGGCCTGGCAGGACGTCTACTACGGCGCCCAGACCGGCTACGGCGACCTGGGCGTCCATGTAAGCCCCGAGCGCAAGGGGCCGATCCAGACGGTCGATATTCCGGCCTATGGCGTCGTAGCCGACCGCAACACCTTCGACGTGCGCGAAAAGAACCTGCGCCGCTTCGTGTGCTCGCGCGGCGTCGGCAAGGCGCTGATCTTCCGCGACTCGTTCTCCAACGCCCTGAGCCCGTTCTTCGAGCGGACCTTCGCGGAAACCCTGCTGGTGGCGCCGTCGCCCTGCATGATGGACAACGCCATCGACCATTTCGCGCCGGATCTGGTCATCCTCGAGGTGGCCGAGCGGGCCCTGTTCGCACCCGAAAACCCGTTCAACGACTGGTCGGCCCGCACGTTCGCCCAGGAATATCTCGAACTGGCGACCAACGAGGTCGGTGGCCGCCTGCAAGTCCAGTCGGCCAACGCCAACATGGCCGGTCAGGCCGATGAGGCCATCGCCCTAGCCGCCATCGCTATCGGCCTCGAAGGCGACGGCCGCCGGCTGTACAACCTGGCCTGGGCTCTCCACCGCAAGGACCGGCACGACCTGTGTTACGCCCTGACCTCGCAGGTCAGCGCCAAGCTCCAGGACTCTTTTATCTACTACCTGCAGGCGGACTCGGCCTATTTCATCGGCAAGCCGCAGGAGGCCGTGGACATGATTACGGAAGCGCTCCGGCTGCGTCCGACTCAGGCTCTGTTCCTGTACCTGAAGGGTGAGTGGCAGATGCAGATGGGCCAGGTCGCCGAAGCACGCGATGCTCTCGAGGCCTCACTCCGCTACGCCCCCCTTCACGAGCGGACCTGGACCCGACTGAAGGAGGTCTGTCTGGCGTTGGGCGACCAGGCCAAGGCCGCCGCGATCCACCGGGAGGGCGTTCGCCTGTTCCCTAACCTATAGAGGCCCTCGAGGCTGGCGCTCGGCATCCGCGACGAGACGATCCGTGGCGCCAAGGCGGCCGCCGACTTGCGGCAAGATCGAGATTACAATGCGTGCCCTTTTCTTCGTAGAGCCCGCCGTCCAGCGCAACGAGCCCGCACATCTCGCCTCGACCCTGAACTGGGCGGAGATGCTCCGGTCGTCGGCGAGGCGCGTGGGCGGGGACCTAGGCGTCGTCTCCAACCTCGAGATCTGCGCGGCCTGGACCGAGCGGCCCACACCGGAGGGCCCGCGCCAGGCCTTCGCCGTAGACGCCTACGCGCCGCTGCGGCCATTCGGCTACCGGCTCAACGACTACATGCGGTCGCATTACGGCCCGGGCTCCCGCGACAATCCGCTTTATGCGGCCTTGTCCGAGATTCGCGAGCGGTTCGCCCCCGACATCGTCCTGATGACCTACCAGAACTCGATCGCCGAAGCCGCCTTCGAGGGGCTGCCGTTCATCAATCTGAGCCAGGCGCCGCTGCTGCGTTGGGGCCATCCGGATCGCATCTGCTTTGATCCGACCGGCCACCAGGTCAATTCGATCATCGGCGCGCGGGGCGAGGACATCCGTCGGGCGCATCTGTCGGACGCCGACTTCGCCGGCTTGGCGGAGATCGTGGCGGGGATCCGCCGCCACCAGCTCAAGGAAGAGCGGATGGTGGCAGCTCAGGCCGAGCTGAAGGCCATCGGCGGCGGCGCCCCGATCGCCCTGATGGCCGTCCAGCCCGCCAGCGCCGTACCTTGCCGCGACGGTCTGGACGCCTCGGACGTCCAGAGCCTGCTGTGCTCATGGGCGGACCAGCTGCCGCCTGGCTGGATTGGAGTGCCCACCTTCCATTTCGCCCTGCGCTTCGGCCGCGACCTGGAGGAGGCGCTGGCCCGCGGCTGTCCGCGGCTGCGCCTGCTTTCACCGGACCACTCCTGGATCGCCACCGAGGGCCTGATCGCGGCCGCCGACGGCATGGTCACAGTCAACTCCAACTCGGCGATGGCGGCGCTGCTGTTCGAGAAGCCGGTCGCGATGCTGGGCCAGGGGCCCTTGAGCGACTGGTGCGGCGAGCACGTGGCCGACCTGGTGCGCGGGCCCCGCTACTCCGGTCGCGACATCCTGGCGTTGCTGGCTTTCCTGACCAACCGCTATTCCGAACTGGTCGACACGGTCACTGCGGATCCCTCGGTGTTCCTGGGCATCATGCAGGCGATGACCTCGGGCGTAGGCGAGGCCCACTTCCTGGACCTGTCAAGCTGGAGTTTGGCCCGCGCCAAGTCGATGTTCTACGGCCTCAACTAGGCTCAGCCCGGCGTGAGGGCGCGCAACTCCGCCAGCCAGGTGTCGGCCGCCGCGTCCGAAGGCATGCGCCAGTCGCCGCGCGGCGACAGGGCTCCGCCCGACGAGATCTTCGGGCCGTTGGGCATGGCCGAGCGCTTGAACTGGTTGGCGAAGAACCGTTTCAGGAACAGCTCCAGCCAACGCTTGATCTCGGGCAAGTCGTAGGCGCGCTTGGCCGTCTCATGAATGCCGACCGGCCAGGCGCCGGCCGCGACGTCATGCCAGGCGGTCCAGGCCAGGAAGGCGATCTTCGACGGCGCCATGCCGTAGCGGGTCAGGTAGTAGAGGTTGAAGTCCTGCAGGGCGTAAGGTCCCACGAAGCTCTCGGTGGCCTGGACCTCCTCGCCCGGCACCAGTTCCGGCGAGATCTCGGTGGCCAGGATGTCCTCCAGCAGGTCGCTGGTCGCCGCGTCCACGTCGCCCGAAGCCGCCACGAAGCGGATCAGGTGCTGGATCAGGGTCTTGGGCACCCCGGAATTGGGGTTGTAGTGGCTCATCTGGTCGCCGACCCCGTAGGTGCACCAGCCCAGGGCCAGTTCGGACAGGTCGCCGGTGCCGACCACCATGCCCTTGTGGTGGTTGGCCAGGCGGAACAGGTAGTCGGTGCGCAGACCCGCCTGGACGTTCTCGAACGTCACGTCATAGACCGGCTCGCCGTTGGCGAACGGATGGCCGAGGTCCGCCAGCATCTGCCGGGCGGCGGGGCGGATGTCGATCTCGTCGGCGGTGACGCCGATGGCCTTCATCAGCGCCCAGGCGTTGGACTTGGTGCGGTCGGAGGTCGCGAAGCCCGGCAAGGTGTAGGCCCGGATGTCCGAACGCGGCCGGCCCAGCTGGTCCATGGCCTTGGCTGCGACGATCAGGGCGTGGGTCGAGTCCAACCCGCCGGAGATCCCGATCACCAGGCTCTTCGAACCGGTCGCCTCGACCCGGCGCGCCAGGCCCTGGACCTGGATGTTGTAGGCCTCGTAGCAGTTCTCGGCCAGCTTGGCCGGGTCGGACGGGGTGAAGGGGAAGCGCTCGATCGGCCGGACCAGGGCCAGGTCGCCGGCCGGCGGCGCGAAGTCCAGCGGCACGATCCGGAACGGCGCCGGCGGCGGGCTCAGGGTGGTGGAGTCGCCGAAGCTGCCGACCCGCATCCGCTCCTGCCGCAACCGGGCGACATCGACGTCGGCCATGGCCATCGCCGGGCCGGTCGAGAACCTCGGGCTCTGGGCCAGCAGGTTTCCCATCTCGTGGATGTCGACATGGCCGTCCCAGGCCAGGTCCGTCGAGCTTTCACCCGCCCCGGCCGCCGAATAGACATAGGCCGAGATCGTCCGGGCCGACTGGCTGGCGCACAGCAGGCGGCGGGTCTCGGACTTGCCGATGGTGATGTTGCTGGCCGACAGGTTCAGCAGGATCTCGGCCCCGGCCATGGCCTGGGCGGTGCTTGGCGGGGCGGGGGTCCAGACGTCCTCGCAGATCTCGATCCCGACGGTGAAGGCGGTCTCGCCCCCGGAACCGGGGAGGTTTCGCAGCAGCACGTCGGTCCCGAACGGGACGGCCTGGCCGGCCAGGTCCAAGGTGCGGCCGACCACGCCCGCGCCGGGACTGAACCAGCGTCTTTCGTAGAATTCCCGGTAGTTGGGCAGAAAGCTCTTGGGGACCACCGCCCGCACCCGGCCGCCCTGCATTGCGACCGCGGTGTTGTAGAGCCGGCCGGCGTCGCGCAGCGGCGCCCCGACCACGAACAGCGGCGAGAGCGCCTTGCTCTCCTGGGCCAGGACGGCGATCGCCGCCTCGACCGCATCAAGCAGAGCGTCCTGCTGCAGCAGGTCGTCGACCGTGTAGCCGGTCAGGCCCAGCTCGGGCAGCACCAGCACCGCGACGCCGGCGTCGTGCGCCTGGCGCACCAGGGCCAGCACGCTCTGGGCGTTGACGGCGGGATCGGCCAGCTTGACCTTGGGAACGGCGGTGGCGACCCGGACAAAGCCGTGACGATAGGGTGAGAAGAACGACGGAGAACTCAAGAGACCCGGCCTTTCGAGGTTATGCTAAAAATGAGCATAAGTCCGTCTCCACCTATAACGCCTGGGGACCTTGTTGCATAGCGCCCACGCGACGGCGCCGGTAGGCCCGCGCGGCCGGCTCGCGGGTTGACCCCGGGGGATCGTCGTGCGACTCGCGGCTCGCGCAGTCCCGCCAAACAAGAACAACCCGGAACTCCCATGCCCGTTTCGCCCGTCAAGATGGCAGACGCGATCCGCGTCCTTTCCATGGACGCCGTCCACAAGGCCAAGTCGGGCCACCAGGGCATGCCGATGGGCATGGCCGACGTCGCCACGGTTCTGTGGGGCAAGTTCCTGAAGTTCGACGCCGCCAAGCCCGACTGGGCCGACCGCGACCGCTTCGTGCTGTCGGCCGGCCACGGCTCGATGCTGCTCTATGCCCTGCTGCACCTGACCGGCTTCAAGGCCGTGACCATGCAGGAGATCAAGAACTTCCGTCAGTGGGGCTCGCTGACCCCCGGCCACCCCGAGGTGCACCACACCCCGGGCGTCGAGACCACCACCGGTCCGCTCGGCCAGGGCCTGGCCACCGCGGTCGGCATGGCCATGGCCGAGGCGCACCTGGCCGCTCGGTTCGGCAAGGACGTGGTCGACCACCGCACCTGGGTGATCGCCGGCGACGGCTGCCTGATGGAGGGCGTCAGCCACGAGGCGATCAGCCTCGCCGGCCGCCTGAAGCTTTCCAAGCTGACCGTGCTGTTCGACGACAACAACACCACCATCGACGGCGAGGCGACCATCGCCGAGACCGGCGACCAGCTGGCCCGGTTCAAGGCCGCCGGCTGGGCGGTCAAGGCCGTCGACGGCCACGACCACGGCAAGATCGCCGCCGCCCTGCGCTGGGCCACCCGCCAGGACCGCCCGACCCTGATCGCCTGCAAGACCCTGATCTCCAAGGGCGCGGGCCCCAAGGAAGGCGATCCCCACAGCCACGGCTACACCCTGTTCGACGACCAGATCCGCGATGCGCGCCTGGCCATGGGCTGGGACGCCCAGCCGTTCACCGTGCCCGAGGACATCGCCAAGGCCTGGAAGAGCGTCGGCCGCCGCGGCGCCCGCGTCCGCAAGGCCTGGGAAACCGTCGTCGCCGCCTCGCCCTTGGCCGACGATTTCGCCCGCGCCATGAAGGGCCAACTGCCGGCCGACGCCTTCAAGGCGCTGGACGCCCACATCGCCGAAGCCGCCAGGACCAAGCCGGGCAACGCCACGCGTGTCCACTCCGGCGCTGCTCTGGACCAGTTGATCCCGACGGTCATCGACATGGTCGGCGGCTCGGCCGACCTGACCGGCTCGAACAACACCTTCGTCAAGGGCATGAAGCCGTTCGACGCCCCCGACTACGCCGGCCGCTACGTGCACTACGGCGTGCGCGAGTTCGGCATGGCCGCGGCGATGAACGGCATGGCCCTGCACGGCGGCGTCATTCCCTATTCGGGCACCTTCCTGGCCTTCGCCGACTACAGCCGCCCGGCCATCCGTCTGGGGGCCCTGATGGGCGCCAAGGTCATCCACGTGATGACCCACGACTCCATCGGTCTGGGCGAGGACGGCCCCACCCACCAGCCGGTCGAGCACGTGGCCAGCTTGCGCGCCATCCCCAACCTGCTGGTCTTCCGCCCCGCCGACGCGGTCGAGACCGCCGAGTGCTGGAAGCTCGCCCTGCAGCAGGCCGCCACCCCGTCGGTGATGTGCCTGTCGCGCCAGAAGGTCCCGGGCGTGCGTGACACCGCCGCCGAGAACCTGTCGGCCAGGGGCGCTTACGAGCTGCTGGCCGCCGAGGGCGGCGAGGCGGCGGTGACGATCTTCGCCTCGGGTACGGAAGTCTCGGTCGCCGTGGCGGCCCGCGACATCCTGCAGGGCCAGGGAAAACCGGCTCGGGTGGTCTCGACCCCCTGTTGGGAGCTGTTCGACCAGCAGGACGCCGCCTACAAGGCCTCGGTCATCGGAACAGCGCCGGTCCGCATCGCCGTCGAGGCCGCCGTCCGCATGGGCTGGGAGCGCTTCATCGGCGAGAGCGGCAAGTTCGTCGGCATGACGGGCTTCGGCGCTAGCGCGCCTTACGAGCGCCTCTACCAGGAATTCGGGATCACGGCCGACGCCGTTGCAAGCATGGCCTAATGGCGTTGCGGCTTTCGAGATTGGTTGCGTAAAGTCTAACGATTCGGGCAAAGATGCAGAATCGGCCTTCGGAAGAGCGTCTCCAAAATTCAATTTTATCGCAGAGCGGCAGAGCGAACGATATCGATGAAAAACCCTAAGATCCTTCACAGAGTCTACTTCGATGATATGCCGCCCTATAAAGATCCTTTTGGCCGCTATCTGGACACTTGGAAGCGTGAGATGCCTGATTACAAAATCATGTATTGGAACGCGTCAAGCGTTGATCTGGAAGTCAACGAATGGGTTCGTCGTGCCCGAAAGAATAACTCACCCGTCTTTCTGAGTGAGTATTTTCGATGGAAGGCGCTGAGCGAATATGGCGGCATGTACTTGGACGCCGACTGCGAAATCTTGGATGGAAGGAAGCTGCACGCGCTTATTGAGGACGTGTATGCTTCGAAAGACTATGATGCAGCCCTAGGTGTAGAGGATTTCTACAACGGCCACCCGACGGCCCAGACGGTCATTGCTAAGCCGGATGCCGAACTCGTCAAGTTCATGATGCACATGTACGAGGAGACGCTTTCAGGGCCCCTATGGCACTGGCGCGAGGAGCGTGGGCTGATCGGGCCTCAGCTGATTTCCCTCTATTTCCGCGATCGCGGCATGGTCGAAACCAAGGGCATGCTCACCCAGATCTATAAGCCGACCGTCGAATCGCGAGTAAAGATATATCCTCAGGAATACTTCTCGCCGAAGTTCGAAGTTGATGGCACTGAGATCCGCCATACCTCCAATACCTGCGTCTACCACCTGTTCGCCAATCTCAATATGCAATGGGACGACGAAACGCGGATCGCGTTGCGCGAGAACCCTATGTTGTACGCCGAATACATTGACTTCTTGAAGAAAAAAAAGAATACGGCCGAACACGAGCTGGACATCTCGCTGGGCCTTCCCATCAAAACGCCGCCGAAAAAGACTCATAAACCCGGCGCGCTAAAGATCCTGCACCGGATCTATTTCGGCTTCGACGGACAGCCGGACAGCTGCGCGGGGTATCTGGAGACCTGGCGCGAGCAGCTGCCGGAATACGAGATCAAGCAGTGGGACGCCACCAATCTGCCCATGGACATCAACGACTACGTCAGAGAACTCCATGCGGCCAAGGATCATGCGTTCCTTACGGACTTCTTCCGCTGGTGGGTGCTCAAGGAGTATGGCGGCATCTATCTGGACGCCGACGTCGAGATCGTGGACGGTGACCTGTTCGATAAGCTGATCGACGAGCTCGAGGAAGCCGACAGTTTCGACGCTTTCATCGGGATCGATGAAAAGACCGGCGGCTGGTACACCGCCCATTCGATGGCCGCCAAGAAGAACTCGGACATCGCCAATTTCATGTGCTCGGTCTACGAGGGCTTGGGGCCGATCAAATCTTGGCGAAAGAAGGCCTTCTACCTATGGGCCCCGCAGCTGACGGCGCTGTACTTCTTCGAGAACGACCACCATGTCGACGGCATGGGAACCACGCCGCACATCGACAAGCCCATCGTGGCGGGTCGGGTGAAAATCTATCCGCAGGAATACTTCTCGCCGATAGCGCCTGGCGGCAAGCCTGGTGAACTGTTCTCGATCAACGCTTTCAACGAGAATACATCGCTCTGCCATCACTTCGCTTGCTCCTGGCATGACAGCGCGTCGCCCTATTCGACCCACGCCCAAGGGTTCTCGGCCAAGCAGAACAAGCGATTGATCGAGGTGGCGCGGGCCGCTGCCCTGGCGGGGCAGGTCGACGTGGCCGCGGCCGCGGCGCCGACTGACCTGGAGACCCGAGCCCTCCGCACCTTCGCTGCCCGGACGCGAAAATTGCGCCTGGCGCTGGCGTCTCGATCTCCAGCCTTGAAGTGGATGGTCCGGCGCTGATGATCTCGGGCCGAGGACCTTGACGGGGTGTTCGGCCCGCGTGTATCTGCCGGCGGCTTCGACCCTCGGCGCTTTGTGTTTCGGCGCGCGAGGCGAGGACATCGCGCCATCGTCTCGTTTCTGAGGAGTCCGGGTGCCTGCCATCTATCCAGTCATTCTGTGCGGTGGGGCCGGCACGCGGCTTTGGCCGTCATCCAGGCAAGACCGGCCCAAGCAGTTCTTGAAGCTGATCGGCGATCGATCCAGCTTCCAGGACACGATCCTGCGGGTCAGGGATTTGGCCGGCGCCGACGAGATCGTGGTCGTCACCGGGCTGTCCATGGTGGATCTGGTCGAGCGCCAGGCCCGGGAAATCGACGCCAAGCTGACGGTGATCATCGAGCCGGAGGCCCGTGATTCCGCGCCGGCGATCGCTGCCGCGGCGGCCTATGTCCGCGCCGCCGACCCCGAGGGCGTCCTGTTGATGCTGGCGGCCGATCACCACATCGCCGAACCCGAGATGTTCCGGGAGGCGGCGCTGCTGGCGATAGGGGCGGCAAGGGTGGGACGGATCCTGGCCTTCGGCGTTCAGCCCACGAGCCCGGCCACCGGTTTCGGCTACATCAAGCCAGGCGCCCTCCTGCCGAGCGGCGTGATGGCGGTCGATGCCTTTGTCGAGAAGCCTGACCTGCCGACAGCCAGACGCTATGTCGAGGAAGGTTATTTCTGGAACAGCGGCAACTTCGCGTTCACCGCTCAGATTCTCCTTGATGAACTGGCCGCGTTCGAGCCCGAGATTGGCGACGGTGCGATCGAGTCCGTCGCCCGAGGCGTATGGGACGGCACCCGGTTGCTGCTCGACAGCGAGGCCTTTGGCAAGACCACCAAGAAGTCGCTCGACTACGCGGTCATGGAGCGGACCAGCCGCGCCGCCGTGGCGCCGGCCGCCTTCACCTGGTCCGACCTGGGCGCCTGGGACGCGATCTGGGAAGCTTCGATGCGCGACGCGGAGGGCAACGCCGCCAGCGGTGACGTCCACCTGATCAAGACCAGGAACGTGCTCGCCCGCTCGTCCGGCCCGTTCGTCGGAGCCATCGGCGTGGAGGATCTGCTGATCGTCGCCGAGCCTGACGCGGTCCTGGTCTGCCGCCGCGACGACGCCCAGGCGGTCAAAACCCTGGTCGACGTGTTGAAGGCCGGCGGTCGCGACATCGCCCACCGCCACGCCATCGCCTTCAGTGGCGGCGTAGAGCGCCAGCCGGTGATCAGCACGTCGCAGGCGGTGGTCCAGCTCTGGCGCATGGAGGCCGGCGCGGTCGCCGAACTGCCGGCCTGCTCCCTCCAGGTGCTGGAGGGTGAGCTGACGGCTGCCGCCCAAGGCTATGCAGCCGGCGCCCGCGAGGATCTCCGCTCGCCCGCCCTGGTCAAGGCGAACCTCGCCACGTCGCTCCTGGTCACGACCTGGCTTTGATTGTCCGGTCCAGCTCCAGAATCGCGCAGACGATGTGGTAGAACGAGCTGGCGGGCGCGGCCTCGTCGACGAAGGTCCCGTCGGCCCGCAGCTTGTCGCGCCACAGGCCCTTCACCGGCACGTCGAAATACTTCAGCAGGGCCTCGGCGCCGTTGGCGGCCGTGGTCCACCAGCGTGCGTCGCCGGTGACCTGGGCGGCCAGGACGCCAGCCTTGACCTGCTCGGTCTGGGCCCAGAGGCGGGCGATGCCGTCGTGCACGCTCATGTCGTCGAGCAGGGCGAAGATCGCCACGCCGCGCTTGGGATCGACCCCGGGCCCCTCGCCGATCGCGATCATCCGCAGCGCCGCCTTCGTCGCGTCGTCGCGACCGGCCAGCTTGCTCCAACGCAGCAGCAGCCAAGCCCATTCGAACTGGTGGCCCGGCTCGATGACCCGGCCGTCGACGCCCGGCGCGGGGTTCCAGTCGCCGTCGTAGTATTCGCGCAGACCGCCGGTCACGGGATCGATGAACTTGGCCAGGGCCAGTTCGGCGATCTCATCGGCCAAGGCGCGCCATTGGGCGTCGCCGCCGGCCTCGACCCAGGCCAGGCTGGCCTCAAACAGGTGCATGTGCGGGTTGGACAGCAGCGGCAGGGTGCGCGGGACGCTTTCCTCGAAACCGGCCACGGGGTGCTTGAGCGTGGCATAAAGCGCGTCGCGCAGACCCGTCGCCAGCGCGGGCAGGTCGGCGCGTTCGGGCAGGACCGAGCTGGCCATCGCCAGGCCGAACAGGCCGAAGGCCTGGTCGTAGAGGTCGACCTTGTCGTCCAGAGGCGAGCCGTCGCTGGCCACCAGGGTGCGCATGAAGCCATCGGGACGGCGATACTTGCTCAGATAGAAGTCCAGGCCGTGCTCCAGCGCCTGCTTCCATGGGCCGTCCCAGCCCAGCAGGCCGGCCACCGCGTAGGAATAGATCTGCCGGGGCTGCACCCGCGCTCGGCGCGGCGCCTCGACCGGCGTTCCGTCCAGGGCGATCTTCTCGAAGAAGCCGCCGTTGACCTTGTCGGCGCCGATCTCCCACCAGATCGGGAAGGCGTGCTCCAGGGCCCAGGCCTTGAGCTTGTCGCCCAGGCGGACAAGGCGGGTGAAGTCGTCGGTCATCTGCGGTCCTTGGAGCGGCGGTTCTGGCGGTTCGCCGTTCTAGGCTGTCCCGCCGCGGTTCGCCAAGCCCGAGGCGAGCGCCTTGTCGCGCCGCAGGGCCTGGCGTAAGGCGGGGACATGTCCGGAAAAGCACCGCTGAAAGCCGTCTTCTTCGATCGCGACGGGGTGCTGAACCTCGACCACGGCTATGTCTGCGAGCCCGAGCGGCTGGACTGGGTCGAGGGCGCCCGGGAGGCGGTCGCGGCGCTGAACGCCGCCGGCGTGAAGGTGCTGGTGGTCACCAACCAGTCGGGCGTGGCCCGCGGCTATTTCACCGAGGCCCAGGTCGACGCTTTTCATGCCGCCTTGCAGGCGGGCTTGGCTCCCATGGGCGGGCGGATCGACGCCTTCTATGTCGCGCCCCACCACGAGGACGCTGTCGACGACCGCTATCGCCATCCCGACCATCCCGACCGCAAGCCCAATCCGGGCATGATCCTGCGCGGCCTGGCCGACTGGTCGCTGGCGCCCGGGGAGACCGTGCTGGTCGGTGACAAGGCGTCGGACGTCGAGGCGGCCCGCCGGGCCGGCGTCGAAGGCCTGCGGTTCCCGGGCGGCGACCTGCTGGCGTTCCTGCGCCAAAGCCTGGGGGAACGGTTCCCGGCCGCCGGCGCCTGAGGGGCTTTCCCCGCTTGGCGCGCGACCCTGGGCCGGATAAACGAGCCTGAACCCCAAAAGCAAAAGCGCAGGCCCATGCAGATCTTCCTCGACAGCACCGACACCAAGGTCATCGCCGACCTGGCCTCCACCGGCCTGGTGGATGGGGTGACCACCAACCCGACCCTGATCGCCAAGGCGGGCCGTCCGATGCTCGAGGTGATCGCCGAGATCTGCGACCTGGTGCCGGGCCCGATCAGCGCCGAGGTCGCAGCCACCACCCACGAGGCGATGGTCGCCGAGGGCCGGAAGCTGGCCGCGATCGCCCCGAACGTCGTCGTCAAGATCCCGCTGACCCGCGACGGTCTGATCGCCTGCGCGGCCTTCGCCGGCGAGGGCATCTCGACCAACGTCACCCTGTGCTTCTCGCCGACCCAGGCCCTGCTGGCCGCCAAGGCCGGCGCGACCTATGTCTCGCCGTTCATCGGCCGCCTGGACGACTACGGCTTCGACGGCATGGACCTGATTCGCGATATTCGCGCCATCTACGACAACTACGGCTACGAGACCGAGATCCTGGCCGCGTCGGTCCGCAACGTCGCCCACGTCAAGGACGCGGCCATCGTCGGCGCCGACGTGGTCACCATCCCGCCGTCCGTGTTCGGCGACCTCTTCAAGCACCCGCTGACCGACAAAGGCCTGGAACAGTTCCTGAAGGATTGGGCCGGAACCGGGCAATCGATCCTCTAGATCGACTGCCTTCGCCTGATTATCGCGCGGCCCCGGATTTAATCCGGGGCCGTTTTATTGTGCAGCTGCGAACTGGGTTCGCATTTGCGAGTTCATGCGTTAGGGTCCTGTCAACCACGCGGGAGCGCGCCCATGAACGCCGCCGACATCGCCGTCGAGATCTGCATCGCCTCGGCCGAGGAAGCCCTGCGCTTCTCCGGGTTCGTCCGGGACTTCCTGGCCCGCAACGGCTTTCCGTTCGTGATGATCCACGATGCTCCGGACCTTTCCGGCGAGCGCCGAAAGGTGGTGTTCGAAGACGCCGTGGTCGGCCGCAAGTTCGCCCGCGAGTGGCGGATGGACCGGCTCGCCGCCAGCGGCGTCTGAGGTCGCGGGCGTCTGGCGATCAAGCTCGCCTAACGGTGTTGGCGCTTTCGTGAAACGGGCCTAGATAGGGAGATCGTTTCTCTCTGTCGCCGAGTTGCGCCATGAACGACCCCAAATCCAGCCTTCCTCCGGTCGTCGGTTCCGCGCTTGAGCTGATCGGCCGCACGCCGATGATCGAGGTCCACAACCTCGACACCGGTCCGTGCCGCCTGTTTCTGAAGCTGGAGAACCAGAACCCCGGCGGCTCGATCAAGGACCGCGTGGCCCGCGCGATGATCGAGGCGGCCGAGGCCGACGGCAGCCTCAAGCCCGGCGGCACGATTATCGAGGCGACGGCCGGCAATACGGGCTTGGGCCTGGCCCAGGTGGCGACGCTGAAAGGCTACAAGCTGATCCTGGTGGTGCCCGACAAGATGGCGCGGGAGAAGATCCTGCACCTGCGGGCCATGGGCGTGGACGTCCGCCTGACCCGCAGCGACGTCGGCAAGGGCCACCCGGAATACTACCAGGACATGGCTCAGGCCCTGGCCCAGTCGATCCCCGGCGCGCTCTACGCCAACCAGTTCGAAAACCCGGCCAATCCGCTGGCCCATGAGACCACCACCGGCCCGGAGATCTTCGAGCAGATGGGCGGCGACGTCGACGCGGTGGTCGTGGGCGTCGGCTCGGGCGGCACCCTGACCGGCATCGGCCGGTTCATGGCCAGGCGTTCGCCGAAGACGGAAATGGTGCTGGCCGATCCGGTCGGCTCGATCCTGTGCGACTACGTGGCGACCGGAACCTATGGCGAGGCCGGCTCGTGGATCGTCGAGGGCATCGGCGAGGACTTCATCCCGGCCAACGCCCAGATGGACCTCGTCAAGACGGCCTATTCGATCAGCGACCGCGAGAGCGTCGACACCGCCCGCCTGCTGCTGCGCAAGGAGGGCGTGCTGGCCGGCTCGTCCTCGGGAACCCTGCTGGCGGCCGCGCTGCGCTGGTGTCGTGAGCAGACCGAGCCGAAGCGGGTGGTGACCCTGGTCTGCGACACGGGCGCCAAGTACCTGACCAAGATGTTCAACGACATGTGGCTGGCCGCCCACGGCTTCGACCAGCGCGAGCTGCACGGCGACCTGCGCGACCTGATCGCCAAGCGCTACGCCGACGGCGGGGTGGTGGCCATCGGGCCGGACGACACCCTGATGACGGCCTACAACCGCATGCGCAGCAGCGACATCAGCCAACTGCCGGTCGTCGACCACGGAAAGCTGGTCGGCATCCTCGACGAGAGCGACGTCTTGGCCGCGGTCGAGGGCGTTGAGGACGACGATCGGGGCGCCAAATTCAAGACCAAGGTCGGGGCGGCCATGACCAAGGCGGTCAACACCCTGCAGTCCACCCAGGGCGTCGACGCTCTGCCGGAGGTGTTTGATCGCGACGAGGTGGCCCTGGTCTGCGACGGCGACGAGTTCGTGGGGGTGATCACCCGCGTGGACCTGATCAATCACCTGCGGATGGGCGCCTGAGAGGCCCTGCGTCCTTCGAGGCCGCTTCGCGGCACCTCAGGATGAGGACAAAGGTACGCAATCGAGCAAATATCCCTCACCTTGAGGCGCCCTCCGCAGGAGGGCCTCGAAGGACGCACGGGCAAGAGAACCACGCATGACCGACATCCCCGGCAAGAACCGCCTGGCCTTCGCCACCCGCACGATCCATGGCGGCCAGTTTCCCGACCCGACGACCGGGGCGGTGATGGTGCCGATCTACGCGACCTCGACCTATGTCCAGTCCAGCCCGGGCGAGCACAAGGGTTTCGAGTACAGCCGCAGCCACAACCCCACCCGCTTCGCCTTCGAGCGCTGCATCGCCGACCTTGAGAGCGGCACGGCCGGCTTCGCCTTCGCCTCGGGCCTGGCGGCGGCCTCGACGATCCTGGAGATCCTCGACAGCGGCGCGCACGTGATCGCCAGCGACGACCTCTATGGCGGTTCGTTCCGGCTGTTCGACAAGGTGCGCAAGCGCTCGGCGGGCTTGACCTTCAGCTTCGTCGACATGGGTGACCTGGCGGCCATTGAGGCGGCGATCACGCCTCAGACAAAGATGATCTGGGTCGAGACGCCGACCAATCCGATGTTGCGCCTGGCGGATCTGGCGGCCATCGCGGCCCTGGCGAAGAAGCACGGCCTGATCACCGTGGCTGACAACACCTTCGCCAGCCCCTTCGTCCAGCGGCCGCTGGAGCTGGGCTTCGACATCGTCATGCACTCGGCCACCAAGTACCTGAACGGCCATTCCGACGTGGTGGCGGGGGTGGCGGTGGTCGGCGACAACGCCGAGATCGCCGAGACGCTGAAGTTCCTGCAGAACGCCGTCGGGGCGGTGCTCGGCCCGTTCGACAGCTTCCTGGCCCTGCGCGGCGTCAAGACCCTGGCCCTGCGCATGCAGCGGGCCTGCGACAGCGCCCTGGCCATCGCCCAATGGCTGTCGACCCGCAAGGACGTCGCCCGGGTGATCTATCCGGGCCTGTCCAGCCACCCGCAGCACGATTTGGCCCGGCGCCAGATGCAGGGCGGGTTCGGCGGGATCATCTCGGTCGAACTGAAGGGCGACGTCAACACCGCCCGGCGGATGCTGGAGCGTACGCGCCTGTTCACGCTGGCGGAAAGCCTGGGCGGGGTCGAGAGCCTGATCGAGCATCCGGCCATCATGACCCACGCTTCGATTCCGGCCGATCAGCGCGCCGCCTTAGGCATCTCCGACACCCTGATCAGGCTGTCGGTGGGGATCGAGGACTGCGAGGATCTGATCGCCGATCTTTCCGAGGCCCTAGGCGAGGGTGGGGCAGCCTGAACAGATGGTGCTCGGCGTCGCCGGGCATGGCCGGCGAGGGATCCGGCGCCTTCGAGGGGCGCGGTGGCGGCAGGACTCGCGTCGGGTCCTCGGCCCACAGGTGGGCAGCCAGCATCAGGTCGGTCTTGACCGGACCATAGTCCTCCTTGGCGGTCCAGACGCGGATGGCGGCCTGGGCGAAGGCTTCGCTGAGGTCGACCACCTCGATCATCGGCGCCGGCTCCTTGCGCACCCGCGGATCACCCTCGGCCCGCTCGCGCATCTTCTGCAGCACCGTCACCAGGTCGGTCTTCAGCGGCACCTTGAACACCACGTCGGCCCGGCGGCTGCGGTGGGTCGAGTAGTTCAGGATGACGTCGCCAAACACCTTGCTGTTGGGGATCATCACCTTGACGTTGTCGGGGGTGGCGATCTCGGTGAACAGCAGGTCCAGCGCCTTGACCGTGCCGTTGCGGGTCGAGGTCTCGATCACGTCGCCCACCTTGTAGGGCCGGAACAGCAGGATCATCACCCCCGCGGCCACGTTCGATAGCGCGCCCTGCAGGGCCAGGCCGATGGCCAGCGACGCCGCGCCCAAGACGGCGATGATCGAGGTGGCCTGGACCCCCAGCTGCTGCAGCACCGCCACCAGGCCGACGGCGACGACGGCGTAGCGCACCAGGGACGAGACGAAGCTTTCCAGGGTCGGGTCGGGGTTCTTGCGGTGCATGCGGCCCAGCCCGCGCCGCGCCACGCCCGCCAACCAGGCGGCCACCCAGAAGGTGACGACCAGGATCAGGGTGGCGACCACCAGGTTGACCGCCAGCTTGCCCAGCCAGTCGAGGAAGTGGCCGAACATCGTCTCGTCGGCCCTTACATTGGCCAGGGAGGGCAGGGAGGTGTCGGCGGGGATCAGGCTGGGCTTGGTCTGCATGGATCTCTCGATGGCGCCCCCGCCCCAAGCCGTCAACGAAGACCCGTCAACGAACGGGGTGGACCCCCGTTCCCACTAAAGGCGGCGCTTCGTTCTCCGGAAACAGTCGGTTACATCAATTGGCTCGAACCCGAGCCGATCCGCCTCTAAGAGCGCCGCCCATGAGCATGTCTTTCATCGACCTCGCCGCGCAGCAGCGCCGGATCCGCGACAAGATCGACGCCGCGATCGCCGCCGTCCTGGACAGCGGCGCCTATGTCATGGGGCCGCAGGTCCGCGAGTTCGAGGCGAAGCTGGCGGCGTTCGGTCAGGCCAAGCTGGCCCTGTCGTGCGCCAACGGCACCGACGCCATCGCCCTGCCGCTGATGGCCTGGGGCATGGGCCCCGGCGACGCGGTGTTCTGTCCGTCCTTCACCTTCGCCGCCACGCCCGAAGTCGTGCCGTGGGTCGGGGCGACGCCGGTGTTCGTGGACGTGCTGCCCGACACCTTCAACCTCGATCCCGCCAGGCTGGAGGCCGCGATCGCCGGCGTGAAGGCGGACGGCAAGCTGGTCCCCAGGGTGGTGATCGCCGTCGACCTGTTCGGCCAGCCCGCCGACTACCCCACCATCAAGGCCATCTGCGAGCGCGAAGGCCTGAAGCTGATCGCCGACAGCGCCCAGGGCTTCGGCTGCACGCTGGACGGCAAGCACCCGCTGCACTGGGCCGACGTGGCCACCACCAGCTTCTTTCCGGCCAAGCCGCTCGGCTGCTACGGCGACGGCGGGGCGGTGCTGACCAACGACCAGGATCTATGGGACCTGATGGACAGCTTCCGGGTGCACGGCAAGGCCGTGGCCCCCGACCTGGTCGGCCGCACCTTCGACCACGACACCAAGTACCTGAACACCCGCATCGGCATGAACTCGCGGCTGGACACGATCCAGGCGGCGATCCTGATCGAGAAGCTGGCCCTCTTCCAGGAGGAGATCGACCTGCGCCAGGGGGTGGCCGACCGCTACGCCGAGGGCCTGAAGGGCGCGGTGATCGCCACGCCCAAGGTCATCGACGGCGGCGTCTCCGTCTGGGCTCAGTACGTGATCGAGCACCAGAACCGCGACGGTCTGGCGGCGCACCTGAAGACGCAAGGGATCCCGACGGCGGTCTACTATCCGGTGCCGATGCACGTGCAGGCCCCCTATGCCGCCTTCCCGCGGGGAGCCGGCGGCTTGCCGGTGACAGAGGCCAAGGCTGGGACCGTGCTGGCCCTGCCGATGCATCCTTATCTGTCGCAGTCAGACCAGCAACGCATCATCGACGCGATCCGCGCCTTTAACGGCTAAGCTGCGCCCCATTCACGCCTCACCCTGGGGTATGTTGGCGTCGAAAGTAGATTCGAAGGTTCAGATGCACGATCCGGTTACGTCGTTCGTGGTCGCGGTGTTCAGCATGCCTGGCGCCGCCCTGATGATGGCGGCCGCCATCCTGGTCTTCGCCGTCGGGCTGATCTTTCAGTCGGGGCATTTCGAATACGTGCCGCTGATGGACGACCTGCGTCGTCGCGCCGAGCTGCTGGACGACCTGCGCGGGGATCGCCAGAAGGTGTTCGCCGAGTCCTTCGAGGCGATCGACAAGCGCCTGAGCGGTGTGGCGCATCCCGTGATCGAGCTGGGCTGGGCCCACTATCGCGGGCAGCTAACCCCGACCGAGGACGGTCGCCTGGCGGCGTCGATCCACGCTTCCGACGCTTTCGACCTCGCCGATACGCCGGCCCGCACCCTAGAATGGTGGGCCAACATCATGGTCGCGATCGGCCTGGTCATCACCTTCATGGGCATCGTGGCGGCCTTGACCGAGGCGACTTCGGCCATGGGCGGCGGGGGCGCGGCCATGCAGGGCGCGCTGATCAACCTGCTGACCATCGCCGCCACAAAGTTCTGGACCTCGATCGCCGGCGTCCTGGCCTCGATCATCCTTCGTCTTGCCGCGCGCCGCCGGCGCCAGCTCATCGAGGCGCAGGAAGCCCACTTCTTCGCCCTGCTGGACGGCTGCGTCCGCTTCGCGCCGCCGGAAAAGGTGATGCTCGAGCAGCTGACGGTGCTGGGCCGCATCGAAGCCGCCCTGGCCCGCGGCGCCGCTTCGCCTCGGGGCGCCGCCTGATGAGACGCAAGCGCGGCCGTACGGTCGATGTCGAGGAAGGCGAAAGCTATTACGTCTCGATGACCGACATGATGGTGGGGGTGATCTTCATCTTCATCATCATGCTCAGCTATTTCGCGTTCGAATTCCGCTCGACCACCGCCAAGCTGACCACGGCCAGGCATCCGGAGACGGCGGCC
Source organism: Caulobacter sp. BE254 (assembly GCF_031457295.1). Lineage (NCBI taxonomy): Bacteria > Pseudomonadati > Pseudomonadota > Alphaproteobacteria > Caulobacterales > Caulobacteraceae > Caulobacter > Caulobacter sp. BE254. Next base: position 208,075 of record NZ_JAVDWJ010000008.1, on the reverse strand, counting down.
CTGTTGCAGACGGCCGCCAATCTCACGCCCAAGACCGCCGACATCGAGATCGACTACAAGGCCCAGGTGCTGTGCGTGCCTGAGGCGACCCTGTCGGAAACCGGCCAGGGCGCGGCCGGCGAACGGCGCTGCTTCGCGTTCTCGCCGCCAACCCAGGCTTCGACCCAGACCGCCACGGCGGTCGATGCGCAAAAGCTGCTCATGCAATCCCTCGACGCCGATTTGCGGGACGCGAAGGTGTCGATCACCGGCGACCCGTCGAGCGGCTCGCTCGCGTTCCGGGCCGACCAGCTGTTCGTCGCCGGCGCGGCCACGCTTTCGCCGGAGGGCCAGCGGATCGCGGGCCAGGTGGCCCAGATCCTGATCCGGCGCCTGCCTTGCCTGGGCTATGGCGTACCGACGGACGCCAGCTGCCAGGACGGCGCGCCGAAGCTGGCCGTGGCCAACGTGGTCAGCCAGACGAACCTCGACGCGTTCAGCGCCGAGGGCCAGCGCGCGGCCAGCCTGGCCTTGCAGCGGGCCGCGGCCTTCCATCAGGCCCTGACCGCCGCCCAGCCCGGCTTGGCGGCCCTGCGCAACGCGCCGCCCGGACAGGCTGGCTCTCAGCCCCTGCTGCGGGTGGCCAGCGTGGGCCAGTCGCAGGAAGGGGCCTCGAAGGTCGGCGACGACCAGACGGTGAGCATCCAGTTCCAGATGGCGCCCTGAGGGCGACTCCATTTGGCGTATGGGCGGCGCTGCCCTATATCGCGGCCAACGCGTCCCGCGCCCGCCGGCGCTTCGGCGTTCCGGCCCGTGAAGAAGAGCGTCATGTCGTCCAGTCCCATCGCCGCCCCCACCCGCGGGGATCCGCGCCCCGCCACCGGCCCCCATCCGGGCATGGGCTTTGGCCAGTTCGTCGCCTTGATCGCGGCGATGATGGCCACCAACGCCCTGGCCATCGACTCGATGCTGCCGGCCATGCCGCAGATCGGCCTGGCCCTGAACGTGGCCAGCGCCAACGAGCGCCAGTGGATCCTGACCGCCTACCTGCTGGGTTTCGGCGTGGCCCAGATCGTCTACGGCCCCCTGGCCGACCGCTACGGTCGCAAACCCGTGCTGCTGGCGGGCCTGTCGCTGTACGTCGTCTTCGCCGCCCTCTGCGCCTTCTCCACCTCGTTCGAGATGCTGCTGGTCGCCCGCGCCCTGTGCGGGGTCGGGGCGGCGGCCACCCGGGTGCTGTCGGTGTCGATCGTCCGCGACTGCTACAGCGGCCGGCAGATGGCGCGGGTGATGTCGCTGTCGTTCATCGTCTTCCTGGGCGTGCCGATCGTCGCGCCCTCCGTCGGCCAGGCCATCCTGCTGGTCGCGCCCTGGCCGTGGGTGTTCGGCGTCCTGTCGATCTTCGGTCTGGCGGTGATCGCCTGGTCGTGGATCAAGCTGCCCGAGACCCTGCATCCGCAGGACCGCGTGCCCCTGGAGGTCACGCCGGTGCTGGCGGCGTTCAGGGAGTGCCTGACCAACCGGGTCGCCGTCGGCTACACCCTGGCCGCCACCCTGGTTCTGGGCGGACTGTTCGGCTTCCTCAACTCGGCCCAGCAGGTGTTCGTCGACGTGCTGGGGGCGGGCAAGTTCTTCCCGCTGATCTTCGCGGGCATCGCCGGCGGCATCGCCGTCTCGTCCCTGCTCAATTCCCGCATCGTCGGACGCCTGGGCATGCGGCTGGTCTCGCATGTCGCGCTGCTCGGCTATATCGGCTTCGCGGTGGTCCACGCCCTGGTCGCCCTGAGCGGCCATGAGACCCTGTGGACCTTCTCGCTGCTTCAGGCGGGGATGATGTTCTGCTTTGGCCTGGTGATGTCGAACTTCGGCTCGATCGCCATGGAGCCGCTGGGCCACCTGGCCGGCACGGCGGCTTCGGTGCAGGGATTCATCACCACCATCGGCGGGGCGCTGTTCGGCTTCTGGATCGGCCAGCTGTTCGACGGCACGACCGTGCCCCTGACCTTGGGTTTCGCCGGCTTCGGCATCGCCGGCCTGCTGGCCGTGCTGATCACCGAGAAGGGCCGGATGTTCCATGCCGGCGCCGGCGTGGCGGCCGCGGAAGGGGCGGGGGTCCACTAACCGCTGTCATTCAGTCCAGCATCCGCTCCAGGGTCTCCAGCTCGTCCGCCTCGCGCGAGGGCTTGTCCCAGCGGATACGGTTGATGCGAGGAAAACGCATGGCCACGCCCGACTTGTGGCGGGTGGAGCGCTGCAGGCCCTCGAACGCCACCTCGAACACTAGGCCGAACTCCAGGTCGGCGCGCACCGAGCGCACCGGGCCGAACCGCTCGACGGTATGGTCGCGCACGAACTTGTCGATCTGTTTCAGCTCTTCGTCGGTAAAGCCGAAATAGGCCTTGCCCACCGGCGTCAGGTGGCGCGTCCCGGTCTCATCCTCGCGCCAAACGCCGAAGGTGTAGTCGGAATAGAAGCTGGACCGCTTGCCGTGGCCGCGCTGGGCGTACATCAGCACGGCGTCGATCAGGCGCGGGTCGCGCTTCCACTTGAACCATGGCCCCTTCGGGCGGCCCGGTTCGTAGACGCTGTCCCAGCGCTTGAGCATCAGGCCCTCGGCGATGGTGGGATCGCCCTCCGGCGGCCGGGCGCGCAGGGCCGCCAGCTCTTCCCAGGTCGCGAACGGCTGGATCGGCGACAGGTCGATGCGCGGGCTGGCCGCCTGGCCCACGAACGCCTCCAGCCGCATTCGCCGTTCCCTGAACGGCAGGCCGCGCAGGTCGGTCTCGCCGTCCAGCAGCAGGTCGTAGGCGCGGATGCCCGCCGGAAAGGCCGACAGCTGCTTGGCGTCGACCGTCTTGCGGTTCAGCCGCTGCTGCAGGTCGCCGAAACTGGCCACGACGCCGTCGCGCATCACCAAGAGCTCGCCGTCGATCGCCCCTTCAAAGGTCAGAGCCTCGACCACGTCGGGGAAGGTCGCGGAGATGTCGTCGCCGGTGCGGGTGTAGAGCCGCTTCTCGCCGCGCTCGCTGACGGCCTGGACGCGGATGCCGTCCCACTTCCACTCGGCGGCGTAGTCGGCCGGGTCCAGCTTGGCGAAATCGACCGCCTCGTCGATCGCCTGGGCCAGCATCACCGGCCGGAACCGTCCCGGCGCGTCGGGCGAGGGCTGTTCCGAGCGGCCCTCCAGCCAGGCGAACAGGTCGCCATAGGGCGGGGTCATGGCATGCCAGACCTCCTCGACCTGGCCGATCTCCACCTGGCCGAAGTCGGCGCAGGCCTGCTTGGCCAGCCGCGCCGAGACGCCCACCCGCAGTCCGCCGGTCATCAGCTTCAGCAAGGCCCAGCGGCCGTCGGCGTCCAGGGCGTCCAGCCAGCCCTCGATCAGCCGCTGCACCTCGGTTCGAGATGCGGTGCGCAGGCTCTCGACCACCTCCGACAGGTCGGGTTCGCGGTTGGCGCCGGGCTTCTGGGGCCAGACCAGGGCGACAGTCTCGGCCAGGTCGCCGACATAGTCGTAGGACCAGGCGAACAGCTGGGCGTCCATCCGGCCCTCGACGGCCTTGCGGATGAAGGCCGGCTTGGCGGCGTTGAAAGACAGCGCCCCGGTCAGGGCCGCCAGCACCCAGCCGCGTTCGGGATCGGGCGTCTCGCCCAGGAAGTCCCGGATCAGGGTCAGCTTGGCGTTGCGCGAGCTGGTCAGGGACAGCCGGTCGAGAAGGTGGGCGAAGGCGCGCATGGTCGTCCTTCAACGCGCGAAATCGCGCCGGGGCCAAGCCTTTTCCCATATGGCCAAGTTTGATTCGCCACGCTAGCCTCGGCTGAGTTGTTTGGGGGAAACACGTCTTGCGTCAGTTCCAAGCCGCCGTCGCGGCCGCCGTCCTCACCGTCGCCGCGCCCGCGTTCGCGGCCGACCAGCCCTCCGCCCCGCCGGCGGTCACGGCCTCCGCGCCGGACCTGTCCTGGCAGGACAGGCTGGAGCGCCACACCGGCGTCGTTGACCTGCCGCAGGCCAAGGCCCGGCTCAACCTCGGGACCGACTACTACTATCTCGACGCGGCGGCCTCGCGCCGCGTGCTGGTCGAAGGTTGGGGCAATCCGCCCGACGCCGCCGACGGCGTGCTGGGCATGATCTTTCCCGCCCGCTTCAAGCCGCTGGACGGACCGTCGTGGGGCGCGGTCATCACCTACCAGGATTCCGGCTACGTCGCCGACAAGGACGCGCGCGACACCGACTACGACAAGCTGCTGGACGACCTGCGCCAGTCCGAGCCCGAGCAGAACGCCGAACGTGAGAAGGCCGGCTATGCCAGCCTGCACCTGGTGGGCTGGGCCGAGCGGCCGACCTATGACGCCGCCCGGCACGCGGTGATCTGGGCGCGCGAGCTGAAGGCCGGCAACGCCTCGGTCGACACCCTGAACTACGACATCCGCCTGCTGGGCCGCAAAGGCGTGCTGAGCCTGAACGTCATCTCCAGCATCAACGACCTGCCCGAGGTGCGCGCCGCCGCCGGCCACATCGCCGACCAGGCCGCCTTCGTGCCGGGTCAGACCTATGCCGACTTCCACAAGGGCCAGGACAAGATGGCCGAGTACGGCGTCGCCGGCCTGATCGCCGCGGGCGTGGGCGCCGCGGCGGCCAAGAAGCTGGGCCTGCTGGCGATCCTGGTCATCTTCCTCAAGAAGGGGGCGGTGGTGCTGGTGGCGGCGTTCGGCGCGGTCGCCGCGTGGTTCCGCAGGACCTTCCTGGGCAAGAAGGACGTCGCGACGCAGGGCTCAAAGCCGCCCAGCGGGCCAGACCTGATCTCCTAGGGAGCGGCGACGGCTCTGGGGCGAGGCTGGGCTTGCGAGTGGTTCGAACATCTGTTTGAATTGCCGTGTCCGGAGCCCGGACCCGGAGGCGCCATGACCCCGCCCGAACCGTTCGTCCCCCATCCCCGCAAGAGTCCGCTGACCACGCCGTGGGAGCCAATCTTCGCCGATATCCGCGAGGACCGCTGGGTGCTGGCCGTGGAGTTGCGCGAGCCGCACGCAAACTCCCGCGGCGGCCCGCACGGCGGTCTGATCGCCGCCCTGGCCGACAACGCCATGGGCCTGTCGTGCGGGGTGGTGCTGGCCCGGCTGGAAATCCCCAGCAAGAGCCTGGTCACGGTCTCGCTGGGGCTCGACTACCTGGCCGCCGCGCAGATCGGCCAATGGCTGGCGTTCGACACCGACTTCATCAAGCCGGGCAAGAGCCTGTGCTACGCCGAGGCCACGGTGCGGGCCGACGACAAGCCGGTGGCGCGAGCCCGAGCGACCTTCAAGGTGGTGTGAGAGGTGGCGGTGACGCCCCTATTCCCCCTCTTCCTCATCATACCCGACAAGCCGCAACGCCCGGGCCGGTATGCCCTGCAGTTCGCACCAGCGCTCCAGGGCCTCCTCGCGGCCGTGGGTGATCCACACTTCGCCGGGACGCAGCTCGTCGAGGGTGGCGGTCAGTTCGTCCCAGTCGGCGTGGTCGGAGATGATCAGCGGCAGTTCCACGCCGCGCTGGCGGGCCCTGGCTCGCACCCGCATCCAGCCGCTGGCGAAACAGTCCACCGGATCCGGGAAGCGCCGCGACCAGCGGTCGGCCAGGGCCGAGGGCGGGGCGACGATGATCGCGCCCTCGAAATCCTTCTTCGCGCCGGTCGTGGCAGGCGCCAGAAGGCCCAGGTCGACGCCGTGGCGGCCATAGAGCCGGTTCAGCCGCTCCATCGCGCCGTGCACGTGGATGGTCCGGTCCCAGCCGGTCTCGCGCAGCAGGCGGATCACCCGCTGGGCCTTGCCCAGGGCGTAGGCGCCGACGATGTGCGAGCGTTCCGGAAACTGCTCGACCGACTTGAGCAGGGCCGCCACCTCGCCCTTGTCGTCAGGATGGCGGAAGACGGGCAGGCCGAAGGTGGCCTCGGTCACGAACACGTCGCAGGGCACGGGCTCGAAGGCCGGGCAGGTGGGATCGCGGCGGCGCTTGTAGTCGCCGGAGACCACGATGGTCATGCCTTTCCAGCGGATCACCGCCTGGGCCGAGCCCAGCACGTGCCCGGCCGGGACCAGCCCGACCTCGACGCCGTTGTGGGTGAAGGTCTCGCCATAGGCCAGCGGCTGGCGACGGCCGGCGAAGTCCTCGCCAGAGCGCTCGGCCATGATCGCCAGGGTCTCGGGCGTGGCGGCGACCACGCCGTGTCCGGCCCTGGCGTGGTCGGCGTGGCCATGGGTGATCACCGCCCGGTCCACGGGGCGGACGGGGTCGATATAGAAGTCTCCGGGCGGGCAATAGAGCCCGTCGGGCTTCGGGCAGATCAGATCCTGCGGCTTCATTGGCTGGATATGGGAACGCGCGCGGCTATAAACCTATCCCCATGACGACAGACAACAGCATGGGCGAACAGCACCGGTTCATCGCCAACGCCATGAACGAAGGCAGCCCGCAGGCGCGCGCCCTGGGCCTGGTGACCCTGGAGATCGGCGACGCGGTCGCCATCCTCAGGGCGCCCTATCGGCCCGAGATCGTCGGCGACCCGGAGACCGGGGTGATCGCCGGCGGGGTGGTGACCACCCTGCTCGACCACGCCAGCGGCCAGGCGGTGCACGCCGCCCTCAGCGAATGGACCTCGATCGCCACCCTGGATCTGCGCATCGACTATATGCGGCCGGCCCAGCCAGGCCGCGACGTGCTGGCCCGCGCCCATTGCTACAAGGTCACCCGCTCGGTCGCCTTCGTGCGGGCCGTGGCCTACGAGGACGACCCCGACGATCCGGTGGCCGCCGCCCAGGCGGCCTTCATGCTGGACTCCAGCGCCGGCAAGAAGCCCGGCGCCAACCTCAAGCCGCCCCGCGGCAAGGCCTCTGGCGAAGGAAACGCCGCATGAGCGACGCCGACACCCGCCTGAGCGCCGTGCTGGGCTCGATCCCCTACGCCAAGTTCATCGGCATGCGCGCCGAGCTGGCCGGCGACGAGATGACCGCCATCCTGCCGTTCTCCGACCACATCATCGGCAATCCGATGCTGCCGGCCATCCATGGCGGCGTGCTGGGCGCCTTCATGGAGATGACCGCCCTGGCCCAGCTGTCGGTGGCCGAGCCGCTGAAGCGCCAGCCGCGCACCATCGACATCTCGATCGAATACCTGCGCTCGGGCCGGCCCCTGACCACCTTCGCCCGCGCCAAGATCAACAAGGTCGGTCGACGGATCGCCAACGTCCATGTCGAGGCCTGGCAGGAGCAGCGCGCCGCCCCCATCGCCGCCCTGCGCGGCCATTTCCTGCTGACCGCCGCCGAGGACTGATCCGGCCGGCGAACGCTGGTCTCAAAGGTGAAAGTTTCCACTGTAACGGTTTCAAACGATAACATTACACCAGTGTAATGCCAATTTGCGCCGTCAACGTTTCTTAAAAACGCTTCATGAAGCAAAGGTAACGGGTGTTCACCATCCCGCGGGCCTATACCCCTGATCACCGGACGCGGACGGCGCGCCGGACCCACAGGGAACCAAGACCATGACCTTCTCGAACAACGCCTTTTCCGGTTTCGCCAGCATCGTCCTGGCCATGCTGCCCCTCGTCGTGATCGCCGGTTCGCTCGTCTCGAGCTTCTAGGTGATCGCCGCGTAGCTCCACCGGGCTTGCGACCCCTCAGGCTCCCAGAGCCGTGCGGGCCGCCCGGTGGAGAAGGGCGTGACGATGCGCCAGACGATCGATGTCGGCGTCGTATCCACCGCCGATCACCCCGGCCACGGGGATCCCCCTCTCCAGACACGAACCCAGGACGAACGCCTCGCGCCGCGCCAGGCCGTCGTCGCTCAAGTTCAGACGCCCCAGCTTGTCGTCCGCATGCGGATCGACCCCGGCGTTGAGGAACACCAGGTCCGGCGCCACCCGGGCCAGCAGATCCGGCAGGATCGCCTCCAGCTTTCCCAGATAGACGTCGTCGCCCGTGCCGTCCGGCAGGTCGACATCCAGATCGCCGGCCGCCTTGCGGGCCGGAAAGTTCTTCCCGGCGTGCATCGAGAAGGTGAAGACGCTGGGATCATTTTCGAAAATTCGCGCGGTGCCGTCGCCCTGGTGGACGTCGAGATCGACGACCAGCACCTGGCCGACCTCGCCCTCCTCCAACAGCCGCCGCGCCGCCACCGCCACGTCGTTGAACACGCAGAAGCCGGCGCCAGTGTCGGCCTGGGCGTGGTGGCTGCCGCCGGCGGTGTTGCAGGCGATCCCGTGGGCCAGCGCCAGGCGCGCCGCCGCCAGCGTGCCGCCCACGGCCGCCTGGGCCCGGCGCGCCACCGACTCGGTGTTGGGCAGGCCCACCCGCCGGGCGACGTCGGCCGGCAGGGTCAGGTCGAGCACGCCGCGCACATAGGCCGCCTCGTGGACCAGCAGCAGGCTGTCCAGGTCGATCGGCTCGGGAAGGACGAAGCCCGCCGGTCCCGCGACGCCCTCGGCCTCCAGCACGGCCGCCAGGCGCGCGAACTTGTCCATCGGAAAGCGGTGCCCCGCCGGCATCTCCGCGCGGAAGGCGGGATGGTGGACGATGGGCGGAACGGAAGCGGCCATGACCCAACGATGGGAAAGGCGCGGCCTTGACGCAAGGTCACGTCTTGCCCCGCCGGTTCCACGCGCCTAACCAACCGCCATGCGCACGCCCGAGAACCTCGCCGAAATCCTGACCCTCGAGCCCATCGAGGTGAACCTGTTCCGGGGCGTCAGCCCCAATGACGGCTTCCCGAGGATCTTCGGCGGCCTGGTCATCGCCCAGGCCCTGACCGCGGCCTACAAGACCGTGCCCGACCGCATCTGCCACTCGCTGCACGCCTATTTCATCCGACCCGGCGACGTGAACGCGCCGGTGCTCTACGAGGTCGAGCGGGCCCGCGACGGCGGCACCTTCACCACGCGCCGGGTGGCGGCCATCCAGCACGGCGAGCAGATCTTCAACCTGGCCTGCTCGTTCCAGACCCCTGAAGAGGGGCTGGAGCATCAGATGGGCATGCCCGACGCGCCCGATCCGGAAAGCCTGCCGACCGAGGCCGAGTACCTACGCTCGCTGGGCGACGAGTTGCATCCGCGCTTCATCAAGATGGCCGAGCATCCCCGGCCGGTGGACCTGCGCTGGGTCGACCCGCAGCATCCGACCCGACCCACGCCAAAGCCCTCGACCAAGCAGGTGTGGATGCGGGCCCGGGCGCCGATCGGCGAGGACGTCCGCCTGCAGCAATGCGCCCTGGCCTACGCCTCGGACATGGCCTTCATGGAAAGCGCCCTGCGTCCGCACGGCCTGATCTGGACGACGCCTGGCCTGCAGGCCGCCAGCCTCGACCACGCCATGTGGTTCCACCACCCGTTCGACTTCAACGACTGGATCCTGTTCTCGCAGGACAGCCCGTCGGCCTCGCAGGGCCGCGGCCTGGTGCGCGGCCAGATGTTCAGCCGCGACGGCAAGCTGGTGGCCTCGGTGGCCCAGGAATGTCTGATGCGGGTGCGGAAGGGCTAGGAGCATCGCGCGGAAAAGCGGGCGCCGGTTTTTCGAAAAAGCGAAGCGAGACCAAAAAGCTAGAGCAAGGGTTGGCTTGCTCTAGGCGGCTGACTCGCCGCCGACGCTGATCGTCGCCACGCCCGCCTGGGTCAGGCCCCGCAACAGCGAGCCCACCTGCATGCCTACCACCAGTTCGCCGGCCAGGGCCATGCGCACCGCCTCGGTGGCCGTGACCCAGAAGCGCTCGATGCGTTCAGCGGGGTCGTCCTTCGGCTCGGCGACCTGGACCACGTCGCGGGCCAGGATCGTGTGGACGCGGTTGGTATGGGTGCCGGTGTTGGGTCGGGAATCGCCCACCCAGGTCATGGCGCCGGCGCAGCCGGTTTCCTCCAGCAGTTCGCGGGCCGCCGCGGCGCAAGGGTCGGTGTCGGCGGGATCCACGCCCCCAGCTGGCAACTCGACCGAAAACCCGCCCATGGCATGTCGGTACTGTCGCACCAGGAGCACGTTGTCTTCGGCGTCCAGGGCCACGACCTCGACCCAGTCCGGATATTCCAGCACGTAGTAGGGCGCGACCGGCACGTCGTTCTCGGTCAGGCAATCGTCGGCGCGCAGGGCGATCCAGCGGTCCTTGTGGATGTAGCGCGACGCCGTCACCCGCCATTTGCCGTCGGTCGTCATGGCCGAGCTCCTAGATCTGGTCGTCGTCCTCGATCGGGCCTTCCGGCTCGCCAACCATCACGGGCGGATCCGCCAGGACCAGACCCTCGGCGAGTCTTATCTCGGGCACGGCCGCGCGCGTGAACGGCAAATACCAGGTCTGGCCGCCCAGGGCCGGGGTGATCTCCAGGAGGTCGTCGGCCCCGAAGTTCTGGACGCTCTTGATCTTGCCGATCAGGTCGTTGGTGGTCACGTGGCGCACGGTCAGGCCGATCAGGTCGGCCAGGTAGAATTCATCCTCGTCCGGCTCGGGCAGGGCCGAGCGCGGGACGTAGAGGCGCAGGCCGCGCAGGGCGTCGGCGGCTTCCTTGGTGTCGATCCCCACGCAACGGGCGACGACGCCGTCCTTGGCCGCGCGGGCGGTGGCCAGGGTCAGGGCGGGCGAGCCGTCCTGGCGCGTCAGCACCTTGAACCGCGTCAGGGTCAGCGGGTCCTCGGTATAGGCCGCGATCCGCACCTCGCCGCGCACGCCGAAAGCGCCGGCGACGCGGCCGACCAGGATCAGGGTCTGCGAGGGAGACTGGGTCATGGGCGTGACTTGGGGAGTGCACAAAAGAAAACGCCGCCGCCGAACGGGTGTCCGGCGGCGGCGCTTCCGAGGGCCTTAGCCTTCGGTGGTTTCTTCCGAAGCCGGGGCTTCTTCAGCGGCGGCCTCGCCGGCGGGAGCCTCTTCGGCGGCGGCTTCGGCCGGAGCTTCCTCGGCGACGACTTCCGGTTCCGGAGCCGGAGCGGCGGCGGCTTCGGCGGCCGCGGCGGCGGCGGCTTCAGCGGCAGCCTTGGCGTCTTCCTTGGCCTGGGCTTCGGCGGCGGCGCGGTCGGCGTCGCGCTGGGTGCGCTCGGCGTCACGTTCCTGGGCCTTCTTGCCCGGCTTGGCCTTCTCGGGGTTGTTGCCGTGGGTCCACTGGACCAGGCCTTGGGCGGCCAGGAAGCGGGCGACACGGTCGGTCGGCTGGGCGCCCTTGGCGAGCCAGGCCTGGATCGACTCGACCTTCAGGGTCACGCGCGCGGCGTCGTCCTTCTTGAGCAGCGGGTTGTAGGTGCCGACCTTCTCGATGAAGCGGCCGTCGCGGGGCGAGTGGCTGTCGGCAACGACGATCGAGTAGTAGGGACGCTTCTTGGCGCCGCCACGGGCGAGACGGATCTTCAGCATTGTCGTAGTCCTTGGTCTAAAGTTCTATTTCTTGAACGGGTTGAAGCCGGGCAGGCCCAGGCCGGAAAGAGGGTTGGGCTTGTCGCCGCCGCCCCCGAGACCCGGCATGCCGGGCAGCCCCGGAAGGCCTTGGCCTCCCGCTGCATTGGGATCGGGCTGGGGGGCCTTCCCCCCGCCCATGGATTTCAGTCGGGACATGTCGCCGCCGCCCATCATCTGGGCCATGCGGGCCATGCCCTTGCCGCCGTCCTTGCTCATGGCCTTGAACATGTCGGCCATCTGGCGGTGCTGCTTGAGCAGGCGGTTGACCTCGGCGACGTCGACCCCGGCCCCGGCCGCGATGCGGCGCTTGCGCGAGGCGGCCAGGATGTCGGGCTTCTTGCGCTCCAGCTTGGTCATCGAGCCGATGATCGCCTGCTGGCGGCGGAAGATGCTGTCGTCGATGCCGCTCTCGGCGATCTGCTTCTTGACCTTCTGGACCCCGGGCAGCAGGCCCATGATGCCCTGCATGCCGCCCATCTTCTGCATCTGGCCCAGCTGAGCCGACAGGTCGTTCAGGTCGAACTGGCCCTTGGCCAGCTTCTTGGCCATGCGCTCGGCTTCGGCCACGTCCAGATCCTGGGCGGCCCTCTCGACCAGGGCGACGACGTCGCCTTGCCCGAGGATCCGGCCGGCCACCCGGCGGGCGTCGAACACGTCCAGGGCGTCGATCTTCTCGCCGGCCCCGAGGAACTTGATCGGCAGGCCGGTGACATGGCGCATCGACAGCGCTGCGCCGCCCCGGCCGTCGCCGTCGGCGCGGGTCAGGATCAGGCCGGTCAGCGGCAGGCGCTCGTGGAAGGCCTTGGCCGTGCGCACGGCGTCCTGGCCGGTCAGGCTGTCGGCGACCAGGATGGTCTCGGACGGCGTGGCGATGCGGGCGATTTCCGCCGCCTCGCTCATCATCGCCTCGTCCAGCGTGGTGCGGCCGGCGGTGTCGAGGATCAGGACGTCGTAGCCGCCCAACTTGGCGGCGGTCAGGGCGCGGCGGGCGATGTCGGCGGCGCTCTGGCCCGCGACGATCGGCAGGCTCTCGACCTCGACCTGCTTGGCCAGCATGGCCAGCTGTTCCATGGCGGCCGGGCGGCGGGTGTCGAGCGAGGCGACCAGCACCTTCTTGCGCTCGATCTTGTTCAGCCGCAGGGCCAGCTTGCCCGTGGTGGTGGTCTTGCCCGAGCCCTGGAGGCCGGCCATCAGGATCACCGACGGCGGGTTCAGGGCCAGGTTCAGGCCGGTGGGGACCTCGCCGCCCAGCATGTCGACCAGGCCGTCATAGACGATCTTGACCACCTGGTCGGCCGGCTTGACCGAGCGGATGACCGCCTCGCCCGAAGCGCTTTCCTTGGCCTTGCTGATGAAGTCCTTGACCACCGGCAGGGCGACGTCGGCTTCCAGCAGGGCGACGCGGACCTCGCGCAGCGCCTCATCGACGTCCTTCTCGGACAGCACGCCGCGACCGCCAAGGCGGTCGAAGACCCCTGAAAGTCGCTCTGTAAGGCCGTCGAACATGCGAAACTCGCGCTAAACCAAGACCCAAACGCGATCAGCCCCCATGGACGATCACGTCGATGGGGGTCCTCACCGGCCTCGTCCAGATGGATCCCGCGCTAGCGGGCTGGGGTCGTGACGGTAGAGGCGCTGCTGATGAAGCGCCGGAAGCGCGCGCTTATGCACGAAAGGGGACGGGGAGTCAAAACGATCAGCCCCGCAACTCCAGCCCGTTGCCTTCCGGATCCGACAGGTAGAGCGAGGTCGCCTCGCCGGTCGAGCCGTAGCGTTCGCCGATGTCGCCGATCGTAACGCCGTGGCTTTCCAGGTGCGCTCGCACCGTGTCGACGTCGAAGTCGACCACTCGCAGACACAGATGGTCCATGTTGTGGCCGTCCGCGCCCGGCGCCGCGCCGCCCGTTTGGCCCAGGTGGCCGGCGACGTCGACCAGGTCGATCAACTGGGCGCCGGCGCGCAGTTGCACCAAGCCGATGGCGTCCTGCCGCCGCTCGACCCCGCAGCCCAGCACCTGGACATAGAACCGCTCCATCAGGGCCGGGTCGCGGGCGCGGATCACCACGTGGTCGATGCCGAGCAGGCGCATGGCGAAGGTCTCCGACGAATGTCCCGCCGAGGTGTTCACGGTCGGCCGGCCCGGCAAGGCCGGCCGACGCGTGTTTGCTTCAGAGCAGCCAGCCGCTGGTCGACAGGCTGCTTCCCGACACCAGCACGGCGAAGTCGGAATTGGCGTCGCCGTCCAGGTCGCCCCAGATGACCGAGGCCTGGCTGAACAGCCCGCCCAGGCCGAACGCGCCCAGGTCGACGCCGCCCAGGGCGCCGACCGCCGAGAAGATGCTGGCATAGCTGCTGACCATGATCTGGCCCAGGCCGCTGGCGGTGAGGTGCGAGACCAGCGAGAAGGCCTGGTCGCCGTCCAGGGCGCTGTTGGCGTCCAGGGCGCTGAAGTCGAACAGGTCGCTGCGACCGTAGTCGCTGACGAAGTCGATCGACCGGCCCCCGGTCCCGAACGAGGCGTTGTCGAAGACGAAGATGTCGCCGCCGCCGCCGCCGACCAGGATATCGAAGTCGGCTCCGCCGTTCAGCCGGTCGGCGCCCGACCCGCCCAGCAGGATGTCCTTGCCGCCGGCCCCGAACAGGCTGTCGGCGCCGCCTTCGCCGCTCAGCAGGTTGAAGGCGTCGTTGCCCTCGATCACGTTGGCCGCACCGTTGCCCGTGCCCAGGGCGGCGTCGCCGATCAGCCGCAGGTTTTCCAGGTGGGTCGAAAGGCTGTAGCTGATCGAGCTCCAGACGGTGTCGATTCCGCCGCCGGCCAGTTCGGTCACCGTGTCGCGCCAGGTGTCGACGACGTAGCGATCGTCGCCGGCCCCGCCGGTCATCCTGTCGACGCCCGTCCCGCCGTCCAGCACGTCATTGCCCAGGCCGCCGAGAAGAATGTCAGCGCCGTCGCGGCCCTCCAGCGTGTCGTTGCCGGCGTTGCCGGTCAGGGTGTTGGCGGCGGCGTTGCCGATCAGCCGGTCCGAGCCGGAGCCGCCGACCCCGTTCTCGATCGTCGCGCCATAGGCGATGCCGACATTGTCGGTCAGACGGCCGACCACCGGATGGGCCGCCAGCGCGGCCATGTTGGAATTATACGTCGCCAGGGCCACGGGGGCGTAGCCGGCCGCCGCCCGGTTGGCGTTGACCTGCTCGAACGATGGGGCGGTGTCGTAGGTCACCCCGCCGATGCTGCTGAGCGAACCGGGGGTCAGGTCGATGATCTGGTCGGTCGCGTAGCCCGAGGCGTCCAGGGTGTCGATCCCGCCGGCGTCCCAAATGGCCATGACCGGGGCCGTGGTCTTGGTGAAGTCGTAGGAATCGCGACCGGCGTTGCTGTTGAAGCCGTAGGTCGTGTCGCCCGTGCGGGTGGTCATGTCGGCGCCGTAGATCGCCTGGATGGCGGCGATGTCGTGCACCAGGGGCGTGGAGGCGTAGACCGTGGTCGACAGGTTGAAGTCGAAGTGCCGCGCGCCAGTCTCGGAGGCGGCGAAGTAGGACATGATGCTGTAGGCCCGGCTGTCCTGGTAGTACTCCGCGTCGGCCGCGTAGGTGATGCTGACGCCGGGAGCGGCGTTGTAGTCGCCAGGGTGCTCCAGCCCCAGGGCGTGGCCGCTTTCGTGGGTCAGGGTGTGGATGCCGTAGAGGCCCTCGTCCAGCTGGAAGTTGCTGGGCTGGTTGGCGCTGATCCAGACGTCGCCGGCGATCAGGTCGGCGTTGTCGGGCGTGTAGTCGTGGGGCAGGTAGGCATAGGCCTGGGTGCCGGGGCGGTTGGTGTAGTTGGCGAAGGTGATGTCGGCCTGTTCGGGCGCGGTCTCCACCAGGGTCGGGGCGATCAGGTCGTCCCAGCTGGCCATGGCCTCGCGGGCGGCGGCCTTCTGGTCCTCGGTGAACGGCGCGAAGCCGAAATATTCGGTGCGACCGTACAGCTGGCCGTCCTGTTCGTAGACATAGGGCTCGGCGAACATGCTTTCGGCGGTGTGGAAGCCGAAGTTCAGCACGCTGACGTCGCCGTCACGCGGGGTGGCATGGGCGGCGTCGCCGGGGGTCCAGGCGGCGTCGCCGCGGTTCAGCTGCGCGATCACCTGCTCGATCGTGAACACCGGCTTGTCGCGGATCGTGCCGCCCTGGCCGTCCACCGAGGCGTTGACCGGCGCGACCGAGACATCCAGCGCGGCGACCGCGTCGGTCGGCCCCTGGAACACCGGATAGCCGGTCTCGTGATCGAGATCCTGGTCCAGGCTTTCGTCGTGAAGGCGCATCGGTTCTTTCCGTGGGCTGGTGTTGACGTCGTTTTTCGTCGGGCGGGCGAGGTCAGGGTGTTGGCCGCGATCGCCACGGCAGGGTCTCGCCGAGCGCGGCGTTCACGGCCGCGTCGAACCGGGGGGTGGGCTTGGCGGGGCCGGTCGGCAGGGCCGTTGCGCGCGGCGCGGCGCCGAACAGCTCGGACGGCGCGGCCGTGGCGCGGAAGACGCGCAGGCTGAAGACCAGCAGCGGGCCGTCGCGGCCTTCG
Source organism: Caulobacter sp. BE254 (assembly GCF_031457295.1). Taxonomy (NCBI): domain Bacteria; kingdom Pseudomonadati; phylum Pseudomonadota; class Alphaproteobacteria; order Caulobacterales; family Caulobacteraceae; genus Caulobacter; species Caulobacter sp. BE254. The sequence continues at coordinate 192,143 of NZ_JAVDWJ010000008.1, read as the reverse complement.
CCCGGCTGGAGGTTGGCGTGGAACAGCAGGACGGCGGTGTCGGCGGCGATCAGGGCCGGATCGCCCGGCGCCAGCAGCACCACGGGGATCGGCGCCTTGTCGGCGGCCAGGGCCCTGACCCGCTCGCAGAGCGCGGCTTGAAGCTGGCGGCGATCCGGCGCGCGGTCGGGGTCGACCAGGCACTGGACGCCCAGCCGCCTGGCGCCGTCCCAGGCCAGGACCGGGGTAGAGGCCGCGGCTGCGTCGCCATTAATCATGACCCCAATCGGGGACAGGGCGCAGGCCCATGCCATGAAGTGTCGAATTGGCGACATGCATTTCCCGCGGCCGATCCGTCCGAGGCGTCTTCGGCCCCGGGACCTTCGCCAGGAAATCTGCGCTATGCAAGCCCAAGATGTATTGTGAAGCTTACATATTTCGCCGTGTGGTCAAGCTTGCCGCGACGCGCCTCAGTCGACGGGCGAGGTGATGGTCGCACCCGAGGCCTTCAGGCGATCCAGGACGCCGTTAGCCGGCAGCAGGAAGGCCAGGTCGACGACGGCGATGGTCACGCCGGGCCGGTTCAGGGCTTCGTTCAAGGCGTCGGCCGACTGCCCGATCTGCTGGGCCAGCAGGGCCGGGCCGCCAGGCGCGCGCATGACGCAGCGCTGGGCGGCGGAGCTGGAGTAACGGGCCCGCACGCTGGCCAGGTCGCCGTTGGCCCAGTCGGTCCCGATGTCGGTCGGATGGGCGCCGTCATATTCCAGCTCGGTCAGGGCGTCGCGCAGGCAGGCCAGGTTGGCCTCGTCCGACAGCTTGCCGGCGCTGGCGAGGATCGGGCCCAGGCGGTACTGGCTCATCGCCTTGACCTTGACGCCCTTGGCCTTGGCCATGCGCTCGATCGTGCTGACCGGCTTGGCTTCGGACAGGCCGGCCGCCTGGCGGAAGTCCGACAGCAGGATGAAGCCGGCCACGGCGGGCTTCCAGTCCTTGTAGGGCACGGCGGTGCGTCCGGCGCGCTCGCGAGCGCTGACGAACCGGGCCTTCAGGTCGGCCGGGAGACGCTCCTCCAGGTTCTTGCTGAACGGGCCGTAGCGCACCCCGCCCCCGCCGGTCAGGAAGAACTTGGTGACCTGCAAGGGCCCTACCGACGCTTCTGGCGGCACCAGGACCAGGCTGGCCTGGTCCATGGCGCGGTTCAGGCGCGGGCTGTCCCACTTCAGTTGGTGCGGCAGGGGCGGAGCCGAGCCGACCACATAGAGCTTGGCGCCGCCCTTCTCGACCAGCCAGAGGGCGGGGCCAGGCGGCCGGGCGACCACCTGCAACTCCTCGACCACGGCGCTGCCGGGGTCCTGAGGGAACAGCTCGACGGTCCGGGGCGGTGGCGGGGGGGTCTGGGCCCACGCCTGCGGGGCCAGGGCGGCCAAGCCGAGGGCCGCGCCGCCGATCAGCGCTGGTATGCGTCGAACCATGGGCGTCCTCGTCTCGTGAAGCGTAGCGGAAGAATAGGTGCTCTAATGCCGTGGCGAAAGCGCGGCGGGCGGCAGGTCGCGCAGGGTCTGGGCCAGCAGCCGGCCCTCGGCGCCGCGGCTGGAGCCCGCCCGCCAGGCGACGACGATCTCGCGGCTGGAATGATCGGAGTCCAGCGGCCGGATGGTGACCGGCGCGTTGTGGGCCAGACCCGCGGCCACGGCCATCGACGGCAGGAACGACACGCCCAGGCCCGAGCCGATCATCTGCACCAGGGTGGGCAGGGACGTGGCCGCGAAGCTTTCCTCGTCACCGAGGCTGGAGCCGCGCGGCGGCTCCAGCCCACAGGCGGCCAGGGCGTGGTCGCGCAGGCAGTGGCCGTCCTCGAGCAGGATCATGTCGTCGCCGCGCAGGGTTTCCGGATCGACCCGGTCGAAGGCCGCCATGCGGTGGTTGGCCGGGGCGGCGGCCAGCAGCTCGTCGTCCTCGACATGGGCCCAGTCCAGGCCGGTCATGTCGTAGGGCAGGGCGATCAGGGCCGCGTCCAGGCCGCCCGACTTCAGGGCGGCGATCAGCCGATGGGTCAGGTCCTCGCGCAGATAGAGCTTCAGCTTGGGGAACTGTTCGCGCAGTGCCGGCAGGGCGCGGGGCAACAGGTAGGGGGCGACGGTGGGGATCACCCCCAGGCGGAACCGGCCGGCCAGGGGCTGGCCCGCCCCGCGGGCCGCCTGCACCAGGTCCTCGGCCTGGGCCAGGATCGCCTCGGCGCGGCGCACGGCCTCCTGGCCGGCGGCGGTCAGGATCACGCCAGACCGGGCGCGGTCGACCACCGGGGCGCCGAGGATCTTTTCCAGCTCCTGGATGCCGGCCGACAGGGTCGGCTGGGTGACGTGGCAGGCCTCGGCCGCCCGACTGAACGAACCATGCTCCGACAGGAGCTTCAGATATTGCAGCTGACGCAGGGTGGGGAGCATGTCCGCAAGATAGGGACGATCTATCGGAAATCAAAAGATAATCGGCGAGATCTTTGCTGCGCCCGCGAACGCGTCGGGCGGTGCCTATAGATTCACCCTATCGTCAAGAATGAAACAATCGATTGGTCCTATGAGCTTCCCTTGCGTAGAAGGGCCTTCGCAATTCCTTGCAGGAGAACTTCATGTCCTTGATCAACACCCAGATCAAACCCTTCACCGCCCAGGCCTACAAGGGCGGCAAGTTCGTCGAGGTCAGCGACGCAGACCTGAAGGGCAAATGGTCCGTCGTGTTCTTCTACCCGGCCGACTTCACCTTCGTCTGCCCGACGGAGCTGGAAGACCTGGCCGACAACTACGCCACGTTCCAGCGCCTGGGCGTCGAGATCTACGCCGTGTCGACCGACACCCACTTCTCGCACAAGGCCTGGCACGACACCTCGCCGGCCATCGGCAAGATCCAGTACACCATGGTCGGCGACCCCTCGGGCCAGATCACCAACAACTTCGGCGTCATGCGCGAAGGCGTCGGCCTGGCCGACCGCGGCACCTTCCTGATCGATCCGGAAGGCGTGATCCAGTTCGTCGAAGTGACCGCCGAAGGCATCGGCCGCAACGCCATCGAGCTGCTGCGCAAGATCAAGGCCGCCCAGTACGTCGCGTCCCACCCGGGCGAAGTCTGCCCGGCCAAGTGGGAAGAGGGTGAAAAGACCCTCGCCCCGTCGCTCGACCTGGTCGGCAAGATCTAAGCCCGCCAACGACTTGCCGCGGCCCCCAAAGGCGCGGCGGGGTTCGCCGCTGGTTCCTCCGTCCCTTGATGGGCTTGGGAACCGGCGGCTTCGCCCCCCATTCCAGACATTCCAAAAAAGATCCGGCGTCGCGTCCCTCCCCGCGCGCCTGAAAGTCGGAGCCCGCCATGTTGGACGATGGTCTGAAGACCCAGCTGAAAGCCTATCTGCAGAACCTGCGCCAGCCGATCGAGCTGATCGCCTCGCTGGGCGAGGGCCAGGGCTCCAAGGACATGCTGGCGCTGCTCGAGGACGTGGCCGGGACCTCCGACAAGGTCAGCCTGAACCTGGCCGGCGACGACGCCCGCAAGCCGTCGTTCGCGATCGCCCGCGCTGACGGAAGCGCGGATGTCCGTTTCGCCGGCCTGCCCCTGGGCCACGAGTTCACCTCGCTGGTGCTGGCCCTGCTCCACGTCGGCGGCCACCCGCCGAAATTCGACGCCGAGGTGCTGGACCAGGTCCGCGCCCTGGAAGGCGAGTTCCGCTTCGAGACCTATTTCTCGCAGAGCTGCCAGAACTGCCCGGACGTGGTCCAGGCGCTCAACACCATGGCGGCCCTGAACCCCGCCATCACCCACGTGGCCATCGACGGCGCGCTCTTCCAGCAAGAAGTTGAAGCGCGCCAGATCATGGCCGTGCCGACCATCCTGCTGAACGGCCAGCCGTTCGGCCAGGGCCGCATGAGCCTGGAACAGATCCTGGCCAAGCTGGACACCGGCGCCGTGGCCCGCGAGGCCGAGAAGCTCAAGACCAAGGACGCCTTCGACGTTCTGGTGGTCGGCGGTGGTCCCGCCGGGGCCGCGGCGGCGATCTACGCCGCCCGCAAGGGCATTCGCACCGGGGTGGCCGCCGAGCGCTTCGGCGGCCAGGTGCTGGACACCATGGCCATCGAGAACTTCATCTCGGTGTCGCACACCGAAGGCCCCAAGCTGGCCTCGGCCCTGGAGCAGCACGTCAAGGACTACGATGTCGACATCATGAACCTGCAGAAGGCGGTCGGCCTGGTCCCGGCCAGGACGCCGGGCGGCCTGATCGAGGTCAAGCTCGAGAACGGCGCCAGCCTGAAGTCGCGCAGCGTGATCCTGGCCACCGGCGCCCGCTGGCGGAACATCAACGTGCCCGGCGAGGCCGAGTACAAGAACAAGGGCGTGGCCTATTGCCCGCACTGCGACGGCCCGCTGTTCAAGGGCAAGCGCGTGGCGGTGATCGGCGGCGGCAACAGCGGCGTCGAGGCGGCCATCGACCTGGCCGGCCTCGTCGCCCACGTGACCCTGATCGAGTTCGACAGCCAGCTGCGCGCCGACGCGGTGCTGCAGCGCAAGCTGGCCAGCCTTCCCAACGTCCGGATCGTCACTTCGGCCCTGACCACGCAGGTGCTGGGCGACGGGACCAGGGTCACCGGCCTGACCTACAAGGATCGCAACCACGACCAGGTTCATACGGTCGACCTGGAAGGCGTGTTCGTGCAGATCGGCCTGGTCCCCAACACCGAGTGGCTGAAGGACACGGGCGTGGCCCTGACGCCGCGCGGCGAGATCGAGGTCGACCACCGTGGCGAGACCTCGCTGCCCGGCGTGTTCGCCGCCGGCGACGCGACGACCACGCCCTACAAGCAGATCATCATCGCCATGGGCGAGGGGTCGAAGGCGGCCCTGTCGGCCTTCGACTACATGATCCGCCTGGAGCCGGCGGTCCCGGCCGAGCAAGAGGCCGCCTGAGGCTTTCGCACGGGGCGAAAACGCCTCCGATCGATCTGCTCGAAGCCGCCGCGACCGCTCGTTTTGCGGTCGCGGCGGCTTTCGCGCGCCGGCTTCGTGCATTTGGCGATGCGTCAATGCGCCTCTCGCCGAACGCGTGATCTTCACCTCGACAGCAATCTTGGGCGCGGGCTATCCTGTTAACGAATGGGCAAATGATTCTGCGCGGCTGAGGGGCCGAATCGGCGCGATGGGCGTCGAGCCGCGGGGTCGTTAAGGGGTGGGCAAGATGAGGCTGCTGTCGAAGGGCGATCGCAACACCAAGAGCGGCGTCAAGCCGGTGATGCTGGCCGCCGAGAACGATCGTCCCGAGGTCGACGGCGGCGTCGACCGTCTGGTCGAGGCCACCCAGGCCATCGGCGTCCGCTACGAGACCATCCACGGCGGGCTGGACAGCATCAGCCGCGTCGTCGAGCACCTGCGGGCCATCGAGCCGCTGCTTTCCGAGATCCGGGGTCCGGTCGCCGAGGAGTTCGAGGCCCGTCGCGCCGAGCACGCCGAGCTGATCGCCCTGCGCGCCGCCCATGACCAGGCCGCCCGCCAGCTGGCCGTCGTCCAGGCCGAGGAGCGCGAGCTCTCGGCCCGTCTGGCGACCACCGACGCGGCCCTGACCGAGTCCGAGGCGCGCCGCCAGTCGCTGGACGTCGCCCTGGAAGACAGCGCGCTGGAAATCGACCGCCTGCGCAACGGCCTGCAGCAGTCCGAGCTCAAGGTCGGCGGCCTGGAGGCCGCGCTGCGCGACGCCACCGCCCGCGCCGAACACCTGGCCCAGGACGTCGAGACCCTGCGGACCCAGACCCAGGATATCGACGCACGTCGCGGCGAGTCCGAAGCCGCCCTGGCCGCCGCCCGGCAGCAGTCGGCCCTGCAGGTCGAGGAGCTGGGCACGGTGAAGAAGCGCCTGGAACAGGCCGGCGCCGACGTCGCCCGCCTGTCGCGCATCGAGACCGAACTGGAAGCCCAGGTCGCCGCCGAGCGCGCCCGCGTGCTGGCCGCCGACAACGCCCTGGCCACGGTCCAGGCCGACAGCGCCCGCACGATCCGCGGCCTGGAAGCCCAGGTCGAAGCCGGCCGCGCCGAGGCGCTGGCCCTGCAGACCCGTCTGGAGACCGCCACCGGCCGCGCCGACAAGCTGGAAGAGATGAACGGCCAGATCTCTGGCCGTCTCAACGAGAGCAGCGCCCAGCAGCAGGCCGTCGAGCGCCGGGCTGGCGACCTCAATGTCGCCCTGGAGCGCGCCTTGGAACGGGTTCGCAATCTTGAGGACGAGGTCGAAGACCTGCGTGGCCGCCATGCCGGCGTCGACACCGCTCGCGCGGCGGCGATCGAGCGCGCCGACCAACTGGCCAAGGCGGTCGGCGCCCACGAGAAGGCGCTCAAGCGGTCCGAGGAACGCGCCGCCCAGCTGCGGACCCGCTTCGAGGCCCTGCAGGCCTCCGAAGACGAGGTCCGCCGCGCCCACGACGACAAGGTCGCCGAGATGCAGGCCGAGATCGAACGGATCCGCTCGGAGGCCGCCCTGGCCGAAGGCGCTCTTGAATCGGCCCGCCGCGACCGCTCGCGCCTGCAAATGGCCTTGCTGGGCGCCACCAGCGACGACATGCAGGCCGCCAGCTAGCCTTCCGGATCGGCTCTGGCCGATCGAGGCGTTGGATCATCCTCGAACCCCGGGCCTCGCGCCCGGGGTTTTAGTTTGGGCGCGCCACACGATCTCTACCTAAGAGATCATATATTGACGTTTCCTCCATAGAGTGATCACCCTTCCGACAGGGCTTGGGCGATCGACGCGGGCGCGACGCCGCGTGACTCCCGGCCGGCAGGGCGGAGGGCGCGATGAAGATCTCGAAACCGGGACGGACGTTCGGCTGGCGGGCGCTGACCGCGGCGCTGGTGTGCCTGGCCGGCGGCGGCGCACTGTTCGCCGCCCAGGCGATCAAGGCCGCCGCGCCGGTCAAGCCGGCCTATCTGGCCGCCTTCCCCAACTTCGCGCCCAGGCTGACGCCGCAGATGCCGGGCGATGTCGATATCGCGTTGAAGACCCAGCTGGAGAAGGCCCAGAAGTTCTCCGAGGTGCAGCGCGAGTTCGACCTCTATTCCTGGCAGATGTTCCTGGCCCTGAACTGGCCCACCAACAGCCAGGGCCAGGCCGCGTCCAAGCTGACCGACACCCGCTTCGGCCAGCCGCACTGGACGCTGTGGCACAATTCCAGCGCGATCTTCCAGACCGACGGCGCGCGGCCCGCCGCCTGCGGCGTGACGCCCAAGGCCCGGACCCTGGTCCTGTTCCGCGGCGACCTGGCCAAGCCGGTCAGCAAGGGGCTGGCGCCGTTCTCGGTCCAGGCCACGGCCAACGCCGATCCGCGCTCGACCCGTTTCCTGGGGGTGCTGTCGGCGGTGGGCGAACTGAACGCGGCCAATCTCGGCGACGACATCGACCAGGCCTTCTCGGGCCCGATGCTCGATCAGAACGGCGAGTTCGTCTATTACGAGATCATGATCGACCCCAACGAGGTCGGCTATCTCTGCGACAGCAGCCTCTACAACATCAACGGCCAGGTCGCCTTCACCAAGGCCGGCGGCAAGGTCGCCATGCCGATCGGCACGCCCGACCAGGACTGGAGCGGGTCGTTCGAGCTGAAGTTCGCCTGGCGGATCCTTAAGCCCGGCAAGGACGACTTCAGCCGCTTCCACACCAGCCCGGCGGTGGTCATGGACCCGGGGCCGGACGGCAAGCCGCTGGAGCGCAAGGTGACGGTCGGCTTGGTCGGCATGCACATCGGCCACAAGACCAAGACCTCGCCGCAGTGGATCTGGTCCACCTTCGAGCAGGTCGACAACCTGGATGTCGATGCGGTCGCTCATCCCAAGCTGAACCCGTCGTTCGTCGACCCCAACTGCCCGATGTGCGCCGTCAACCAGCTGCCGCAAAAGGTCAAGGGCGTCTATCCGCGCATCCCGACCCAGGCCTGGCGCGGCGTTCCGATCCCCGGCGACAAGGTCGCGCTGAACCGCCAGGCCCAGGCGGCGCTGAAGGCCCAGGGCTCGGTCTGGCAGTACTACCAGCTGATCGACACCCAGTGGCCGACCGACCCGACGGCGCCGCCCGCGCCGTGGAACGGCGGCCTGCCAGGCGCCATCGGCAACAAGCCGGGCGGCGCCCCCACGCCGGTGTTCCTGACCAACATCACCATGGAAACCTATTTCCAGAAGGGCAACCAGGTGGCCTGCAACGGCGAGGAGCTGCCCGGCGGCCAGGACTGTCCGGCCTCAGGCCCCGCCCAGCCGCCGGTCTGGAACTCGGCGCTCAACGGCCTGGGCAAGCCGGTGACGCCGGGGATCAACACCCTGACCTTCCAGACCGAAAGCTGCATGGGCTGCCACTCGTCGGCGGGGGTGTGGACGGCCTATGACCCCAAGAGCGGCAAGGGCAAGAAGTCGGGCCAGCTGACGGCCGACTTCTCCTGGCTGCTCAGCCAGAAGGCCAGTTACGAGAAGTAGGCGGCGGCTACGGGGCCTTGCCCGTCTCGACATAGACCTTCAGCCGGTCGAACTGCTCGCCCAGCACCTGGTCGACGACCGGCGCGATCTTGTCCAGCCCGCCGCTCATGTAGCCGCCGACCTCGTAGGTCTGGGTCAGGATGGTCCTGCCGTCCTTCTCCGCCAGAGTCCAGGCGAGGTGTCCGGTCGCGCCGGACATCTGCAGCGGCCCCAGGGCGCCGAACAGCCGCAGGCCTTGGCCGGGCTGGGCGTAGACCACGGTCATGTGCATCACCGAGCCGCCGTTCGGCAGCTTCTCGCAGAAGCAGCCGCCCGCCATCGGGGCCAGGGACAGGTTGGCCGCCGAGCCGGACCAGGTGTGGTCCTTGTTCCACCACTGCGACGGCTGGGAGAGCGCCGCATAGACCTTGTCGGCCGGGGCGTTCAGCACCGCGGTGCGCTTGATCTGGAAGCCGTTGGGCTGGGCGTCGACGACTTCGGCCCTTGCTTCGGGCGCGACGGCGGTCGCGGCGGTCAGGACCAGCGCGAAGGCGGTGATCAGCAGGTGTTTCATGGGTGATCCCTCCCGTTTGGAGGAAGGGTGGTCTTTCTAGGGTCAGCGTCAAGCCAGCGCTTGCCCCCACCTGACCGCTGCGCGGTCTGTCCGCCCCCATAGGGGGCGGAGCCGCATTCCTAGGCTCTTCCCCCTATGGGGGAAGACGGCCGAAGGCCCGTAGGGGGTCAGCGTTCGCCGCCTGGACCTAAGCCGCCTCGAACCGCAGCGGGCCGCCCCAGAAGCTCTCCACCAGGCCGTTCTGCGGGCCGGGCGCGCCGGTGGTCAGGAACTGGCGCGAACCGCCGGTCCCGGGGTCGAGCTCCGGATGGCGTTGCAAGTACAGCTCCAGGGCGTCGGCGGTCGCGGCCGGCTGGTGGATGACCGGCGTGCCGGCCGGCAGGGCGGCGCGGAAGATGTCGGCGATGATCTCGTAATGGGTGCAACCCAGCACGGCCCGGTCCGGATAACGGCCGATGCGGGTCTTCAGCGCCTGCACATAGCCCTCGACCGCCTTGGCCAGGTCCACGGCGCCGGCGTCGGCCTCGATCATCGGCACCAGATCCGGGCAGGCTTGCGAGAACACCGCGATGTCCTGCTTGCGCTTGTCGATCTCGATCTCGTAGACGCGCGAATTGGTGGTGCCCTGGGTGGAGAAAACGCCCAGCACGTCCAGCTGCTCGACCTTGTCGCCGCGCCGTTCCGCCTCGTGCTCCCACGGCAGGCCGGTGGCCGCCTCGATGGTCGGCACGATGATGCCCAGCACGTTGATCGGTCGACCGAGCTGCTTGCGATAGCCGGGCAACCAGGTCTGCTGCAGGCGACGCAGGGCGATGGCCGAGGCGGTGTTGCAGGCCAGGACCACCAGGCTGGCCCCGGCGTCGAACAGGCGCTCGCAGCCCGCCCTGGTCAGGGCGACGACCTCCTCGCCGGGCCGGCCGCCATAGGGGGCGTTGGCCTGGTCGGCGAGATAGACGAAGTCCGCCTGGGGCAGACGGTTCACGAGGGCGCGGTGGACCGTGAGGCCGCCCACGCCGGAGTCGAAGACGCCGATGGACATGGACTGGGCTTACCGCGCTCTTGCCGAACCGTCCACGCGCCGCCCTTGAGATTTTCGCGCAGGCTACGTGCAGGGGCGGCGTTTCGCGCACGAACGCGCCTCTCCCAAGCCAGCCCTCACGGGAATTCTGTCGCAAATTTCACGATTGGCGGGACGAATTCCGCATGAAAGCGCTTACGTCCCGGCCACGCGGCGCTCTAGGGTCCAGGTTCGTTCCCTTGGAGACCGCCGTGAAGCGCCGTTCCTTCCTCGCCGCCGCCAGCGCGGCCGCCCTGACGCCCATGATCACCAAAGCCGCCACGCCCGCCGCCCCTCCGTCCAATCCCCTGTTGGCCCCATGGACGGGTCCGCACGGCGGCCTGCCGCCCCTGGACAAGGTCAAGCCCGAGCTGTTCGCCTCGGCCTTCGAGGCGGCTATGGCGCAGCAGCGGCAGGAGATCTTCGCCCTGACCGCCAAGCGCATGGCGCCGACTTTCGAGGGGGTCATGGCCGCCTTCCAGGATTCGGGGCGGACCCTGAACCGGGTCAGCGCCCTGTTCGGGGTGTTCACCTCGACCATGAACGACGCGGCCATGCAGAAGGTCGAGGCCGAGACCACGCCGAAGCTGGCGGCCTTCAGCGACGAGATCATCCAGAACGAGCGCCTGTTTTCCCGCGTCAAGGCCGTCTACGACGCCCGCGAGACTTCGAACCTGACCCCCGAGCAGAAGCGCCTGTCTTGGGTGGTCTACAACAGCTTCGCCCGCCAGGGCGCGGCGCTGGACGCTGCCAAGAAGGCGCGCCTGGGCCAGATCAACCAGGCCCTGGCCAGCCTCTACACCAGGTTCAGCCAAAACGAGCTGGCCGACGAGGAAGGCTACACCCTGGAGCTGGCCGAGGGCGACCTGGCCGGCCTGCCGGACTCGGTGAAGGCCGGGGCGGCCGCCGCCGCCGCGGAGAAGGGCCTGGCGGGCAAGTGGCTGATCACCAACACCCGCTCGTCGATGGAGCCCTTCCTCGTCTATTCCGACCGCCGCGACCTGCGCGAGAAGGGCTGGCGGCTGTGGGTGTCGCGCGGCGACAACAACGACGCGCACGACAACAAGGCGGTGATCACCGACATCCTCAAGCTGCGGGCCGAGAAGGCCCAACTGCTGGGCTTCGAAACCTACGCCCACTGGATCACCGACGACCAGATGGCCAAGACCCCCCAGGCGGCCATGGACCTGATGATGCAGGTCTGGAAGCCCGCCGTGGCCCGCGTCCACGAGGAGGTGGCCGACATGCAGAAGGTCGCCGACGCGGAAGGCGCGACCTTCAAGATCGCGCCCTGGGACTATCGCCACTACGCCGAGAAGGTGCGCAAGGCGCGCTATGACCTCGACCAGAACGTGGTCAAGCCTTACCTGCAGCTGGAGAAGCTGCGCGAGGCCATCCATTGGGCGGCTGGCGAGCTGTACGGCTTCACCTTCACCCAGATCACCGACGTGCCCGTCTGCCATCCGGACGTCCGCGTCTGGGAGGTGACCAAGGGCGCCCGGCGCGTGGGACTATGGTACTTCGACCCCTACGCCCGGGCCGGCAAGCAGTCGGGCGCCTGGATGAGCGAGTACCGCACCCAGGAGAAGTTCCGGGGCGTGATCACGCCGATCGTCTCCAACAACTGCAACTTCGTGAAGGGCAAGCCCGGCGAGCCGGTGCTGATCTCGTGGGACGACGCCACGACCATGTTCCACGAGTTCGGCCACGCCCTGCACGGCCTGAACTCCGACGTGACCTATCCCGCCCTGGCCGGAACCAACGTGGCCCGCGACTTCGTCGAGTTCCCCAGCCAGCTGAACGAGCACTGGCTGCCGACCAAGCCGGTCCTCAGCCGGTTCGCCGTGCACTACCAGACCGGCCAGCCGATTCCCGACGAACTGGTGGCCAAGATCGAGAAGGCCAAGACCTTCAACCAGGGCTTCTCGACGGTCGAATACCTGGCCTCGGCGATCTACGACATGAAGATCCACCTGGCGGCTAAAGGCCAGGCCATCGACCCGGCCGCGTTCGAACAGGCGACCATGGCCGAGATCGGCATGCCGCCCGAGATCGTCATGCGCCACCGGCCCACCCAGTTCGGGCACATCTTCTCCGGCGAGGGTTATTCGGCCGGCTATTACGACTACATCTGGGCCGACACCCTGACCGCCGACGCCGCCGAGGCCTTCGAGCAGGCGCCGGGGGGCTTCTACGACAAGGCCGTGGCCAAGCGCCTGCACGACGACATCATGAGCGTGGGCAACACCATCGACGCGGGCGAGGCCTTCCGCCGCTTCCGCGGTCGCGACGTGAAGATCGGGGCCCTGATGCGCAATCGCGGCTTCCCGGTCCCGCCGGGGACGTAGGGCGACAGAACGATCGGGGACAGGCGCATGCCGCCTGTCCCCAGACGCGCCACGATCCATTTCAGATATATCTGAAAGCGCTCTTGACGTTCGAGCCATCCGATATATCTGTAAGTTCGATATAACGAAACAGGATCTAAATCGCACATGTTTGGACGTCATCCCCACCACCCCGGCCGCCACGGCGGTCATCACGGTGCGCCCTTCGGCCGCCATCCGTTCGGCTTCCATGGCCACGAAGGTCATCATCGTCGCGGCGGCCGCATGGGCCGGTTCTTTGATCACGGCGACCTGCGCCTGGTCGTGCTGAAGCTGATCGCCGAAAAGCCCAGCCACGGCTACGAACTGATCAAGGCCGTCGAGACCGCCGCCGGCGGCGCCTATACCCCCAGCCCGGGCGTGATCTATCCGACCCTGACCCTGCTGGAGGAACTGGGCTACGTCACCGCGGCCGACGCCGGCGGCGGCAAGAAGCTCTACACGATCACCGACGAGGGCCGGGCCTTTCTCGAGGCCAACAGCCAGCCGGTCCACGGTCTGTTCGCCCGCATGGCCGAGGCCGCCGCCCAGAGCGCCGCCTTCTCGCCGCAGATCATGCGGGCCCGCGAGAACCTCAAGACCGCCCTGCGCCTGAAGCTGACCTCCGGCTCGCTGACCCCCGAGCAGGTCGCCGCGATCGCCAAGATCATGGACGACGCGGCCGCCGCCATCGAAGGAGTCTGACCCTCATGCAGAGCCATGCCCGACTGAACACCGACCGCGGCGCGCGCTACATGATCCAGCTGGCCAAGCACTGGGCTCATCGGTTCGAGGCGACGTACGACGACGTCTCGGCCCTGATCCCGCTGCCGCTGGGGACCTGCAGCATGCTGGCCGACCCTGAAGGCCTGGACGTCACGATCGAAGCCGTCGACCTGGAGGCCCTGGCCCGGCTGGAGGATGTCGTCGCCGAGCACCTGCTGCGCTTCGCCTTCCGCGAACCGGTCAAGCGCCTGGGCTGGACCCGCGCCTGGGAGGCGGGCTGCATCGACCCGCCCGCCTTGCGGATAAACCGCGTCTCGCCCTAGCTTCGAACGCCAGGTGTCCGAGATCACGTCTGGGACAGGCGATCAAGCTTGACTTGTGCATGTCCTGGAACGAGGGTTCCTCTGACTCCAGCTCTGGTAGAGAGCCTTTTCGGGAGGAAGCCATGGGTCATGTGATCCGCGGCGCGCCCAACCAGGCGCGCCAGGGCGGCCGTTCGAACCGCCTAGGCTGGCTTCTGCTGGTTTCCATCGCCAGCCTCGCCCTCTGGTGCGGCGTGATCGCCCTGATCGTTCGCGCTCTAAATTCTTGAATCCAGAGCCTTAACGCAGGCCGCGCAGCACGTCGATCCTGCGCATCGCCTTGCCCGGCAAGGCCGACACGGGCCCCAGCGGCAGGGCCTCGGCCATGCCGCGCAGGCCATAGATCGCCGTGCGGGCCAGTGTCGAGACCGACGGCGCGCCCAGGAAACCGAACATCACGGCCTGCTGGTGGTTCGACAGCTCGCGCTTGAAGCGATAGTCGCCGGCCCCGAGGTCCAGGCGCTTGTAGGGGCCGCCATCCAGGCTCCTGAGGATGTCCTGGAACAGCAGCAGGCCGGGGGAATAGCGCTCGAACTTCGGATCGTGGGCGATCATCCAGCCATGGATCGTGCCGCCGCCCCGCAGGTGGAAATGCACGGCCGCCAGCTCGTCGCCCAGGTGCAGGGTATAGAGGCCGCCGCCGAACGCCGGGTCACGGGTCTCCAGCAGGTCATCCATCAGCCGCATGACCCAGCCGGTGCGGAACAGGTCGGTCTGGCCGGTGGCCGCCAGCTGGGCCCGCTTCCAGGCGATCAACTGTTCGAAATCGGCGCGGGAGTCCGACAAGGCCGTGAACCGGGTCGGGCCCACCTCGCGCTCGACCTTGCGGCGCTTCTTGTCGATGTCCTTCAGCGCGCCGACTCCGGCCGCCTTGCGCTCGGCCTCGTAGGCGGCGTAGCCGTCGGCGACCTCGATCACCCAGGAAACGCACTGGCCCCGGGCGTGGCCCTGGAAGGCCGGGTCCTGGGCCTGCATGTGGCAGAAATCATAGCGCGAGACGCCCAGGGCCTGCAGCATGGCCCGCGGGTCGGCCCGGAACCCGCCGCGGGTCACCAGGGCCTGGTAGTCGCTCATCGGCGCGCCGACCGGCATGGCGGTCGAGCCGCGCTTGCGCACCGCCAGGAAGGCGGCCGGATCGCCGGCCTTGTCGTGCTGGACGACGACCTTGGTGCTGTTGGCGGGGCCGCGCGCCCGCGCCACGGCCTGGGCCCACAGCGGCGACAGGAACGGGCTGTCGAAGCGCGCCTCGCCGGCCTGGGCGGTCGACCAGGCGGAGCGGACCTCCTCGGGCAGTTCCAGGGCGGGGAAGACGTCGATCTTCAAGGCAACCTCGATCCGGCTCGGGCCGAACGTGCGGCCGGATATTCGACGCCACCTTGACGCGGATAGATTGAACGAGGGTTTACGTCTCGAAGATCGACGTTCTTCGAAGCGCGAGCGCCTCAGTCCATCAGCTTCCTCGACAGATAGACATATTCCAGCGCCTGTCGGCGGGCGGTCTCGGCCAGGTTGGCGCTGGCCGCGTGGCCGCCGTCGATGTTCTCGTAATAGAGCACCGGATAGCCCAAGTCCTCCAAGCGCGCGGCGGCCTTGCGGGCGTGGGCGGGGTGGACGCGGTCGTCCTTGGTCGAGGTCTCGATGAACACCTCGGGATATTTCCGGCCGGCCTTGAGGTTGGAATAGGGGTCGTACTTGGCGATCACCGCCCGCTCGGAGGGGACGGCCGGGTCGCCATATTCGCCCACCCACGAGGCCCCGGCCCCGATCTGGCTGTAGCGGATCATGTCGAACAGCGGCACCTGCACGACGATGGCGTTGTAGAGCTCGGGCCGCTGGGTCAGGGCCACGCCCATCAGCAGGCCGCCGTTGCTGCCGCCCATGATGCCCAGCCGGCGCGGCGAGGTGATCTTGCGATCGATCAGGTCTTGGGACACCGCGAAGAAGTCGTCATAGGCCTTCTGGCGGTTGGCCTTCAGGGCCGCGTCGTGCCAGGCGGGACCGAACTCGCCGCCGCCGCGGATGTTGGCGACCACATAGGTCCCGCCGCGCTCCAGCCACAGCTTGCCCATAACCCCCGAATAGGCCGGGGTCATCGACACCTGGAAGCCGCCATAGGCGTAGAGCAGGGTCGGGGCCGTGCCGTCGTACTTCACGCCCCTGGGGCGCACGACGAAGTAGGGGATCTTCACGCCGTCGCTGGAGGTCGCCTCGAACTGCTCGACCACATGGGTCGAGGCGTCGAAGCGGGCCGGCGAGGCCTTGACCTGCTCCAGCTTCAGCGAAGCCGCGTCGGCCAGCCAGTAGGTCGAGGGCGTCAGATAGCCGGTGACGCTGACGAACAGGCGGTCGTCCTTCTGCGAAGTCGAGCCCAGGCCGATCGTCGAATTGGCCGGCAGGGCCAGTTTCTGGTGCGCCCAGCCCTGCGGACCGTGGGCGTAGACCAGGGCCGCGCCGGTGACGTTGTCCAGCAGGCCGACCACCAGCCGGTCGCGGGTGGTGGTGACGCCTTCCACCGACTGCTTGGCGGTCGGGCGCAGGACCAGGGTCGCGGCGGCCTTGGCCGGGTCGGCCTTGAACGCTGCGAGGTCGAAACTGATCAGGTCGCCGGTCTTGAAACCGCGCTCGGACCAGTCCTGCTCCAACGACACGACCATCTGGCCGGCCACATAGGCCTGGATCGAGTGCTTCAGCGGCAGGGGCAGCTTGACCGGGCCGGCGTCGGTCAGCAGGTAGGTCTCGGCCTCGAAGAAGCTGACCCCGCGATTGGCCAGGACGGCGACGACCTTTCCATCGGCGTCGGTCAGGGTGTAGGCCGAGGCCGAGACGTCGTCCGGCGTGCCGCGGAACACCTCCTTGGCGTCCGCCAGGGCCTGGCCGCGCTTCAGCGCCTTGACCACATAGGGATAGCTGGACTTGGTCACCTGGCCCGGCTCCCATTCGCGGGCGACCAGCAGGGTGTCCTTGTCCAGCCAGGCGACGTTCTGCTTGCCCTCCGGCAGGGTGAAGCCGCCGGGCACGAACGCCTTTGTCGTGGTGTCGAACTCGCGGATCGTCACCGCGTCCTTGCCGCCGTTCGACAGGGTCAGCAGGCAGCGGGTCTCTTCGGGCGGCAGGCAGCTGGCGCCCTTGAACACCCAGTTGGCGCTCTCGGCCTTGGACAGGGCGTCGATGTCGAGGATCGTCTCCCACTGGGGCTCGGCCGTGCGGTAGCTGTCCAGCGTGGTCTTGCGCCACAGGCCGCGCACGTGGTCGGCGTCCTGCCAGAAGTTGCGCAGGGATCCGTCGCCGGCGAACGACACGCTCGGCACCCGGTCCTTGGCGTTGAGGATCGCCAGGGCCTGGGCCTGGAGACCGGCGTAGCGGGCGTCGCCCTGCAGGATCGCCAGGCTGCGCGTGTTCTGCGCCTTGGCCCAGGCCAGCGGCCGCTCGCCCTCGATCTCCTCCATCCATTTGTAGGGATCGTCCTTGCCCAGGTCGGCCAGCGGCGTGCGGGCTTCGGTATCGGCGGGTGGAGCGGGGTCGGCGGCTTGGGCGGCGGTCATGAGGCTCGTGGAGGCGAGGAGGGCGAAAAGCAGGCTACGCATCTAGGGATCCGGCGGCTGTCGTGACAGGTGGCCCGCTGCGGGCAAGCGGGGCCTTTGAGCCGACGGTATCGTAAAAGAAGGCTCGCGCCAGATGGCTTGAGCCTCGCGACCGTCCTGATCACGCCCTCAACCCCTTCCGCACCGGAAAACCAAGCTCAAATCGCCGCAGTTGGGCCCAGCCTCTGACTCGGCCGAGGTTTTCCACTATATAGCCCCACCATGAGCCGCACCTTTCTCAAGATGAACGGCCTCGGCAACGACTTCGTCGTGATCGAGACTCTGACCCAGCCCTTCAATCCGACGGCTGAGGACATCCGCGCCATCGCCAAACGGGGTGAGGGCGGGATCGGCTGCGACCAGGTGATCGCCATCGACCCGCCCAGGGCCGAGGGCGCCAGCGCCTACGTGCGCTTCTGGAATTCGGACGGCGAAGAGATCGGTGCTTGCGGCAACGGCACGCGCTGCGTGGCCTGGCTGCTGATGCAGTCGGGCAAGAAGGACGCGGTGGCCTTCGACACAGTGGCCGGACGGCTGTCGGGCGTGATGGCCGGCGACAAGCTGGTCACCGTCGACATGGGCCAGCCGGGCCTGGCCTGGGACCAGATCCCTCTGGCCGAAGAGATGGATACGGGCGGGATTGAGCTGCAGGTCGGCCCGATCGACGCGCCGCTGGTCCACACGCCGGGCTGTGTCTCGATGGGCAATCCGCATGTGGTGTTCTTCGTCGACGCCCCGGTCGATGACGCGTTCGCCACCGGCACGGGAAGTTTGGTCGAGCACCACCCGCTGTTCCCGGAAGGCGTCAATGTCGGCTTCGCCCACGTCGCCGCTCGCGACCATATCCAGCTGAAGGTCTGGGAGCGCGGCGCGGGCCTGACGACGGCCTGCGGCACCGGCGCCTGCGCGGCCCAGGTGGCCGCCGTGCGGCGCGGCCTGACCGATCGCACGGCCAAGGTCGAGTTCGAAAGCGGCGCCTTGACCGTTGAATGGCGCGAGGCCGATGGCCACGTGATCATGACCGGTCCGGTGACCATGGAGTTCGTCGGCAAGCTGCCGGAGCGCGCGGCCGCATGACCGTCCACCCCGCCATCGGACCCGGCAAGACGGCGGTGATCACCGGCGCGGCCGACGGCATCGGCCTGGCCGTCGCCCGGGCCTTCGCCGACCTGGGCATGAACGTGGTCATGGCCGACATTATGGGCCGGGCCCTGAAGAAGGCCGCCGACGCGATCGGCGACAAGGCCCTGGCCGTGCCGACCGATGTCGCCGACCGCGCCGCCGTCCAGGCCCTGCGCGACGCCGCGGTCGAGCGGTTCGGCGCCGTCGACGTGCTGATGAACAACGCTGGGGTCGGCGGCGGGGGCGACGCCTTCTCGGGCGAGGACCCGTGGAAGCGGGTGCTGGACGTCAACCTGTGGGGCGTGATCAACGGCGTCCAATTGATCGGCGAGGAGATGGCGGCCAGCGGCCGTCCCGGCCTGATCATCAACACCGGCTCCAAGCAAGGGATCACCCAGCCGCCGGGCAATACCGCCTACAACGTCAGCAAGTCGGCGGTGAAGGCCCTGACCGAAGGGCTGGCCCATACCTTGCGCGAGATCGTCGACTGCCAGGTCGACGCCCGGCTGCTGATCCCCGGCTTCGTCCATACCGGCATGACCCGGCGCGGGACCGACAAGCCGGCGGGAGCGTGGACGCCCGAGCAGACCGTGCAGTTCATGCTCGACAGCATCGCCCGCGGCGACTTCTACATCCTGTGCCCCGACAACGACGTGCCGCGGTCGCTGGACGAGAAGCGCATGGCCTGGGCCATGGGCGACGTCATCGAAAACCGCCCGGCCCTGTCGCGCTGGCATCCCGACTGGAAGGACGCCTTCGCGGCGTTCGTGGATCAGCCGTGACCGAGGCCGTTCTCTCGTCTCCCCAAGTCGGCGAAGTCTCGACCAAGCGGCCGTCGCGGCGTGGCGTGGTCGGGGCTTTGGTCCTCAACCTGCTGCTCCCGCCGGTGGGCTACGTGTTCGTTGGCCGTGTGCGTCTGGCGCTGGGATTCCTGGCGCTGCTGATCGTCGCGACCTTGGCGGTGCTCGGTTGGACGTTCCACGCGCCGCCGGGCGTCTATCGCTGGGCGGACGATGCGTCCAATGTCGGTCCGATCTGGATCCTGAACGTGGCGGCGGCGCTGCACGCCGGTTGGATCGCCTGGCGGGCCCGGGCGACCGGTGTGGCTGTCAAGCGGCCAAACTTCCTGGTCCACCTGCTGTTCGCCGTGACGCCGCTGCTGGTGGGGCTGGGGCTGCGGCTATTCTTTCCGCTGTCCGCCTACACGATCCCCTCCGCGGCGATGATCCCGACCCTGACCCAGGGCGACATCTTGGGCGTGTATGGGGCGCGGGGGCTGTGCGGTTCGATCAAGCCAGTCGTGGGCGACGTGATCATCCATCGCGCCGGCAAGGTGCGTTACGTCAAGCGGATTGTAGCCCGGGCCGGTCAGATCGTGACCCTGCGCGCCGGCGTGCTGAGCATAGATGGTCGCGTCGTGACCCGCCGTGCCGAAGGGCGCAGCCTGCCGATCGCCGATGGCGGCTATTCGCCCAACGGTCAGGTCTATCGCGAGACCCTCCCAGGTGGGCGCAGCTACGAGACCCTCGACCTGGTCTCGGACGGCGAGTTCGACGATTTCGGACCGTTCACGGTCCCCGCTGGCGCCTGGTTCGTTCTGGGCGACAATCGCGACAACAGCCTCGATTCCCGCGCCCAGGGGCCGGTCGAACAGAAGGATGTCTGCGGCGTCGTGACCAAAATCCTGAAGTCGGCGGACGCCGCTCATGTGGGGGTGAGGCCGTGACGACCTACACCCTCATCTCGCGTCCTCCGAAGCCCGCACCCGCCGTCGGCGAAGAGGGCGGCCCGGCGTCGACGATGTTGGGGCCGGACGGCGTCGACGTCGTCACCTTCGGTTGCCGGCTGAACGCCTACGAGTCCGAGGCCATCCGGGCCCGCGCCAGCGCCGACGGCCTGGCCGACGCGGTGGTGTTCAACACCTGCGCGGTGACCAACGAGGCCGTGCGCCAGGCGCGACAGGCGATCCGCAAGGCGCGGCGCGAGCGGCCCGACGCCCGGCTGATCGTCACCGGCTGCGCCGCCCAGATCGACCCGGCCGCCTTCGCCGCCATGCCGGAAGTGGACCTGGTGCTGGGCAACGCCGAGAAGGCCGCGCCGGGCGCCCTGCTCGACACCTCCACCCGCGTGCGGGTCAATGACATCATGTCGATCAAGGAGACCGCCGGCCACCTGATCGCCGGCCTGAAGGATCGCGCCCGGGCCTATGTCGAGGTCCAGAACGGCTGCGACCACCGCTGCACCTTCTGCATCATCCCCTACGGCCGCGGCAATTCGCGCTCGGCCCCGGCCGGCGAGGTCGTCGAGCAGGTCCGCCGTCTGTCGGCCGAGGGCTATCGCGAGGTGGTGCTGACCGGCGTCGACGTCACCTCCTGGGGCGCCGACCTGCCCGGCCAGCCGACCCTGGGCCAACTGGTCGCCCGGATCCTCAAGCTGGTCCCCGACCTGCCGCGCCTGCGCCTGTCGTCGATCGACGCGGCCGAGATCGACCCGGACCTGTTCAAGCTGCTGGAGACCGAGCCGCGGCTGATGCCCTACCTGCACCTGTCGCTGCAGGCCGGCGACAACCTGGTGCTCAAGCGCATGAAGCGCCGCCACAGCCGCGAGGACGCCCTGAAACTGGTGTCCGAGGTTCGCCGCGTGCGTCCCGACACCGCCTTCGGCGCCGACCTGATCGCCGGCTTCCCCACCGAGAGCGACGAGGCGTTCGAGAACACCCTGAAGCTGGTCGAGGAGGCGGGCCTGGCCTTCCTGCACGTCTTCCCCTACAGCGCTCGCCCCGGTACGCCCGCGGCGCGGATGCCGCCCGTCAAGGGTCCGGTGATCAAGGACCGCGCCCGCCGGCTGCGTGAAGCCGGCCAGGCCGGGCTCGAACAGCACTTGCAGCGCCAGCTGGGCCGGACGCTGTCGGGCCTGGTCGAGCGCGAGGGCGTGGCCCGGGCCGAGGACTTCACCGAAATCGCCTTCGAAGGCCCCGCGCCCCAGGGAGAGATCGCCGCCTTCCGGGTGGTCGGGCACGATGGGACACGCGTGATCGCGGAGCTCACCGCCTGAGCATGCTCGACCGCCTCGTCCTGACCGCCCTTCTTGTCGCGACCCTGTCGTTCGGCGGTTCGGCGCGCGCCCAGGAGACCGCGCCACTTCCGGAGCCGAAGACCGAGGACACCCCGCCCGCCGCCTTTCATCCGGTCGGCCCGATGCAGCCGGTCGAACTCAGCGTCATGACCTATAATGTCGAGGGCCTGCCCTGGCCGGTGCGGTTCGGCAGGGGGTCGAAGTTGAAGGCCATCGGCCGCCAGCTGGCCGACCTGCGCGAGAAGGGGCTGCAGCCCGACGTCGTCCTGTTGCAGGAAGGCTTTCGCGACGAGGTCCGCGACCTGATCCAGCTCAGCGGCTACGCCCATGTCGCCCGCGGCCCCCGCAAGCGGCAGCGCGACGCCAACCCGTTCAGCAAGGACGACCGCCCGCGCTACAAGCGGGTGAAGTACCGCCGCAAGGGCGAGGGCTGGGGCAAGTGGGGCTCCAGCGGCCTGTGGGTGCTGAGCGATCATCCGATCAACTGGGTCAAGTCGCACGCCTATCGCTACTGCGCGGGCCTGGACTGCCTGGCCAACAAGGGCGTGATGCTGGTCAGCCTGGACGTGCCGGGCCTTCCAACGCCGGTCGAGATCGCCGACACCCACCTCAATTCCAAGGGCGCCTCGGGCGTGCCGCGCAACCGCAACCGCATGGCCCACCACCTGCAGACCGAGGAGCTGGGCCACTTCATGGAGAGCGACCGGACGCCCGGCGCGCCGCTGATCGTCGGCGGCGACTTCAACGTCATGCACGCCCCGGACCGCTACGACTATGTGATGCAACGCTACCCGTTCGAGGTGGTCAGCCAGGTGTGCTTCAAGACCCCCGACAGCTGCGACGCCAAGATCTCGGCCGACGGCGACGCCCCCTGGCTGGACACCCAGGACCTGATCGGCTTCAAGCCGGGGGACAAGGTGGCGATCCGGCCGGTCCAGGTCGAGGCCCGGTTCGACGGCTCGGCGACGGGCGGGCCGGTGCTGTCCGACCATGACGCCTATGAGGTCACCTTCCGCCTGACGCCGATCCCGACCCTGTCGGTCCCGCCGCACCAGCCCTGAGGTCTTGCCATGTCCGACCTTCCTCTGACCGGCGGCTGCCAGTGCGGCGCCGTGCGCTTCCGGGTCGAGGGCGAGCCCGGCCGCGCCTCGATTTGCCATTGCCGCATGTGCCAGAAGGCCTTCGCCGGGCCGTTCGGAGCCCTGGTCACCGTCAAGGTCGCCGACCTGGCCTGGACGCGGGGGGCGCCGTCGCGGTTCCAGAGCTCGGACACGGTCCGCCGCGGCTTCTGCGCCGCCTGCGGCACGCCCCTGACCTTCGAATGGAGCGCCGATCAGATCGACCTGGCGGTGTTCGCCTTCGACGACCCCTCGCGGGTAGAGCCGGCGGTGCAGCTGGCCGTCGAGGGGCGTCCGGCCTGGATGGACCACCTGGCCGACATGCCGGTGCGGCCGCCGCTGGGGCCGTCGGGACCGGTGGTCAGCCGGCAGCACCCCGATCATGACACCTGATCCGGTCTAGTTGCCGCCCTCGACCGCCCCGTTCCGGCGCAGCAGGTCGCCGACCCCCGCGCCGTTCAGCTGGCAACGGGCCACCACCCGGTCATAGGACTGCCGTCCGGCCCGGCAGACCAGGTATTGGCCGTAGGTCAGGGCCTTGAGCATGGCCTTCGCCCGCGCCCCGCCGGCGTCGTGCAGTTCGGGGGCCGAGAAGTCGCCGAGCCGCACCTCGACCCAGGTCTGGGGATCGGAGCTTCGGCTGACGCAGAGGCTGTCGCCGTCGCCGATGTAGCGGACAACGCCGCTGAAGGTGGTCGAGGGGCCGGGCAACGGCGCGACGCAGGGGTCGGCCAGGGCGCTGACGGGCAGGGCGAGCAGAAGGCTCGCCAGCAGAATCGGGCGGAACGGCATCATGATCTCCCAGGCTGTGCCGGGAAAACCGTATCATCGCCTTAACCGCTTGAATTTTCTCAAGAATTACTACTATATCGAGACTAATGCCGCTGAACTAACGCGGCGCGCGCGTCAGGGGCGGGCGTCCTCGCCGCCCGCGAAGCCCGGCAGGCTCCAGCCCAGCTTCAGGGCGCAGGCCCGCAGGCCGAAGGCGGCGGCGAAGCCGGCGATCCCGGCGGGCCAGAAGCCGATGTGCAGCAGGGTCAGGCCGGCGAAAACCGCCGCGCCCAGCAGGGCGGCGGTGATGTAGATCTCGCGGCGCAGCAGCAGGTTGGGCTCCCCGGCCAGCACGTCGCGGATCACCCCGCCGAACGCGGTGGTCAGCACGCCCATCATCACCGCCGTGAACGGATGGACGTTCAGGCTGAGCGCCTTGGCCGTGCCGACCACGGCGTAGGCGGCCATGCCCAGGGCGTCCAGCCACAGCAGCGCCCGGAACCGCCAGCCGCGCTTGCCCAGCAGCCAGACCGCGACCGCCGCCGCCAGGCAGACCATGACGTAGCCGGGCCTCTGGACCCAGAACACCGGCGCGCCGATCAGCAGGTCCCGCAGCGTGCCGCCGCCCACCCCGGTGATGGCCGCGAAGAAGCCGAAGGTGATGATGTCGTGCTTGCGGCGGGCGGCCGCCAGCGCCCCGGTCGCCCCGAACACGGCGACGGCGGCGTAATCCAGCCAGAAGAGCGTGGTCGAAAGCGCGTCCATTAGCGTTTCATGCCACGGCCGATGGAGCCTGTCCCTGGCTCCATCCCTATTTATTGGCGCGTGGCGGACGCTGAAACCGCTCACACTTTCAGCCGCCACGCTCTAAAGGAACGCCATGAGCGAAAAGCCCGAGCAGAAAAAAGGCTGGTTCCAGCGCCTGACCTCCGGCCTGGCCCGGTCGTCGCAGCAGATGACCGAGCAGGTCACCGGCGCCTTCACCAAGAAGCCGCTGGACCAGGAGCAGCTGGACCAGCTGGAGGAGATGCTGATCGAGGCCGACCTGGGCCCGCAGATCGCCGCCCGCATCACCGACGCCTTCGGCAAGGCCCGGTTCGGCAAGTCGTCGACCGAGACCGAGGTCAAGGAAGCCCTGGCCGAGCTGGTCGCCGCCGAGCTGGCCGACCGCGAGGGCGTGTTCGACCCGCTGTCGGGGCCCAAGCCCTATGTGGTGCTGTTCATCGGGGTCAACGGCTCGGGCAAGACCACGACCCTGGGCAAGATCGCCTCGGACCTGGCGGGCAAGAACGCCAAGGTGCTGATCGCCGCCGGCGACACCTTCCGCGCCGCCGCCGTCGAGCAGCTGAAGGTCTGGGCCGACCGGGCGGGGGCCGATTTCATGTCCCGGCCGCCCGGCGCCGACGCGGCCGCCCTGGCCTACGAGGCCGTCGAGCGCGCCAAGCTGGAAGGCCACGACGTCGTCCTGATCGACACCGCCGGCCGGCTGCAGAACAAGCAGGGCCTGATGGACGAGCTGCTCAAGGTCATCCGCGTGCTCAAGAAGGTCGACCCCGACGCGCCGCACGAGACCCTGCTGGTGCTGGACGCCACGGTCGGCCGCAACGCCCTGGCCCAGGAGAAGATCTTCGGCAACCAGGTGGGCGTGTCCGGCATCGTGATGACCAAGCTGGACGGCACCGCGCGGGGCGGGGTGCTGGTGCCGGTGGCCCGGGCCTCCGACAGCCCGATCAAGCTGATCGGCGTCGGCGAGGGGGTCGACGACCTGCAGCCGTTCGACGCCCGCGCCTTCTCCCGTTCGCTGGTGGGCCTGGAGGACTAGACCATGACCGACACGCCGCCGCCCGCCTCGCCTGTCGAAGATCCGAAGCCGAAGCCGAAGGGCGCCGCCTGGGTGCGCACGGCCATCGACTATGGCGCGCCGGTCGCCTTCGGGGTCGCCTTCTTCGCCACCGGCCGCAACTTCCAGACCGCGACCTGGGTGCTGGTCGCCGCCTCGGCCCTGGCCCTGATCCTGGGCTATGTGGTCGAGCGCCGGGTCGCTCTGCTGCCGCTGTTCTCCGGCGTCATGGCCCTGATCTTCGGGGCCCTGGGCCTGGTGTTCCACAGCGACGTGTTCGTGAAGGTCAAGGTCACGGTGGTCAACGCCGCCCTGGCCCTGTTCATGATCGGCGGCGTGGTCGCCGGCCGCGCGCCGCTGAAGGCCCTGATGGGCGAGGCCGTGCACCTGCCCGACGCGGCCTGGCGCACCCTGACCCTGCGCTACGGCGGCTATTTCGCCTTCGCCGCCGTCGCCAACGAGCTGGTCCGCCTGACCCAGACCACCGACATGTGGGTGAAGTTCCGCATCGGCCTGTTGCCCCTGGCCCTGCTGTTCTCGCTGAGCCAGGTGCCGTTCATGATGAAGCACATCGCCAAGGGCGACGAGGCCAAGACCCCCGAGCCGCCGGACGCCGGTTTCTAGCCCGTCGGCTCCTCGCCGCAACCGGCAGCCCACGGACCATCTGTCGTCAAAACGACGTGTAAGCGTGGTACTGAAAGCTCCGTCGGCGGAAAAGAGGGACGACGGACCATGGCCAAGACCAAGGGCGACACCAAGGGCGGCGAACACGGCGGGGCCCTGGCCCGCTCGCCCAGCCACCTGCTGCACCGCGTCCTGCAGCTGGCCCTCGACATCTATGCCGAGGAAAGCGGGTCGGGCGGCATCACCCAGCGCCAGTACGCCGTCCTGGCCGCCGTGGCCGAGAACGAGGGCGTCACCCAGACGGGCCTGGTCCGCGCCACCGGCATCGACCGCTCCACCCTGGCCGACATGGTCGCCCGGATGATCACCAAGGGCCACCTGGAGCGCCAGCGCTCCGACCAGGACGCCCGCGCCAACACCGTCAGCCTGACCCCGGCCGGCGCCGCCGTGCTCGAGGACAGCCGCCCCAAGGTGGCGATGGCCGACGCCCGCATCCTGGCGCTGCTCAAGCCCAGCAAGCGCGAGGGCTTCCTGGAGCTGCTGGCCGACATGGCCGTCTCCGACGTCCACGCCGAGCCCGAGGCCAAGGGCAAGAAACCCAAGGCCGCCAAGGCCGAGAAAGCGCACGGCAAGAAAGACAAGAAGCCCAAGAAGGAAAAGGCGGCCAAGAAGGCGGCCTGAGACCCCCTCAGTCGCTTCGCGACAGCTCCCCCCAAGGGGGAGCAGCTAACGCCGCCTAAGATCCTCCCCCTCTGGGGGAGGTGGCCCGGAGGGCCGGAGGGGGCATGCGGCGGCGGCCTCAGGCGGAGACCCGCTGAGGGCTGGGGAGGCGGCGGAGCGTCCGGGGCGCGCCCGGTGTAGAGTTTTGGAGAGTACCGTTTCGACACGTCACGGGCGCTCCGCGCGGCGCGTTTTCCAGAAGCCTTCGGGTCGCGGATTTTTAACCCGCTCCGATGGAGGCCCCCGGCGGGCGGAAGGTCGGCAAACCCTCCGGACCGCGCGGGCGATTTCAGCCCGCGCCTGCTGCGTTTCGCCGTTCGGCCCCGAGGGGGTGTTCCCGCCCGTCCGGTCCGGACCGCCCGAGGCCCCATCCGGGACCCCCACGTTCCGCCGACCGACCCGAAGGGCCCTTCGACGCCGGCCGGCGGACGCTTCCCGCTCGACCGCCCCCGCCGCACGTCGAGGTCGCCGGCCGGACGTCCTCCCCCACGACAGGGCGAGGACGAGTATGGGGCCGGCCTGGAGGGGTGAGGATCAAATCGGGTCGAGAATTTTCAAGGCGTTGATTTTCTTAAGCTTTGCTTGCGACGTGCAAAGCATGGGAAGGGGTTCGCCCCGACCGAAAGCTCGAAAGGCCTAGGTGGGGCGGCGGCGAAGCCCTAAGGAACAGCTCACGCCGAAAGGGCGGCTCGGCCCGCTGGATCCCCCCGGCGCGCGAGCGTCCCGGCAGGAGCCGCCATGGCCAAGGGTCAGAAGAAGTCCAACAAGGAAGTCCGCAAACCGAAGGCCGACAAGAAGACGGCGCCGGCCTCGGTGTCGCCGTTCATCGTCACGCCGGGCAAGAAGTAGGACCATTCCTCCGTCTCAAGGCGAGACGACCGTCGGCTAGGCGGGGCCGACCCAGGCGTCGAGCGCCGCCGCCAGGCCGTCCGCGCGCCCGTCGCCGTCCACCCAGGCGACGTGGCCGTCCGGGCGGATGAGCACGGCGAGGGGCGGCGGAACCTCGCCCAGCACCGGCAGCCGCCAGGGGGCGGCGTAGCGCGCCTCCACAAGCCGGAGGCGATCGGCCCAGGGCCCCAGGTTCGGGCGCGCGGCCAGGCCAAGGTCGAGCAGCACGGGGCGGGCCGCGTGCAGAAGCGCGTAGGTCCGGCCCGGCCCGTCCGCGGTCGCCAGGTCGAGGTCGGGCATCCGGCGGCCGAGCAGGGGATGTCCCGCGCCAAGGTCGTAGCGGATGTCCAGGCCCGACATCATGCCGGCCAGCCAGGCGCGCGGCGCGTCCAACTGCAGGAGCTCGGCCATCACCTCGCGCAGGGCGGCCTTGCGGTCGTCGAGGCGGCCCAGCAGCGCCACCTGGGCCATGGTGTTGCGCAGGACGCGGGTGACGACGGGACGTCGCTCGCGCTCGTAGCTGTCGAGCAGGCGCTCGGGGGCGGTCTTCCGGACGACCTGGCCGAGCTTCCAGCCGAGATTGACCGCGTCCTGGACGCCGAGGTTCAGGCCCTGGCCGCCGGCGGGATAGTGGACGTGCGCCGCGTCCCCGGCCAGCAGCACCCGGCCCGCGCGATAGGCGGACGCCTGCCGGGCGGCGTCGTTGAAGCGGGAGATCCAGGCCGGATCGTGGACGCCGTAGTCCGTGCCGTAGACGGCGACCAGGGCCGACTTCAGGTCCTCCAGGCTGGGGTCGCCCGCCTGCCCCGACTGGGACTCGGTGACCAGGACGCCGACGCCGGAGCCGTCCGGCAGGGGGTTCAGCCCGTGCAGCCCCTGTGCGTCGTGGCGCATGCCCCATTCCGGGGTCTGGGCCAGCTTGGCCTCGGCGATGATGTGGCTGATCGTTGGCCCCGAGCCGGGAAAGGCGATGCCGGCGGCCTTGCGCACCAGGCTGCGCCCGCCGTCGCAGCCGACCAGATAGGCGCCGCGCAGGCGCGCGCCGTCGGACAGGACGACCTCCACGCCCGCCTCGTCCTGGTGGACTTGGGCCGCCGCCCGACCGCGCAGCACCGGCGCGCCCAGGTCCTCGACCCAGTCGGCGAGCAGGCGCTCGGTCGGCTGCTGGGCCAGGGCGAGGCCGTAGTTGTGACGGGTCGGGAAGTCGCTGATGTCCAGCGGCATCCAGGCGAAGCCGGCGACCTGGGCCTTGCGGCCCGCCACGAGGAAGCGGTCGACCACGCCCCGCTGGTCGAGGATCTCCAGCGTGCGCGCGTGCAGGCCCCCGGCGCGACGGCCGAACAGATCCTGGTTCGGGCGCTGTTCGATGACCACGGCGTCCACGCCCGCCAGCGCCAGTTCGGCGGCCAGCATCAGGCCCGTCGGGCCGCCGCCGACGATCAGTACGTCGTGCTGGATCATGTCACCCTCCTGCTGCGATGAGGGCTCCACAAGCTGCGCATATTTCGGCGTGCGGCAATTCTTGAACGCGGTTATTTCGCGCCCATCTCCAGAATGGCGGGAGAGGGATGCGAGCTCGCCGCGACGCTTCCGCGACCGTTCGTCGCCTCCAAAACGCAAACCGCCCGCCTCGCGTCGGCGAGGCGGGCGGTCGTGCGCTAAAATCAGCGGAGGCCTACGCCGGCTGGTGCACGCCGGCTTCGTTCAGCCATTCCAGGATCTTGGCCTTGGGCATGGCCCCGACCTTCATCGAGGCCATCTGGCCGCCGCGGAACAGCATCATGGTCGGGATGCCGCGCACGCCGTAGCGCGACGGGGTGGTGGGGCTGTCCTCGATATTGACCTTGGCCACGGTGACGTGGTCGGCCAGTTCCTCGGAGATCTGCTCCAGGGCCGGGGCGATCTGCTTGCACGGGCCGCACCATTCGGCCCAGAAGTCGACCAGGACCGGCTTGTCGGCCTGCAGGACGTCCTTTTCGAAGGACTCGTCGGTCACCGTCACGGTGCTCATCGCTTGGCTCCATCTGCGCCCGGAGGATCGGGGCGCGCTAGAAAACTGTGGTGGCTGGGGATTCGCTTCCCCGTCTTGCAGCAAGATTTAGGGACCCGCGCCCCCCTCGGCAATGATCTAGAACAGCCGGGCCAGGGCGGCGGCCATCACCTTTTCTGGAACCGCCATGAGTTTGGGACCGTCCGTCCAGACGATGGCGGCCTCGATCGGGCGGTCGGGGAACACCTCGGCCAGCACCGCGGCATAGACCGCCATCTGCGACAGATAGGCCGGATCGGCGTGCTCGATGCGATCGGGCGAGGGGCGGTTGGTCTTGTAGTCGACCACCAGCACGCGGTCGGGCGTGACCACCAGGCGGTCGACCCGGCCGGCGATCTTCAGCTCGGCGGGCAGGCCGCGCGCCCCGCCGGCCACCGAGACCTCGGCCCGCGAGCCGGGGCCGAACACCGCAGCGAACCGTTCGTCTTCCAGCACCCCGAAGGCGGCGGCGGCCATTTCGTCGCGCTGGTCGTCGGTCAGGTCGCGCTCGGCGGCCAGCAGCCGGCCGGCGGCCAGTCTGCGGCCCGCGGGTTCGATGTCCGGGAGAAGCTGCAGCAGCCGGTGGATGATCTCGCCGCGCCGGTAGCGACCCAGGCCCGACACCGCCGCCAGGGGCGAGGGGGCGCTGCCGCGGGCCTCGTCCTCCAGGGTCGAGGGGGCGGCGTAACGGGCGGCGGGCGTCTCGGGCGCGGCCGGGGCCAGGGTCCAGGCCGGCGTCGGGATCAGGGCGGGGACGGCGCGCGGCGCCAGGGCCTCGGCCCGCATCGGGTCGGGTCCGAAGCGCTTGCGGCCGTCATCGCTGATTTCGCGGACGCCGGGGGCGATGTCCTCGTGGGCGAAGGCGGCCTGGGCGGCGGCGTACCAGCCGCCGACATTCTCGTCCTTGGTCCGCGCGTCGATCCGGCCGCACAGCACCAGTCGGTCGCGGGCCCGGGTCAGGGCCACGTAGTAGAGGCGCAGGGCCTCCTCGGCGTCCTTTTTCTCACGCAGCTCCCGCGCCCGCGCCGAGGCCTCGCAGTCATTGGCCTTGCTGGCGCACCACAGGAAGCCGCCCGCCTCGGTGCGCATCAGCGGCGAGCCGCGCGCCCCGCCCTTCATCGTGGTCTCCGGCAGGAAGACGATCGGCGCCTCCAGGCCCTTGGCGCCGTGGGCGGTCATCACCCGCACCTCGTGGCGCGCGCCTTCCATCTCGCGCTTGACCACGATGTCCAGGCTGGCGAAGTCGGCGACCAGGGCCTCCAGGTCGCGCACCCCGCGCTGCTCGGCGGCCAGGATCTGGGCCAGGAACTCGTCCAGGGCCTCGGCGGCCTCCTCGCCCAGGCGGGTCAGCACCTTGGCGCGGTTGGAGCGCGTGGTGTCGTCCACCCGGCCCAGCAGCAGGGCGTAGAACTCGAACGGCTGCCGGCGGCGGCTCTCGGCCAGGGCCCAGCGCAGCAGGTCACGGGCGGCGGACCACCTCGGCTGCTCGGCGGCGCGCGCGTTGACGGCTTGCCACAGTGTGCCTGGCCGACCCTTGGCCAGGGCGTAGAGGTCGTCGTCCGACAGGCCGCAGAACGGGCTCTTGAGCAGGGCCGCCAGGGTCAGGTCGTCGTCGGAAAACAGGCAGAACCGGCCAAGCGCCAGCAGGTCGTCAAAGACGATATGGGCCGACAGGCTGAGGCGATCGGCCCCGGCCACCGGCACGCCGCGCCGCTTCAGGGCCCGCAGCACCTCCTCGAACAGCGCCTTGCGCCGGCGCACCAGCACCAGGACGTCGCCGGGGTGGGCCGGCCGCCACTGCCGGGTCTCCTTGTCGAACACCGCGTCGCCGCGGGCGATCAAGGCCTGAATCTCGGCGGCGATCTTCTCAGCCAGGCGGCGATTGGCGCCCTGCTCGCTCTCGGCGTCCAGCGGCGCGTCCCAAGCCTCGCGCTCCTCGCCGGGCAGCTCGCGCTCCAGCGGCCACAGGTCGACGCAGCCCTTGTGGTCGATCCGGAACGGCTGGTGGCGGACCACGTCCTCGCCGGCCGGGGCCGGCACGCCCGAGCGGGTCTCCGGCGCCGAGAACAGGGCGTCGACGAAACTCAGCACCTCCACGGTCGAGCGGTACGACATGGTCAGGGGCACGGTCTTGCCGACCCGGTCGGCGGCGGTGATCTGGGCGATGTAGCCCTGCGTCTCGGCCAGCAGGCGCTGGGGGTCGGCCCCCTGGAACGAATAGATCGACTGCTTCTCGTCGCCGACCACGAACAGGGTGCGGGCGTCCTCGCCCGGGTGCTGGGCCCGCCAGCGGACCGCGCCCGCGCCGGCGAAGAAGTCGGAGGTCAAGGCCCGCAGGATCGCCCACTGCTCGGGCGCGGTGTCCTGGGCCTCGTCCAGCAGGATGTGGTCGATGCCGCCGTCCAGCTTGTAGAGCACCCAGGCCGCGTCGACCTTTTCGGTCAGCAGGATCTTGGTCTTGTCGATCAGGTCGGCGAAGTCCAAGGCCCCGCGGGCGTCCTTCTCGATCTGGTGCGAGGTGACGTAGAGGGCGGCCAGGCGCAGGGCGTCGGCGCTGTCCTCGGCCACCCGCGCGGCGCGCAGCCATTCGCGGGCCTCGGCCAGGCGCTCCTGTTCCAGCAGCAAGCGGCCGCGCAGGTCTTCGCGGGACTTGAGGCCCGAGGTGTTACCAGGCCATTTCGCGGCGTCGCCCGCGCCTTCCTTGGTGAACAGGGCGGACAGGGCCTGGTCGAGATCGGCGTCCGGGTCGTCGGCCACGGCTCGCAGCTGGCCGGCGCACTTGATGTCGGTCTTGGTGCCGTTCAGCAGCACGTCGGCGACCGAACGCCAGAGGTCGCGGTCGAGTTCGGCGATGGCCTCGGCCGTGACGGCCTCGACGCTGCTGGCCCCGTAATGGAAGCCGCAGACCCGCCAGACGTCCTCGACCGCGGCTTGCAGGCCGCCGACCTGGTCCAGATACGCCCCGATCGCCCCGCGCTGGGCCTCGAACGCGGCGAACATCGCCTCGAAGCTGGCGAAGTCCAGGGCCACCGAGAACCGGGCGTAGGCCTGGGCGAAGGCGTCGTCGTGGTCGGTGACATAGGTCGCCACCTGCCGCAGGGCGCCTTGGGCGATGGCGGCGCTGGCGCTGTCGTCCATCACCTGGAAACCCGGCGAGACCCCGGCCTCCAGCGGGAAACGGCGCAGCAGCTTTTCGCAGAAGGCGTGGATGGTCTGGATCTTCAGGCCGCCCGGGGTCTCCAGCGCCTTGGCGAACAGGCCCCGGGCCTTGGACAGCGCGCGGTGGTCGAAGGCGGCCGGGTCGCGGCCCTCCAGGGCGCCCAGCTGCTCGCGCAGCCGGACGTCGGGGGTGACGCACCACTCGCCCAGCCGCTCGAACAGCCGCCGCTGCATCTCGGCGGCGGCGGCCTTGGTGTAGGTGACGCACAGGATCGCCTCCGGCGCGGCTCCGGCCAGCAGCAGGCGCGCGACCCGGTCGATCAGGGTCTTGGTCTTGCCCGACCCGGCGTTGGCGGTGACGAAGGCCGAGATCGCCGGGTCGGCGGCGATGCGCTGGGGGTCGATCATGGAGGTCCTCCCCCTGTGGGGGAGGTGGCGCGGAGCGCCGGAGGGGGGAGTGGTCCCGCCTCGACCATATCCCCCCACCGATCGCTTCGCGATCGCCTCCCCCACAGGGGGAGGGACTTCTGGGACCGGCCCGTCACTCCGCCCCCTCCCCGTCGTCGCCGCTGGTCGACCATTCGAACACCCGCGCCAGGTGGCCGTAGTCGCCCGCGTGGTCGTGCACGAACTGTGGAGCCACGCGCGACAGATACGGCTGCTTCGGGTTGTCGTAACGCTCGATCAGGTCTCGCAAACCCTGCAAAGCCTTGATCGCCGCCTCCTGGCTGTCGGCCCCGGCGGCGGCTCGGACCTCCTCGACGCCGGCCGGCTTGCGGCCGGTGACCCGCAGATAGGTCAGGTCGCCGGGCTCGCGCCGGCCGACCTCGGGAAAGCCGCCCTCACGCAGGATGGCGGCGGTCAGGGTCAGCTGCGGCGAGAAGCCGGTCTCGACCTGCTTCTTCGACGGCGCGGCGCCGGTCTTGTAGTCGAGGATGTGGGCCAGACCGTCGGCCGTCGGTTCGATGCGGTCGGCCTTGGCTGTGACGGTGAACGGCCGGCCGCCGATGTCGAAGGTCAGTTCGCCGGCGGCCTCGACCACGATCCGCTCGGCTCCGGCCCGGCGGCGGGTCTCCAGCTCGGCGACCCACCGCGCCGCCTCGCGGGCCAGGGCGCGTTCGCGGGCCAGGGCGGCGGCCGGCATGCCGGCCTTCTCCAGCTCGCCCAGATAGAGGCCGGCGAAGATCTCGGCGGCGTTCTCCGGCACGGGGCCGGGATGGGCCAGCGAGAAGGTCTCGAACGCCGCGTGGATCGCCGTGCCGCGCGCCCGGGCCTCGACCGGCTCGTCAGGGCGGTCCAGCGGATAGAGCTTGAGGATGTCGCGGGCCCAGACGGCGTAGGGGTCGCGGGTCAGGGCCTCGACCCGGGTGACGGCCATCTTGCGCGGCCGGTCGGCGACCGGCGGGGTCGGGGCCGGGCGCTTGATCGGCTCGTAAGGGCCGGGCGCGTCGAGGTCGCGAGCCCAGGCCAGCACGTCCGGACGCTCGGTCAGGCGCAGGCCGGCGCCGCGCGCCAGGGTCTTCAGCCGCCACAGCCAGCGGCTCTCGACGGCCGGCGCCCCGCCGCGCCGCTCGCTGTGGACCAGGACCACGTCCGGGGCGCAGGCGGCCTGGGCGAAGTCGTGGGCCGTCAGGCCGATGCGGCGCTCGGGCGGCGGCAGGTTCAGCTTGGCGCGCATCGGCCGCGACAGGAACGGGTCGATCGGCGCGCCGCGCGGCCAGATCCCCTCCTCCAGTCCGGCCAGGATCAGCCGGTCGGCCCGCACCATCCGCGCCTCGATGGCCCCGAAGATCCGCAGGCGCGGATGGGTGGCGCCGCCGGTGCGCAGGGTCTCCTCGTTGACCAGGCGGTCCAGCAGGTCGGCGAAGCCCTGGGCCGAGGCCGGCGGCAGGGCGACGCCGTCGGTGATCAGCGACGACAGCAGGCCCGCCAGGCTTTCGCCCGCCGAGCCGGCCCACAGGTCGGTCGGATCGGCCAGGACCTCCAAGGCCTCGACCAGGGCGCGGGCGGCGGCGGCCGGCTGGCCCGCCTTGGGATCGGCGACATAGGGCGCGGCGACGCGATGGGCCGCGGCGAGCACGCGCTCGACCAGGGCCTTGGCCTCGGGATGCTTGTCGAGCCGCGCCAGCAGTTGGGCGGCGTCGCGGGGGGCCGAGCCGCGCAGGCCGTGGCGCTCCAGGTCGCGGGCGGCCTGGGCGTCGGCCCGCAGCAGCGGATGCTTGGCCACGGCCAGCAGGCGGACGGGGTCCAGCGGATCCACGGCCAGGCCGGCGACATGCTGGGCCAGGATCGCCGCGGCGCTGGCGGCCAGGGGCGCGCCGGCCGAGCTGTCGGGGACCACGCCCCAGCGCATCAGCCGGGCGTTGACCCGCCGGGCCAACTCCTGATCCGGCGTGACCAGGGCGGCGGTCAGGCCGGGAATCTCCAAGGCCTCGCGCAGCAACAGGGCGCAGGCGACGGCGGCCTCCTCCTCGGTGCGGGCGCCGACCAGGGACAGGCCCTTCAGCCCCTCCTCGATCGGGTCCAGGCCCGGCGCCTCGGCCCGCAGCCGGTCGATCTGGGCCAGCCAGTCGGCGGTGGCCTCGGCCGGACGCAGGGCCTCGTTGATCAGGCGTCGACGCCAGCGGCCCCGGCTGTCGGCCTCGGGCCACCAGGGGCGGACGTCGGCCCGCGTCGCTTCGGCCCCGACCAGCAGGCGCTTCATCGCCCCCTGCGGATGCTGCTCGCCCGCCAGGCCCTCGACCTTGTCCCAGGCGTCGTCAGCCAGGCCGTCGTCCAGACCGGGCAGCACCACCGCGCCCTGCGGCAGGCCGGCGATCACTCGCAGCAGGCGGGCGGTGGCCGGCGCGGTGCCGGTCGAGCCGGCGGCGACCAGCACGCCCGGCGGCGGATGGGCCTCCCACTGGTCCGACAGCGCGTTGAGCAGCCGAACCCGCCGGTCGCTGACGTCGATCAGCCCCATCTCGTCCAGTCGCCTCGGCCAGGCGGTCAGCACCGCCTTCAGGAACCGCGCCGAGACCTGCCAGTGCTGGGCCAGGTCCCCCTCGGCCAGGCCGTCCAGCCGGCCGTCGTCGGTGACCACCTCCTCGATCTGGCAGCTGTCGAGGAAGTCGGCCAGGGCCTTGGCCATTTCCAGGGCCTGGCCCGCCTGGGGCTGGAACGACAGCAGGTGGGCGTGGTCGGCCACCAGCCGGGCCAGCTCGAACCGGCGGCGGCGCGAGGAGACGGCGGGCGGCAGGTCCAGGCTCAGGTCGCCGGGCTCGAACGGCGGCTCGCCCTCGTCCAGGTCGCCCAGCGGCCGGATCTGCGGCAGCAGCAGGGCCTTGCCGCCGCCTACCGCCACGAAGGCGTCCGCCAGGGCGCGGGCGCCCCGGCGGGTCGGGGTCAGGACCGTGGCGGCAGGCAGGGCTTCGGGCCCCAACGGCGCCAGGGCCTGCAGCAGCCCGCGCGCCAGGTCCTCGACGAAGGGCCGGTGGGCGGGGATCGAGAACCAGCGCGGTCCCGGATGGTCGAAGGGGCCGGCCATGGCTAGGTCGACCCCGTAGGGCCAGGGCCGGCCAGCCGGGCCTCGGCCGCGTCCCGCGCCTGGGGATCGCCGACATGCATCCAGACGCCGGCCGGGGCGACCCCGTGCACGCGCCGGTCGGCCGCCAGGGCCTTCCAGATCGGGGTCAGCGAGAACGGCCCGTCCGGACCGCCGGCCACCACCTGGGGCTTGCAGATGTGGACGCCGACATAGACCAGCGGCGCGGTCTCGCCAGGATCCTTGAACCGCACGACCCCGTCTTCGGCCAGGAAGACGTCGCCGCTGTCGTGGAAGCCCAGGGAGCCGGCGGTGGAGGCCAGCATCAGGCAGACGTCCATCCGCTCCGGGTCCCAGGCCCTGGCCACCGCCGCGATGGCCGAGGCGTCCTCGATCCAGACGGAGTCGATATTGGCCACCCAGATCGGATCCTCGCCCAGCAGCGGCAGGGCGTGCTTGACGCCGCCGCCGGTCTCCAGGGCCTGGGGTCGCTCGTCGGAGATGACGATGTGCGGCAGGGGATGGGTCGCGGCGCGCCGGACCAGGTGCTGCTCCAGCCGGTCGGCGAAATAGTGGACATTGACCACCGCCGTCTCCACCCCGGCGGCGGCCAGCCGGTCCAGCATGTGGTCGATCAGCGCCTTGCCGCCGACCTCGACCAGCGCCTTGGGCCGGTCGTCGGTCAGGGGCCGCATGCGGGTGCCGAGGCCGGCGGCCAGCACCATGGCGATCTTGGGAGCCTGCTGGGGCGCGCTCATCGGCGGAACTCCGACGGCACATGCTGGTCGAACCACGCCTTCAGCCCCGCCATCGCTGGATCCTGGAGATTGCGCTCCAGATAGCGCCAGGTGCGCGGCATGTAGGCCTCGTACTGCGGCCGGCCCAGCAGGGCCTGGCGTGCGAACACCCGGCCCAGGATCCGGGCGGCGTTGGAGGCGGCCAGGGCCCGGTAGTCGGCGACGAAGGCGGCGCGGTCGACGCTGGGCCGGGCGGCCAGGTAGCGGTCGAGCATGGCCTGCTCGAGCTCTGGCGACACGTCGCGGCGGGCGTCCTGCAGCAGGTGGGTCAGGTCCCAGGCCGGGTGGGCGCGCAGGGCGTCCTGGAAGTCCAGCAGACCCACGCGGGCGACGCCACGGCGGTCGGGCAGCCACAGCAGGTTCTGGGCGTGGAAGTCGCGATGGGTGAACACCGAGGCGCCGGCCTCGCCGCGCACCCAGACCGGGGCCCACAGGGCGTCCCACTCGGCCACGGCCTCGGGGCTGAACGGGGCCAAGCCCGAGAACTTCGGCCACCATTCCAGGAAGGTGTCGGTGGCGATCTTCAGGGCCAGGGCGTCGTAGGTCAGCAGGGGCCAGGCCACGCCGCCCTCCGCTGTCAAGACGTCCGGCGGGGTCTCGGCGTGCAGGGCCGCCTGCACGTCGACGGCGGTCTCGTACAGCGGGACCTCGTCTTGTCCCTCGGCGATCAGGGTGGCGTAGAGGCCGTCGCCCAGGTCCTCCAGCACCGCCAGCCCGGCCCCGACGTCGTGGGCCAAGATGGCCGGGGCCGACAGGCCGCGCCCGCGCAGATAGGCGGCCGTGGCCACGAAGGCTGCGACCGAGCCGGCGGCCAGGCGGGCGGCGGCGTTGTAGCCCAGGGCCACGCGCTCGGCGTCGCTGGCGCCGGGCGGACAGACCATGCTCTCCAAGGCCGGCGGCTGGTCCATGAAGATGAAGCTTTGATCGCCCCCCGAAGACTTGGCGCGATGCAGGCGCTCATAGCTGCGGGTCGAGGCGTCGCCGCCCAGCGGCTCGCGACGGGCGTCGCCGAAGCCGTGGGTCGCCAGGAAGGCCGCCTTGAGGGTTGCGCGATCAGAGCTCAAGCGGGCGTCCTTCGAAGGTTCCGTGGGCCACGATCACGGCGCGGCGCGCCTGGCCGTCGTCGCCCATGGGGGTGATGTCTATAGCGAGTCGGTCGGCCGGCAGGCGGCCTTGCAAGCGCTGGGGCCATTCGATCAGGGCCGCCCCGTCCTCCAGCGCCTCCTCCAGCCCGATCTCATAGGCCTCGTCGGGGTCGGTCAGGCGGTAGAGGTCGAAATGGGCGACCGGGAAGTCGGGGCCGTCATAGAACTGCACCAGGGTGAAGGTCGGGCTGGGGACTTCCTCGTCGGGCGAGGTCAGGGCGCGGACCAGGGCGCGGGCCAGGGTCGACTTGCCCGCCCCCAGGGGACCGGTCAGGCAGACGGCGTCGCCCGGCCGCAGGGCGATGGCCAGCTTCGCGCCCAGGGCCTGGGTGGCCGCCTCGTCGGGCAGGTCGATCTGGATCATCGCAGCACCGCGTCGGGGTTGGCGGGCAGCACCCGCTCGACGAAGTGCTTGAGCGCGCCGGTCGCCATGGCCGCGTCGGGGTCCAGCGCCTTGGCCGCGATCGGCCGGCCGACGATCAGCGAGAAGCGACGCCCGCGCTTGTTGAGCATCTCGTGGAACAGGGTGATGTCGCGCAGCTCCTGGAAACGGCCGTCGAACAGGTGGAACAGGGTCGACCATGGGCCGGTCAGGTGCATCGGCACGATCGGCGCGCCGCTCCAGCGGGCGATCGACACGGCCGAGGTCTGCCAGGGCTTGTCCGTGAGCCGACCCTGAACCTTGGTCGCCAAACGTCCGGCGGGGAAGATCGCCAGGGCCCGCTCGGCCTTGAGCGCCGCGCGGGTGCGCTCCAGCACACCGCGAGTGTGGGCCAGGGTGCGCTTGGCCTGCACCCACTCGACCGGGATCAGCGCCTCGCCCAGGCGGGGACAGACCCGCATGGCGTCGGCGTTGGCGTAGAACAGGATGTCGGGCCGCCGGGCCTTCAGGGCGTCATAGACCGCCACCCCGTCGGCGACGCCCGTCGGATGGTTGCAGACCAGCAAGGCCGAGCCGGCGGCCGGCAGATTGTCCAGGCCCTGGACCGCGACGTCGAGGCTCAGCAGATCGGACACGTGGTCCAGCGCCTCGCGGCCGCCCATGGTGGCGACGGCCTCGGCCAGGGCGCGGGCCTTGTCGTAGCTGAGCAGGGCGTGCAGCGGCCCACGCGCCAGGGGCCAGGCCGGCGAGCCGCACAGCTTCGGCGCCCGTTCGGCGATCAGGGTGTCGATGATGTCGGGGCGCGCCGGTTCGAGGGCCTGCGTCGGGGTCATCCGCCGAGTCTAGAGAAGCCGCCGCGAGGTTCCAAGGCGAAGGCTGGAAATTTGACGCGGAGCTCGTGCTGTCCGACCTTGGTGGTGGGCATTCGGGAGCGCTCCATGAAAAACCTCGGCCGCTGGCTGATCCTCGCCGCCTCGATCGTCGCCGTCGGCGCGGGGATCTGGGCCTATTGGAACTTCGAGCTGCGCTGGCGGCCCAAGACCATCACCAAGAATCAGGCCGAGATCGCGCGCATTCTCGAGAGCTCGGGCTGGGTGTCGCCGGGCCTGTCCGGGTCTCGGCTCTACATGGTCAGCTTCCGCACCTGCCCCGACTGCGTGCGGTTCAAGAAGGAGGAGTATCCGGGCCTGCACAAGGCCGGGGTCGACACCCGGCTGATCGAGATCGCCCGCGCCGAGCGCAACGGCGTGCCGAAATCCACCCCGGTCGAGCGGGCGACCGTGGCCGAGCTGTGGGTCAACCGCGATTGGGCGCTGTCGGAACGCTGGGACGCCACGCCGGTCGAAGCCTGGAAGGCGACGGGTATCGCCCCAGCCGACGGCGACATGGCCCGCACCGCCGTGATCGAGGCCGGCCGCAAGACCGTCGAGGACCTGCGGCCGCTGCTCAAGGCCAACGGGGTGAACTTCGCCTATCCGCTGCTGGTCTGGTGGACCAAGGACGGCAAGATGAAGGCCTGCGCCTGCGAGCGGCGCGAGACGTATCGGTTCGTGCGGAAGGATCTGGGGGTTTAGGAAACCCTTCCCTCCCCCTTGCGGGGAGGGTGGCCCCGAAGGGGTCGGGTGGGGTTTGATGAGTCGATCTTTTAGCGCGGTGGACCCCACCCACCAGCTTCGCTGGTCCCCCCTCCCCGCAAGGGGGAGGGAGGAAGAGTAATTCACACCGGCCGGTTGCTGATCTCGTTCTTGCGGGCCTGGCGGGTCTTGGTTCCGTGCTGGCCGTCCAGCTGGCCGTTGCGGGGCTCGTCGCCGGCGTCGATGTCCAGGTTGTCGTCGGCGTCGTAGAGCGCCGCCGTCTCGCCTTCGGGGGCGAGGTCCGAGGGAATCGTGCGGTCTTCGGGCTGGGCCATGTCGGTCTCCTCTGACGTTGCGGGAGACAGAACGACTTCGGCTCCAGCCACGTTTCATGGCCGGTTTCCGGACGCTCGCGGACCATAGGGGACTTTCCCCGTCGCCCTCGCCGCGCTAACCCCCTCCGCGATGCCCACATCCGTCCGCACCGCCTACCGAGAGCGCCTGGCCCAGGGCGAGATCAAGCCCGACGTCGCCCAGGCCGCCGCGGTCGACGCCCTGTCACGCCTCGAGGCCGACCTCGACAACGCCGGCGAGCCCGGCTTCTCGCTGTTCGGCCGCAAGCCCAAGGGCCAGAAGGGCGTCTATCTGTGGGGGCCGGTGGGGCGCGGCAAGTCCATGCTGATGGACCTGTTCTTCGACAGCGCCCCGGTCGCCCGCAAGCGCAGGGTGCACTTCCATGTGTTCATGGCCGAAGTGCACGAGCACATAAACGTCTGGCGCAAGGGCGACGCGGCCGAGCGCAAGGCCCGGTTCGGCCAGCACAAGGGCGACGATCCGATCGTCCCGACCGCCGACCTGATCGCCGCCGACGCCCGCCTGCTGTGCTTCGACGAACTGCAGGTCACCGACATCGCCGACGCGATGATCCTGGGCCGGCTGTTCGAGGCCCTGTTCGCCCAGGGCGTCACCCTGGTGGCCACCTCCAACCGCCCGCCCGACGACCTCTACAAGGACGGCCTCAACCGCCAGCTCTTCACCCCGTTCATCGAGATGCTGAAGGAGAAGCTGGAGGTCGTGGCCGTGCGCGGGCCGGTGGACTTCCGGCTGGACCGCCTGCGCGCCGCCCGCACCTGGCTGGCGCCCGACGACAAGGCCAACGCCGCCGAGTTCGACCGGCTGTGGGCCGACATGCTGGACGGGGCCGAGGAGACCGGCGTCACGCTGGAAGTCCTGGGGCGCAAGATGCGTTTCCCCCGCGCCGCCGGCGGCCTGCTGCGCGCCTCGTTCGCCAGCCTGTGCCAGCAGGCGCTGGGCCCGCAGGACTATCTGGCGATCGCCGAGCGCTTCCACACCCTGTTCCTCGAGGACGTGCCGCTGCTGACCCCCGAGCGGCGCGACGCGGCCAAGCGGTTCAACACCCTGGTCGACGCG
Source organism: Caulobacter sp. BE254 (assembly GCF_031457295.1). Lineage (NCBI taxonomy): Bacteria > Pseudomonadati > Pseudomonadota > Alphaproteobacteria > Caulobacterales > Caulobacteraceae > Caulobacter > Caulobacter sp. BE254. The sequence continues at coordinate 150,837 of NZ_JAVDWJ010000008.1, read as the reverse complement.
CTCTACGAGGCCGACGCCAAGCTGGTGGCCCTGGCCCATGGCGAGCCCGAGGCGCTGTACCCGGCCGGCGACGGGTCGTTCGAGTTCGAGCGCACAGTGTCGCGCCTGCAGGAGATGCGCTCGGCCGACTATGTGGCGCGGGTGCGGGACTAGGGCATCGGCCAAGCTCGTGACGTATCTGAACCGGAAGGACCGCCGCCGGCGCCGCAATGGGCGGGACCGGCGGCGCGCTGCTAAAAGCGGTAGCTCAGGCCCAGCTTGTAGCTGGCGCCGTAGCGATAATAGCCCTGCGGCAGCATCGGATTGCCGTTGATGCTGTAGGTGTTGGCCTTGTCCAGAAGGTTCTGGCCCTCGAGGGAAATGTCCATCTTGTCGTTGATCTTGTACGACGCATGGGCGGTGACCCAGGTGATCGGATCGGCCTTTTCGTTATAGCCGGCGCCGAGCACGTTGACGGCCGTCGTGAAGCCCGCCGTGCGGTCGCCCGAGAGGCTCAGCGACACCGGACCGTGGTCGTAGAACACTCCCAGCGAATAGACCGACGGCGCAATCCCTTCCAGCGGACGCTCCTCGTCGCCGACATAGCTCTTGGCCCAGTTGCGCGTGTATTGCGCGCGCACGCCAAGGCCGTTGTCCAGGAAGTGCTGCAGACCGACCTCGACGCCCTTGACCGTGGCGTGGTCGCCGTTGATCGGACGGCTGATGTTGAACAGGTGGCCCGGGACGCCGATGTCCTGGCCCGGCTCCCAGCTGCTGGTGATCTGGTCCTTGATGCGCTTGCCGAAGACGGCGACGTTGAACACCGAGTTGGGCCGGAAATAGTACTCCAGCGACACGTCCACCTGCTTGGCTTGGTAGGGCTTCAGCTCGGCGTTGCCGCTGTAGACCTGGGTGAAATCGCCCCACGAGACGCTTTCGGTCGTGCTGGTCGGGGCCAGGGTCGCGACCGACGGGCGGGCCATGGTCTTGGCCGCCCCCAGGCGCAGGCGCAGTTCGTCCGTGAAGCGGTAGTTGAAGTTGAACGACGGCAGAGCGTAGGTGTAGGTGTTGTTCTGCTCGATGGCGGTCGGCGGGGCATAGACCGCCGTGTAGTTGAACGCGCCGTTTTCGATCACTTGCAGGATCTTGGCGTCCCAGGCCTGGGCGTTGGTCTTGGTGCGCACGACGCGAAGGCCGACATTGCCGGTCCAGCGCCGACCCTCGAGATTGGCCTGGACGAAGCCGGCCCAGGTCTCTTCGCCCACGCGATAGCTTTGCAGCGGGTTCCAGGCCGGCGCGGCCTTGGAATAGTCGTACGTGCCGCCGCCCGGGCGCGGCTTGCCGTCATAGGCGGCCAACGCCGCCTGGTAGCTGGGAACGTCGAAGGCCAGGAAGGTGCGGGGGAACTTGGAGTCCACCTTGCTCATGAAGTTGGGCAGGGAGAAGCTGTCGGAAATGACGTCGCCGCCCAGCGCGCCGACGTTGATCGCGTAGTTGCCGGAATAGTAGTCGGCCCCGCCTGTCAGGGCGTTGTTGACCAGGTCGCGCGACTTCTTGCGGTCGGTGTAGTTGACCCCGAACTGCACATTGTCCACCCAGCCGAACTTGGCGTCCCAGGCGCCCTTGAACGACGCGCCGGTGATCTTGTCGTCGATGTTGTCGCCCGCCAGCGAGAAGTAGTGGGTGTTGAAGTCGGCCTCGCTGAACTGGCCCTTGGCCAGGCCGCTGCTCAGCTCGCGGCCGTCGTCGAAGTTGACCGTGACGTTGGGCACGCGCTCGCCGGTCAGTTCGATATGGGCGCTGTTGGGCTGGTTCATGCGCAGGACGACATAGCTGTCCTGGCCGCCTGAGTGCCGCTTGGAGGTCGAGCGATAGACGTCGCCCGTCAGGGTCAGCCGGTCCGAGACCTTCCATTCGGCGTTGGCGCCATAGAGCTGGGTCTCGACCACGCGATAGGAGGTCTGGTTCAGCAGCTCCGGATTGAGGCGCATTTCCGGATCGGGATTGGTCATGTCGAAACTGGTGACGATGCCGTTCTTGATCACCATGTTGGACCAGCGGCCCGGCGCGTAGAGCGGGTAGAACGACTGCTGGTAGCCGACCTGCGGCGAGTCCAGCTTGGTCGTCAGTCCGTCGACGACCAGCTTGAAGCTGTCGGACGGCCGCCATTCGAGCTTGCCGGTGAAGGCGTGGCGCTTCTTCTTTTCCAGGATGGAGCCGACGCGGAACTGGCCCGGACCGATCAGGCCGTATTCCTCGGGGTCCAGCACGCCGTTGTTGTTCGGGTCGATCGCGCCGCCCCAGGCGTTGCCGGACGTCCAGCTTTCGTCGTTCGGATCGGCGTTGCGCGTCCAGCCGCCGTCGTTGCCGGCCACGTCGGTGCGGTCGTCGCGCTTTTCCAGCACCACGCCCAACAGCAGGCCCAGCGTGTCGCCGGCGAAGGTGTTGCTGTAGACCGCCGACAGCTTGCGGCCGTCCAGTTCGGACATCTGGTTGCGATCGCCCTCCAGCCGCACGATGCCTTGCTGGCCCCGCCTGTCGAAGGGGCTGGCCGAGCGCAGGTTGATCAGGCCGCCGATGGCGCCTTCGGTGTTGGCCGCCTCGGCGCCCTTGATCACGTCCGCGCCGCTGATGACGTCGGAGGGCAGCACGTCATAGGCGAAGTCGCGCCCCGCGCCATCGGTGGCCAGGATGCGTCCGTTGAAGGTGGACAGGGTGTATTCCGGGCCAAGGCCGCGGACGCTGACCTTCTGGCCCTCGCCGCCGGCCGTGCGCGAGATCGACACCCCGGTGATGTGGCTGAGCGAGTCGGCGACGTTGTCATCCGGGAACATGCCCAGTTCCAGGGCGCTGATCGAGTCCTGGACCGTGGTGGCGTCGCGCTTGAGCTTGACGGCCTTGGCCACGCTGGCGCGCACGCCGACGACGACGACCTCCTCGACCGTTCCGTCGTCGGAGGCTTGGGCGGGAACCTGGGCGATGGCCGCGCTCGCGGTGAGCAGGGCGACGATGCTGGCGCCGGCCATGACGGCCCCCCGGCGTGATGGACGACGTGACATGGCGAACCCCTTTTCCTCGCTTGACTGGACGCAAATTCCGAAGTTTCGGTTCGCACCCTATTTATAATATAAAAGGTAACAAGCCTTTCGTTGTTCTGTCAAATCGCTACTTAACGAAAGTGCGCATCAAGGGCATGTTCGTCGCCGGAATGGCGAAATTTCCATCACGGCCCCGACTAACTCACTGTATGAAGTCGTATTCGGCGCGGCCCGGATCACGGAGCGAACGCCCTTTCGGTTAGGGGTGACGTCAACATCAGTTGCGGTTGGACACACCGCCCGCCGAAACTGGGTCTGGTGGCCTGGGCGTCCGCCCACTGAGGCGCGCCGCATAGAGGGCCGCGCCGATCGCCGGGTTGAAGCGCGGCGCGACGAGGCGGTAGTCGGGCGAATACAGCGACAGCTGCTGGCGGAAGGGCTGGAGGATGAGCTCGCCGCCCTGAAACACCCCGCCCGAATAGGACAGGTTCACCGGCTCGCCGGGCGGATACCGCAGCCGCTGGCGGATCGCTTCCACGATCGCCGCCAGCTCGCGGCCGGCCTCCGTGAAGATGCGCCGCGCGACCTCGTCGCCTTGCGCCGCCGCGCGGGCGACCAGGCGCGACAGGCCGGCGATGCGATCGCGCTGGGGCGCTGACCGGGCGTAGACATAGGCGCAGACGTCCAGGTCGTCCTTCAGCTCCAGTTCGCGTGTCAGCAGGTCATGCAGCGGTCCGCGCGGCAGGCGGCCGTCGGCCATGCGCGAAAAGGCGTTCAGCCCCTGCACGGCGATCCAGTAGGCCGAGCCCTCGTCGGAAAAGATCTCGCCCCATCCGCCGCCGCGCGCCGTAAGGCCCTGGCGCTCGCCATAGCCGATGGAGCCGGTGCCGGCGACGATGTTGATGCCGTCCTCGCCGCCCAGCGAGCCCGCCCAGCCGCAGATCATGTCGTTGCCGCAGGCGTAGCGGCGATGGCCGAGCACCGCCTTGGGAATCACGTCGAGAAAGGGTTGGACCTGGGAGTCCTCGCCGTGGGCGGGAAGGCCGAAAAAGGCGAAGAGGACCTCGTCGGGCGCGGCGCCGGCCTTGTCGAGCACGGCGTGCACGCCTTCGTGGAGCAAGACGTGCAGGGCCTCGAAACCGACCTGGATATGATAGCTGGACCCGCCTTCGTGGCGGGCCAGCTCGCGGCCGGCGGCGTCGGTCAGGACGAAGGCCGTCTTGGTGCCGCCGCCGTCCACGCCCAGAAAGTAGCCTGCGGGCCGGTTCGCCTGGTCCATCGTCAGCTCAGCTCGTGGATGCGCACGCCCTGGACGACGCGGTTGACCGTGCCCGAGGTGTTGGGCTTGTCCGGCGCCAGCCCCAGGCGCAGGGACTGGAAGAAGGCGAAGATCTGCGGCGCCACGATATAGGGAAACAGCAGCTCGGCGTCGTCGGCCGTCTCCAGTCCTTGCACGCTCAGTTCGTCGCTCCTGGCCAGGCCCACGCCGTCCTGCGCCGTGATGGCGATGACCCGCGCGGCGTCGTCGTCGCGTCGCAGTTCGCCGAGGAGGTCCAGGTCGTAGCTGCGGGTGTAGGCGTTGTTCGAGAAGAAGACGACGACCAGGGTGCGGCCGTTGACGATGGTCTTCGGGCCATGCCGGAAGCCGAGCGGCGAATCGAACATCGTCACCAGGGCGCCGTTGGTCAGCTCCAGAAGCTTGAGCCCCGCCTCCCGCGCCAGGCCCTGGAAGATGTGGCTGCCCAGATAGACGACGCGCTCATAGCCTTCGGCGGCCGCGGCCTGCATGACGCCGGCATAGTCGCCGATCATCCGCTCGGTGGCGCGCGCGATGGCATCGACGCGTCCGTCCAGGACCGTGACGCCGCTGAAGACCGCCAGCGCCGCATAGGTCATGCACGAGAAGCTCGAGGTCATGGCGAAGCTGCGGTCGTGCGTGGCTTCGGGCAGCTGGAGGGTCAGGCCGCGGGACCGCTGCGCATAGCCAGCCAGCGCCCCGTCGGCGTTGCAGGTGACGACCAGGTGACGCACGTCCTTGACCAGGCGGTCGGCCAGCTCGACGGCCGCCAGGCTTTCGGGGCTGTTGCCCGAACGCCCGAACGAGACGAGCACGGTGGGCGTGTCGGCTTCGAAATAGAGCTGCGGCGCGCAGACCAGGTCCGTCGTCGGGATCGCCTCGACCCGGCGGCCCAGGCGCGCCGCCAGGACCGGCGCCAGGCATTGGCCGATGAAGGCCGAGGTGCCCGCGCCGGTCAGGATGACGCGCAGCGTCGGCAAGGCCAGCAGCGGCTGGAGAAAGGTCTCGATCTCGGACCGGCGCGCCATCAGCAGCGCCTGGGTCTCCCGCAGCATGGCCGGCTGCTGGGTGATCTCGCGCGCGGTCCACAGGCCGCCCAACTGGCTTAGGGCGGACTCGGTGAGGCCCAGATAGGTGACGTCAGGCATAGGCGGGCTCCGGCTCGGCGGTGCAGGCGGCGCGATAGGCGTCCAGCGTCGCGCCGATATGGGCGATCACCAGGTTGGCCGGGCTGGGCGTCAGGCCGGCGTTGCGGATCGCCGCGTAGGCGTCCGGCAGGTACTGGCTGATCAGCGCCAGGGGCGGGCGGTTGTCGGTCAGGTTGGCGAACATCACCTCCTGGGCCGCGATGATCTTCGGGTCGGGCCAGTAGTAGCGTATCCGGTCGGACAGACTGTACTGCAGGTCGAACTGCAGGTCCGCGCCGGTGGCGTGATAATATTTCGTCCAGTTGCGCGGGTCGGCCTTCATGCGCTCGACCGCGACCTGGCGGAAGCGCGAGGCGCGGTCCTCGCCGATCCATTCGCGCTCGATGGCGTCCAGGGCCCAGAAGGCCTCGCGCAGCGCGAAGGTGACGCCCGGCCCGACCTTGAGGATCGCGAAATGGTCTTCGACCAGGGCCTTGAGCGCCCTGGGCGTCTGGTAGTCGGTCGAGTGGGCCTCGAAGACGATGTGCGGCTGGTTCTCGATCGCGCGGCTCAGGGCGGCGGCCTTGGCGCGGTCATAGTCGATGACCTTGTGGTGGTCGAACTCGACGCCCGGCTGCACCACGGCGGCGATGACGCGCGGCCAGGCGTGCGAGAGTCCCTCGGCCGCGAAGATGGCGCGGTGGGCCTCGATCGTCCCGAGCGCCGCCTGAGGTGTCGTCACCTCCAATTCGGGCAAGTCCTCGGCCGCGCCGCCGGGCACGGGCACCTCGGTGCCGATGACATAGACGCACGGCTCGCCGCCGACGCGCCGCTGCGTGGCTTCGGCGACGCCGATCAGGCGCGCGGCGCGGCGGGCGACGGTGTCTTCCAACAGGGGTGTCGGATCGTCGGCGCACGACATCGAACAGTCGGCGTGGATCTTGCGGAAACCGGCGGCCACATACTGTTCGATCAGCACCTCCGCCTTGGTCATGGCCTCGTCGGCGCGAAGTCCGGTCCATGGATTGGGCCCCAGGTGGTCGCCGCCCAGGAGGATGCGCTCGCGCGGCAGGCCGACCTTGTCGGCGATGGCGTGGACGAAGTCGCGGAACAGGTCCGGCGTCATGCCGGTATAGCCGCCGTCCTGGTTGACCTGGTTGCAGGTGGCTTCGATCAGCACGACCTCGACGCCGGCCTCCAGCGCGTGGACGAAGGTCGCCTCGATGACCAGGGGATGGGCCGAGCAGACCGAATAGATGCCGCACGCCTGACCGGACTTATGCCGGGCCACCAGATCGAGCATCGCCTTCATGAAGAACCCTTTCGATGAATAGGTCCAACCTAGCGCAACCCAAAACGCAACGCAACGAAAGCAATGAAAACGAAAGATAGATATTTCGCTTCGATTCACCTCGCGCAAAAAAGAGCGGCCGCTGCAGGCAGCGACCGCTTGGAGGAGGGAGGTGAGGCGCGCCCTAGGAGAGGGCCAGCAGCGCCGAGGCTATGACGGCCAGAGCCAGGCCGATCATCTTGAGCTCGCCGGGCACGACCCCGGCGACGAGCAGCGAGATCACCGCCGTCACCAGCGGCCCGCCGGCGTTGGTGAGCGGGGCGACGACGATCGCCTTGCCGTATCGGAAGGCGTAGACCAGGGCCAAGGCGCCGATAGCGTTGAGCACCTGGATGCCCGCCGCCAGCCACGGCCCGTCCCAGCCCCAATTGATCGGCCTGGAAAAGTCGGTCATGGCCAGGGCCGCCGGCGCCACGAGCAGGCCGCTGAGCATCATGTAGAAAAAGATGCTCTCGGCGCTCATGCGCGTATTGGCCAGCTTCATGAAATAGGCCTGCACGCCCCAGCAGAGCATGATGACCAGGGCCAGCGGAAACCAGGTCGAGCCGTGCGCGAACGAAAAGCCCTGCGGCGAGAAGTCGAACAGGGGCAGGGCGGCCAACGCCAGCACCACCCCGAGAGCTCCCAATCGGGTCGTGCGCTCCTTCAGCAGGACGAAGGACATCAGGATGGTGACCAGCGGCGACAGCGAGATGATCGGGAAGATCAGATAGGCCGGCCCCTTTGAGACGGCGTAGAACAGGATCATCTGGCCGCCGGCCCCGGTCAGGCCGATCAGAAGACCGTAGAAGATCGACTTTGGATCGCGGTCCAGCTTCCACTTTTCCCGCTGCATGACGATCACGGCCGGCACGATCATGGTGACGGCCCAGACGCAATAGACCAGCGTTTCGGGAAAGCCGCGCTGGGCCGAAACGCTGGCGAACGCGCCCCACACGCCCCACAGGACGACGGTCAGGAACGCGAAGGACAGCCAGCGCCGGGGCGCGACGGCGGGCTCGGCGCCCACGGCGACGGGAGCGTCGGTCATGCGCGGCCGCCTTTCGCCGGAACGGCCTCGATCAGCAGGAACTTTTCGAACTTCGCCGGGATGCGGGCGGTCTTGGCGGTCACGGACCCCAGGTCCCGGCCGTTGTAGTAGTCGGTCAGGCGGTAGACGCCCTCGCCCAGGCCGCGCAGCTCGACCGGTCCGTCCCATCGCGGGGCGTAGAAGGCATAGTAGAGCTGGCCGTCCTTCTCGATCGCGTGGGCCTCGGGCCTATCGAAGCCGATGTCGTAGAGCTCGCCCCGGTACTGGCCCTTGGGCAGCATCTTGGCGCTGTAGAGGTCGGCCCATTTGCGCCACACCGCTTCGCGTTCGGGCGTCAGGCGGAAATTGGCGTCCTTGCCCCGGCCCTCGTTGGGCCAGGTGAACTTGGTCGAGATCACCGCGCCGATGCCGACGCTGGAGGCGAAGTCGTCGCCGCCGTCGCTCAGTTCGACATGGTCGCCGGCATAGGCCGCGTCACGGCCCATCAGCGCCTTCAGCGACTTGCCCTTCAGGCGCACCTGCCACGACGACAGGGGATCCGAGGCCGGGACCTGGTTGGTGTAGGGCAGGTTATGGAACGCGTAGGACGTGCCGCACGGGCAGAACTCGACGACGGCCTCGGGGTTGGCCTCGCGCGCGGTGTCGTAGACCAGCTTCCAGAAGTCCTGGAGCCTTTCGACCGACTCCTCGGGACGCGCATGGTTGTGAGCCGGGTTGTGGCAGGGAGCCACGCCGTTCATGTGCTGGCCGTCGAGCTTGAGGCCCTCGTAGCCCCACTCGCCGATGATCTTCCGCACCAGCTTCTGGGTGTAGTCCCGCGTCGGCGGGTAGGCCGGGCAAAGATAGAAAGCGTTCCACCAGGTGACGTTCTGCACCGCGCCGTCGGCGTCGAGCAGCAGCATGTCGGTATGGTCGTGCAGCAGGTCCGAGCCTGGGTCGACGGCCAGGGGCGCCAGCCACAGCTTGGGCTTGAGGCCGGCGGCGCGGATCGTTCTGACGAAGGCGACCATGTCCGCCTCGCTGCGGAACTTGCGCGGGTCCAGCGCCCAGTCGCCCTCGTTGGTCTGCCAGCCGTCGTCGAGGACGGCCCACTTGAATCCCAGTTCCTTGACCTTGCCGTAGGTCCCTTCGACCTCGGCGACCGTGAAGTCGCGGTCATAGCCCCAGGCGCACCAGATCGGCTCGTAGGCGCCTTCGGGGGCCTTGGGCGCGGCTAGGCCGCGGTCGGCCATCAGCCGGCGGTAGGCGTCGAGCGTGGCGTAGTAGTCGCGTTGGTGGACGGCGACGAAGGTCTCCAGCGAGACCAGGGTGTCGCCGGACTTCAGCGTCACCGCCCTCGCCTCCTCCAGCGCCACCGATGCGCCGGCCGACGAAGCGATGATCGGCAGCGAGACCAGCTTCGGTGTGCGTTCCACATGCCCCACGGCGAGGCCGGCGTCCGGCCGCCAGACATCGGCGACCGGCGTGCCCGATCCGTAGTCGGAGGCGTTCATGCCCATGAAGTTGGCCTGCTCGAAGCCCTCCTTCACCGGCTGCACCCAGTCGCGCCGGTCGGGGTGGGTCGAGCCCGACCAGGACCAGAAGCCCGCGCCCGACGACTTCAGGGTGTGCGCGCCGATCCGATAGCGTTCGACGTCGAGCGGCCCGCCCCCCGTGCGCCGCCAGCTGACCGTCATCAGCGGAAAGCCGGGATAGCGCGCGTAGAAGGTCAGGCTGACGGTCTTCTCCAGCCCCTCGGCCGAAACACCGCGCACGAGGTGGCGGACGCCCGGGCCGTGGATGTCGCTGACGGGCGCCTGGCGGTGTTCGGCGAACAGGAAGCGGTCGATCACCCGGCCGCCCTTGAGCGTCACCGTTTCGGACGGCGCGAAATCGGTCAGAGGCGCGGCCTGGCCGGCCAGGCTCGAGATCAGGCGGCTGTTCAGGGCGGCGTCGAACTCCAGGGTCAGGACCGAGTCGCCCGCCCGCGCCACCGCCGCCGCGGCCCAGGTCCGGCCCGCGCCGAGCGCGCCCGTGGCCAGCACGGTCCCGCCGAAAAGGGCCAGCAGGCCGCGCCTGTTCACAAGCGGTTTGGTGATCACGCGCAGCCTCTCCGTGCCTACAAAAACGATCTTGCATAGGTCGTTTTTAAAAGGCAAACAAAAAGGGACGAAACCGAAAGAAGAAGTTGCGATTTCGTTGTTTATGATGCGCTTCTAGAGGGGAACGGCCATGAGACTTTGCCGGCGCTTGCTGCTTACCCTGGTCGCGCCCCTGGCGCTGCTGGCCTGCGCGCCGCTTTCGGCCCAGGCCGCCCCGGACGCCGGGACCTACAGCGTCGCGGATTTCGCCCGGGTGCGGAAGTTCGACGCCCACGTCCATGTCAACGTCAAGGACCCGGCCTTCCTCGACCAGGCAGCGGCCGACAATTTCGAGGTCCTGTCGATCAATGTCGACTATCCGGCCTTCCCGTCGATCGCCCTCCAGGCCGACGCGGCCCACCACTTCTCCAAGCTCGATCCGAAGCGCTTCCACTACGCCGCCACCTTCTCGATGAAGGGCTTCGGGACGAACGGCTGGGCGGACCGGACCAACGCCTATCTCGACTCGGAATTCGAACATAGGGCCCTGGCGGTCAAGGTCTGGAAGAATGTCGGCATGGTCGAGCGCGACGCGGCCGGCCACCTGATCTTCATCGACGACAAGGGCTTCGATCCGGTCTTCGATCACCTGGCGGCGAAGGGCGTTCCGCTGATCGCGCACCAGGGCGAGCCGTACAACTGCTGGCTGCCGATCGAGCAGATGACCACCAAGAACGACAGGACCTATTTCAGCGAGCATCCGGAATATCACATGTATCTCCACCCGGAGATGCCGCGCTACGAAACCCTGATGGCCCGGCGCGACGCCATGGTCGCCAACCACCCCAAGCTCGCCTTCGTCGGCGCGCACATGGCCAGCCTGGAATGGAGCACCGACGAGGCGGCCAAGTTCCTGGACGCCCATCCGAACGCAGTGATCGAACTGGCCGCCCGCATGGCCCAGGTCCAGCACCAGTCGGTCCGCGACTACGCGAAAGTGCGGGCCTTCTTCGTCAAGTACCAGGACCGCATCCTCTACGGCACCGACCTGACGCTCAATCCCGGCGACGACGCCCAGGGGTTCAAGAAGATCGCGCACGACTACTGGCTGTCGGACTGGACCTACCTGGCGACCGGCGAAACCCAGCGCGTCGACGATATCGACGCCGACGCTCGCGGCCTGGCCCTTCCCAAGTCGGTGATCGACAAGATCTATTACAGCAACGCCAGGCGCGAGTTCCTCGCCAAGCGCGACCACTGATCGAGAAGGGCTCCATGACCGTCCGTTCCCTGCTGGCTTCCGCCGCGCTCGCCGGCTTCGTGGTCCTCTCCACGCCGGCCTTGGCCCAGGGCGTCCCCGGGACCGACCCCCTGGCGGCGACGGGCCGATGGTCCATTCCCGAGCGGTCCCAGGCGCGCACCCCGCCGATGGGCTGGAACTCGTGGAACGCCTTCCGCACCGAGGTCGACGAGGCCAAGGTCGTGGGCGCGGCCAAGGTGCTGGTCGACAGCGGCCTGGCCAAGCTGGGCTATACCTATGTCAACATCGACGACGGCTGGTGGCTCAAGCGTCGGCAATCGGACGGGCGCCTGGAGATCCGCACGGCGATTTTCCCGTCGGCCAAGGTCAAGGGCGGGGACACCAGCTTCCGGCCCTACACGGACGCCCTGCACAGGATGGGCCTGAAGGCCGGCATCTATACCGACATCGGCCGCAACGCCTGCTCGCAGGCCTATGACCTGCACTCCCCCAACCTGCCCGAGGGCACGACGGCCGAGCGCGAAGTCGGGCTCCAGGGCCATGTCGACCGGGATATCGCGCTCTATTTCGAGGACTGGGGCTTCGACTACATCAAGGTCGACGCCTGCGGCATCAATGTCTACGGCCCGGAGGCTGACATCGTCCGCGAGCATGGCTACAGGGCCGTGCCGCCGTTGATCGACCAGGCGTCGCTCAACCGCACCGACGTGCCGGCCGTGCGGGCCCGCTACGCCGAGGTCGCCCAGGCGCTGAAGGCCCACAATCCCGACGGCGACTATGTCCTGGCGATCTGCAACTGGGGCTCGGCCGACGTCCGATCCTGGGGCAAGGACGTCGGTCACCTGTGGCGCACCAGCGGCGACATCACCCCGACCTGGACGCGCATGCTGCACAATTTCGACAGCGCCTCGACCCGCGCGCTCTACGCCAAGCCCGGCGCCTGGAACGATCCGGACATCCTGTTCATCGGCCATGGCGAGTTCGACCAGAACCACCTGACCGAGGCGCGCTCGCACTTCGCGCTATGGGCCATGATCAATGCGCCGCTGCTGATCAGCTACGACCTGCGCCAGGCGCCGCCAAGCCTGATGGACATCTGGGGCAACGCCGACATCGTGCGGCTCAACCAGGATCCCGGCGGCCACCAGGGCGTGATCGCTTACGCCTCCGACGACGTGCAGATCATCGTCAAGACCCTGACTGGCGGCCGCAAGGCCGTCGCCCTGTTCAACCGGGGCCTGGGAAAGACCGACGTGACCCTGACGGCCGCGCAGCTGAAGTTCGCCGTCGATGCGCCGGTCCAGCTGAAGAACCTGTGGGACAAGACCACCCCGCCGCCATTCACCGGCGAGACCACCTTCACGCTGGAGCCGCGCCAGACCCTGATCTTCGAGGCCACGGGAACGCGGCAGCTGCGCGACGGCGTCTATCTGTCGGAAATTCCGGGCGATGTGAACGTGGCGGTCGACGGCGTGGTCGCGCCCGAGCCCGATCCGGTGGTCCATCGCATGCGCAACGCCTGGGGCGAAACCCGCGGGTCGGGCGAGCGCCCGGTTTATGCCGGCTGGGGCGGCGCCCAGGCCGACGCGACGCCCTACGACCAGGCGCTGAGGATCGGCGGCCAGGGCTTCGACACCGGCATCGGGGTGCTGGCCAACTCGCGCATTGAGGTGCGCAACAGCGAGAACACGCGCTTCGAAGCGAAGGTCGGGGTGGACGATTCCACGCGCAACACCAGGGACAAGGTGCGCTTCGCGGTCTATGGCGACGGCCAGCTGCTGGCCCAGACCCCGCCCATGGGCCTGGGCGAGGCGCCCCGCGTGCTGGCCGCCGACATCAAGGGCGTGCGCCTGGTCGAGATCGTCGCCCGATCTGAGACCCAGGCCAGCGACCTGCCGCTGGTCGTCGCCTGGGGGGATGCGGCCCTGCGTCGCTGAGGGCGTCAGGCCTTGTAGAGGCTGATCCCCAGGCGCTCCGCCGCCTGGTCGATATAGTCCGGCGCGCCGGCGTCGGTGATCAGGCTGTCGAGATCGCCGACATCGATGATCCGATGCAGGCAGACCTTGCCGAACTTGGAGGCGTCGGTGACCGCGATGACCTCGCGCGCCGTCTCGACCATCTTGCGATTCAGCTGCGCCTCGGGTTCGTGATGCGTGGTGATGCCGCGTTCGACGTCGAAGCCGTCCACGCCCAGGAACAGTTTGTCCAGCAGCAGGTCGTCCAGCGCCGCCACGGTCTGCGCGCCGTAGAAGGCCATGTTGCGACGACGCAGCTCGCCGCCCAGCATGACGATCTTGATCTTTCGCTTCTGGTTGAGGACGCCCAGGACATCGAAATCGTTGGTGACGACGGTGATGTCTTCCTCGTCCGGCAGGAACCGCGCGATCTGCAGGGTCGTGGTGCCGGAATCGAGCATGATGGAGTCGCCGGCCTTGACCATGCCGGCGGCCAGCCTGCCGATCCGTTCCTTCTCCTCGGTGTGGCTGACCCGCTTGGTCTCGATCGCCGGCTCGGCGCCGGCGTTGACCACTTCGGAGGAAATGGCGCCGCCATAGGCGCGCGTGGCCACGCCGTGTTCCTCGAGATAATGCAGGTCCTTCCGGATGGTCTGCATCGACACGCCGAACTGTTCGGACAGCGGGGTGACCTGCACGCTGCCGCGGGACCGGAGCATGGCCGTAATTTCGCGGCGGCGTTCAGACGTATCGCGCATGACCTTGACCGAGCCATCAGGCATAAACAGCATCTCCTCGACCGCACGGCGACGGCGGCACGGCTTTCGGTATAGCGCGCACAAGCGCGCCGTGCATGCCCTACCTCGTCAAATGGCAACACAAAACTACCGGTCCTAGCCTCACAACAAGCCGATCACCGAGCTCCATTGTTTCGGTCTTGTCCGAAGCGAAGCTGACTTGGTCTCGGCAGGGGAGATCCGCCATCCCCGCTCGCGATCGGCCGGTGGCGAGGTCGTTCTGACGAGCCCATTCGACTCCTCACGGTAACTGCACTGACCTCCATGAGGAGGCGAGAAAGGGCGTCGCTTCCGCTGCAAGTCGACGGCTCTCGAAATGCTTCGGTTTCGCCGGTCTGCGGCGCTGCGCGCTGGACGGTTCGGATGTCTGCCGAACGTACAACCGAAGGTCAAAATTTGGCCTGACCACTTCCAATAATTAGAACCGAACTTCCAAATGTGGTCGAGAAGAAATTTACATACCAGTGAAGCTATACGAAAAATACCAGTAAAAACAAATACATAATCTAACATCAACGTCGAGTAACACCTTTTTCATTTCCAGAAAGAAATTTATATGTGAAATAAACGTCGCCCGACCGGCGGGGAAAACGCAAAGAGGTCAGGCCAATTAAGGCGCGGTCGACGACGGCCCAGCGCATGGAGGAGGGTATCGTGAGCTTCAGAAATCGTCGGGGCGGCGCCTTCAGGGCCGTGCTTCTGTCGGCTACCGTCATCGGGGGATTGCCGGGCCTCGCCGCAGCGCAGGAGGCGGCGGCCCCCAGTTCGGCTGCCGGTGCAGCCGCCAGCTCGGACACGCTCGACGCGGTCGTCGTGACCGGCTTCAAGCAGAGCTACGCCAACGCCGTTCGCGCCAAGAAGAACGCCATCGAGATCACCGACGGCATCTCGTCGGACGGCTTGGGCCGCTTTCCGGACCTCAACGTCGGCGAGGCCCTGCAGCGGATCCCGGGCGTGCAGATCAACCGCGAGGCCGAGGGCCGCGACGCCACCATCAACCTGCGCGGCATGCCGGGCGAATACGCCCGCACCACGCTGAACGGCCAGTCGTTCGCGGGTCCGGCCCTGCTGCGCGACAACCAGGGCTCGCCGCTGGGCGCGTTCAACTCCGACATCTTCTCGGCCTTCGTGATCGCCAAGTCGCCGATGGCCAACACCACGTCCGGCGGCCTCAGCGGCAATGTCGACCTGCAGATCGCTCCGGCCCTGTCACGCAAGGACGGCGGCTTCGCCAAGCTGTCCTATGAGCACAACACCCTGGGCGACCTGAACGCCCCGGCCGCCACGCTCGGCTACAACAAGCACCTGACCGACGACTTCGCCGTGTTCGGAACGATCGCCTACAAGAAGGAAAACTTCCGCCGCGACACCATCCGCCTCAACAACTACGACTATCTGACCTCGGCGATGACGGGCCTTTCGCCCACGCAGTTCAACGGCGCCTACGGCCAGTATTTCTCGCCGACGGCCTGCGCCCTGAGCGCGACCTCGTACTGCCGCTCGCTGGGCCAGGCCCTTGGTCTGACGCAGAAGCAGGTTGACGACGCCGGCTACGTCACCAGCAACACCGGCTCGACCAGCAAGAACGGCGTCTGGGCCAACAGCGCCATCCGTCAGTACACCCGCATGAACGTGGGCAAGGTCTGGTCGGGTTCGGCGGGCGTGGAGTGGAAGCCGAACGACAACACCAAGATCGGCCTGATCGGCTTCTCGACCGACCGCAACCTGCCCGATACGACCCAGTACTTCATGATCAACTACGTGGCGCCGTCCGCCACGCCCGGCGCGGGCACGGTGATCAGCCCGACGGGCTCGTCGCTGCTGATCAATGACGGCCGCTATCTCTACCAGAGCTATACGTTCAACAACATCAACGCCCTGTCCTCGACGCGCCGCTACTCGCAGCGTCAGAAGTCGGACGGCCTGATCGGCAATATCGACTGGAGCAACGAGGACTGGCGCTTCGCCGGCGCCCTGACCCTATCGTCAGGCTCCAACGCCTCGGTCGAGACCGAGGTCGACGTCAACAACTATACCCGCGCCGGCGGCAACGGCGTCTCCGGCGCGATCACCACCGGCCTCGATGACGTCGGCGACTTCAAATACACGACCTCGCCCACACCGCAGAACAGCATCGGCGGCGGCGCCAACGGCGTGACCTGGACCTGGGGCGGCGTCAACGACCCCACCTCGTTCTACAACAACGGCACGTCCGCCAACTCGACCAACGCCATCTCGATCGAGGGTTCGGAAAGCTTCGCCAAGAATGAGTTGAACAGCGCCGCCTTCGACATTGAGCGCTTCGTCTCGCTAGGCCCGATCAAGAGCATCCAGGCCGGCGTGCGCCTCGAGCGCGAGAAGTACGTCTCCAAGGGCTACCGGGTCTTCGGCTACGGCGCCAAGCTGGCCAACATCACGCCCGCCATGATGATCACCGCGCCGTTCGTGAAGGACTTCATGGGCGGCTCCGCCGACGGCTACAGCCGCAACTGGCAGGTTCTGGACATCCACGCGTTCCTGAGCGCCATCCAGCCCGTCGCGGTCTATCCGGGCGGCGGGCTGTCGCCTACCGGCTTCAATATCCAGTACGCCGACAGCAGCTATTACGACAAGAACTTCACCAACGAGAACGACATCAATCAGTTCTACGTCCAGGCCAAGTACGACACCCAGATCTTCGGCCATGGCGTGCGCGGCAACTTCGGCGGCCGCTATGAAGACACCAAGAACACGATCACGACCCTGGACCGCAAGACGCCGCCCGTCGATTCGATCGGCTCGCCGAACGACTTCGTCACCGACCACTACCAGAACAAGTATCACTACTTCCTGCCGTCGGCGATCTTCGTGGCCGACGTCACCGACGACCTGATCCTGCGCGGCGCTTATTACAAGACCTATGTGCGACCGCACCCGCGCCAGTACTCGCCGGCCACCAAGGTCAACCCGGCCCAGATCCTCAACACCAGCCTGAGCTCGGGCTCGGTCAGCGTCTATGACGTGTCGGTGGCTATCGGGAACAACAAGTTGCGGCCGTACCTAGCCGAGTCGTTCGACTTGTCGCTGGAGTGGTACAACCGTCCCAATGGGCTGATATCGCTGGCCTATTTCCGCAAGAACATCACCAACCGCATCGCCTCGACCTCGGATCCGGCCCTGCTGTGCCCGACCGACGGTTCGACCTGGGGCTTCGGCGCCCTGTCGTGGGACGGGACCTATTGCAACGCCACCAGCCTCGGCGGCGCGAGCAAGCAGGTCCACGTCAACGCCAGCGGCGCCTACAATCTCGACAACAAGACCACCGTCGAAGGCGTCGAGTTCAACATCCAGCAGAACCTCGACTTCCTGCCGGGACCCTTGAAGAACCTCGGGGGCAGCTTCAACTACGCCTACACCACCTCCAAGAGCCCGGCGATCGCCCCGTTCCCCGGCATCTCCAAGCACAATGTCAACGTCATCGGCTATTACGAAACGCCGAAGTACGGCGTGCGCATGGTCTACAACTACCGCTCCGACTACCCGCTGAACGCCAACGGCACCTATACCGGCAGCGCCCGTTCGGTGAAGCCGCGCGGCCAGCTGGACCTGTCGGCCTCCTATAACGTCACCGACAACTTCACCCTGTCGCTGGACGCCTACAACCTCACCAACGCGGTCCGGTTCGAATACGAGAACGACCACCGGGTCTCGCGTTGGGTCGATTACGATGGCCGCACCTACACCCTGACGGCGCGCGCCACGTTCTGATCTTCACTCCTCGTGAAGCCACCTGGCTGGTCCCCCGCTCCCCGGGAGGCCAGCCTTTTTCTTCCGGCGAAATCCGCCACCCAGGGCTGCCAAGCGGACCGCTGAAGAGGCGCGGCGGCTGGGCAACCGGAAGCGAGGCTTCCCCGCCACGCTCGGCTTCAGCGTTTGGCCCACGCCCGGCGCTGGCCGGCGTTCCTCGAAGATCGAGCCTGGCGAACAGGTAAAAGAACCAGGTGGGAGGAGCTCCGGCGGCGCAATCCCAGGTTGGAGTCTGGTCGCGACCCTCCGGACGCGTGCGGCAAAGTCTGAATGTCACAATCGGCAGCTAGGCAGGAGTCGGCCGAAACACCGGTCCCGCGGATTTAGCGCAGGGCCGCTCGTCGGCGATTCAATCTCCAGCCAGCGGATAACGGATGAGCGCCGCCGACCGGGAAAGAACACGATGGTTCCTGCGGACCATCCTGCCGCACGAAGCGGCGCTCAGGGGATGGCTTTCGCGGGCCGCGCCGGCGGGCGTCGATGCCGACGACGTGATCCAGGAGTCCTACACGATCCTGGCCGAACTGGAGACCGTGGACGCCATCCGTCATCCGCGGGCCTATCTGTTCCAGGTCGCGCGCTCGGTGATCATGCGCCACGTCCGTCGGGCGCGCATCGTGCCCATCCACACCGTCGACGACCTGGAACGGCTGGAGCAGCCCGAGAACGCCGCCTCGCCCGAGCAATATGCGATTGACCGGGACGAGTTGCGGCAGCTGGCCCATGCGATCGCGGCCATGCCGCTCAAGACCCGCGAGGCCTTCATCCTGCGCCGTGTCCGGGACATGCCGCAGCGCGAGATCGCCGCGCGCATGCGCATCTCGGAGAATACGGTCGAGACCCACATCTCCCGAGGCATCCTTTTCTTGATGGATTGGTTCGGTCGTGGCGGAAACAGGCGGTCCCAAACCTCTATGACCTTGGAAGCGGAGATCGCCTCGATAGATGGCCGAACGAGAAACCAGTCGAGACATTGACCGGGCGGCGTCCGACTGGACGGCGCGGCTGGATCGTGGGCCGCTGACTCCCGAGGGAGACGACGCCTTCCAGGCCTGGCTGCGCGGCGATCCCCGACGTCGGGGCGCCTTGCTGCGCGCCCGGGCCGTGTCGCTGATGAGCGAGTCCGCCCGGGCGCTGGGGCCTGGCTTCGATCCCATCGCGTTCGAGGCGCCCGGGCGGTCGCGGTCGGCCGGCCTGTCCCGCCGCCAGGCGCTGACCTGGACGGGCGGCGTGGCCGGCGCCGCCGTCGTGGCGGCGCTGGGGGTTGGGGTGTCCGCCGCCGGGGCGGTGATCAGCACCGCGCGGGGCGAGATCCGCCTGGCCCCGCTCAAGGACGGCTCGACGGTCCTCCTGAACACCGAGACCCGAATCCGGGTGCGCTACAGCCGGGGCGAGCGTCGAGTCACCCTGCTCAGAGGCGAGGCCTATTTCGCCGTGGCCCGCGACGAGACGCGGCCGTTCGTCGTCGAGGTGGACGGGCGTCGCCTGAGCACGGCCCAGGCCGGGTTTCGGGTCCGCAAGCTCGATAGGAATCCGATCGACATCCTGGTGAACCAGGGTCAGGTCGACGTTGCGATCCCCTTCGCGAGCAGCGTGGCGCTCAAGTCCAATACGCGGCTGGTCCTGTCCGGTCCGGCCGAGCGGCCGCAGCCGGTCGGTCCGGAGGCGGTCACCCGCGACCTGGCCTGGCGCGACGGCAAGCTGGCGTTCGAGGGCGAGACCCTGGGCCAGGCGGCGGCGGCGTTCGCGCGCTACAGCGACACCCGGATCCAGATCCGCGATCCGGCCCTGGCGCGCGAGCCGGTCACCGGCCTGTTCGCGGCCAACGATCCCGCCGGCTTCAGCCGCGCCATCGCCCGCGTGTTCGAGGCGCGGGTCGAACAGGACGGCGACAAGGTCGTCCTGATCCGCGACGCACCCCGCGGCGCGGGGGCGCCCTGACCGCCGCACCAAGAAGTTTTTGTTACACGATAGCGGAAGCCCCCGGCTGACGGCTCTCAACCGCGAACGTCGCGACCCACGCGGCGATTGGGGGCTGCCTGCCAATGAATTCCCGCTATTCCGTCCTCGCCTGCGGCGCCGCCGTGATCGCGCTGGCGACCGCCGCGCCGGCTCTCGCGCAGGATCGGATCTTCGACATTCCCGCCCAGCCCGCGGTGCGCGCCATTCCGGAACTGGCGCGCCAGGGGCAGGTGCAGATCGTGGCGCCGGCCCGCAACCTCGAGGGCGTCTGGACGCCGGCCGTCAAGGGCCGGATGGATGTCCGCGCGGCGCTCCGCCGCCTGATCGCCGGCACGCCGCTGCGGATCGATTCCGACGACGGCCAGATCATCACCCTGCGCGCCGCTGGCCCCGGGGCGTCGAACGGCGGCCCGGCCCTGGCCCAGAGCGGCGCCGGCGTGGTGCGCGGCCGGGTCCTCAACACCGCCACCGGCGAATATGTGCGCAATGCCGAGATCCGCGTCGAGGGCACGACGATCGCCGCCTTCTCCGAGGACGGCGGCGACTTTCGCCTGACCGGCGTGCCGGCCGGCGAGGTCACGGTCGTGGTCAAATATACCGGCCTGCAGGAGGGCCGGGCGGTTGTCACCGTCGCGCCGGGCCAGGCGGCGACCCTGGACGTGGCGCTGAACCCGCTGTCCTACGCCGCCAAGGACGGCGAGGTGGAGGCGATCACGATCGTCGCCCGGCGCGAGGGCCAGGCCAGCGCCATCATGGAGCGCCGCGCCTCGACCAACGCCAAGACCGTGGTCGCCGCCGACAACTTCGGCGCCCTGACCATGGGCGACGTCGGCGAGTTCATGAAGAACATGCCGGGCATCTCGCTGGACTACACCGAGGTGGACGCCACCGCGGTGCGCATTGGCGGCCTGGACCCGAAATACTCGACCTTCACCACCGACGGCGCGCGGATGGCGACGGCGACGTCCAACAACAACAACGGCCGCCAGAACTCGTTCGAGCAGATGTCCATCACCGGCGTCGACTCGATCGAGCTGAACAACACGCTGCAGGCCAGCATGGACGCCGACTCGCCCGGCGGCGCCATCAACCTGCGCAGCAAATACGCCTTCCAGCGCAACGGCCGCCTGCTGCGCTTTCAGCTGGGCGGCGTCGCCACTTCGGACTCCAGCCTGTCGCGCAAATACCTGCCGGACGACCAGAAGCACGCCTCGATCTTTCCCTCGGCCCAGATCGGTTATGCCGACGTCTTCCTGAACGGCCGCCTGGGGATCGCGTTCAACGCCAGCTATAACGCCAACTTCGTCGAGCAGGACCGCATCCAGACCGACTGGTCCTATCTCACCAGCGGCCGGATCTTGCCTTACCAGGTCATGTGGCGCCCGGGCCCGAAGCTGACCCACCGCAAGGCCGCCAACCTCAGCGTCGACTACAAGATCACCGACAAGCTGGCCCTGTCCCTGCGCAGCACCTATTCGTTCTACGATGTCGAGTACTTCAATCAGTACACCTACCTGATCTTCGGCACCAACGCCGCGACCCAGGCTACGGCGGACTCCACGCCGACCCACATCGTCGTCAATCCGAACGGGACCAACACCCGCCTGCACACCCAGTACTCGCACCGCTACGCCGGCACCCCGTCGTGGCTGTTCGCGCCGAAGCTGGAATATCGCGGTGATACCTGGGAGGCCCTGCTGCGCGGCAGCTATTCCAGCTCGGAGTTCAACTTCCGGGATAATTCCAAGGGATTCTTTCAGCGTACGGACAGTTACCTGACCAAGATCGGCTTCACGCTGGACCGCGCGTCGCAGGACTCCAACGAATGGACCCTGCAGCAGACCGCCGGCCGCTCCTGGAGCGATCCCACCAGCTTCAACCGCGACAACGACATAAACTACAACATCCGCACGGCCGAGTCCGACGCTCAGAACCAGATGTACGGCCTCAATCTTGACCTGAAGAAGAAGCTGGACCTGGGCCCAGTCCAACTCAAGTTCCTGGCCGGCGCGACCTATCGGACAAATGTCTGGAAGACCGACGAGGGCTCGTACCGGCAGTTCGAGTACATCGGTCCGACCCACGATAAGAACCAGATGGCTCCCGAGGCCGTCATTCCGTGGACCCGGAACTACAACTTCCAGATCCAGGGCTTTGACGCCGGCAATCTGAACGCCCAGGACTGGCGCGCCGACAGCAACTATGCCGTCTACGATATCTACAAGCAGCACCCGGACTATTTCTTGCCCGACCTCGCGGGCAACCTGAAGCGCCAGCTCGACAACAACAAGAAGGTCGGCGAGACGGTCAAGGCGGCCTATTTCGAAGTCCAGCCGCGCGTCGGCAAGGCCCAGTTCGATCTCGGCCTACGCTACGAAAACACTAGGACCGACGCCCGGGTCGCCGACGTCCGGACGAGCGACGAAATGAAGGCCGCCGGCTTCGACCCCAAGGCGCCGCCGACCGTCGCCAGCCTCACCTATCAGTACCGCAACGGGACCTACACCACCCGTCACGGCGAGTATGACGACTGGTTCCTCAGCGGCGGGGCCAAGTACGACTTCAGCAAGAAGCTGGTCGGCCAGCTGGCCTTCAGCCAGTCGATCCTGCGTCCCGACTACGGCAACCTCGGCGGCGTGGCCGTCGTGAACGACACGAACCAGACCGTCACCGTGCCGAACCCGCTGCTGAAGCCCGAGCACTCGACCAAGTACTTCGCCGGCCTGCAATACTTCCTGGAACCCTCGGGGATCATCGGCCTGTCCGCCTACCAGCTGGAGGTGAAGGACATGCAGGTGACCGGCTACGAGTACAAGGATCCCACGGATGTCGGCTACAACCCCGACGACTACCCGGGCTACACGTACCGCAGCGCCACGAACGTGCCGGGCGTCAGCATCAACAGAGGCGTGACGCTGGAGTACGACCAGCAGCTGACCTTCCTGCCGGGGGCGCTGCGCGGCCTTGGCCTGCGCGGCTCGATCACCAAGATCGATCCCGATGGCGTGCGCGTGAACACGCCCAAGACGATGGGCAACTGGGGCGTTCGCTACAGCTACGGCAAGTTCGACGTCCAGCTGAGCGGCAATGCGCAGGGGAAATATCGCACCAGCGCCCTTAGCGCCAAGCCCGACAGCCCCACCAACGGCATTCTCTACCACACCGCCCGCGAGCTCTGGAACGTCAGCGCCAGCTACAAGATCAACAGGAACTTCGAGGTGATGCTGGCCGGCCGAAACATCTTCAACGCGCCGGACATCATCTACTCCAACGTCCGCGACCGGGTGCAGCAGTACAGCATCTACGGCTCGATGTGGAACATCGGCGTCAAGGGCTCCTTCTAGGCTCGAACGCCGGGTCCCGCGGCCTCCCCCTGTCGCGGGACCCGGCCGGCCGCGCGCGTCCAGGAGCGCGACGCGCGCGGCCATTCCCCTCCAAATCCATCGTGGAGACCGTCATGGTCCTGAACATCGATCGTCGCGGCGTCGTCCTGGGCGCCGGCCTCGGTCTGGGCGCGCTGCTGCTGCCCGCCGGCCGGGCGCTGACCGCCGAGCTCGTCGGCGCCAAGGGCTTCACGCACGGCGTGGCCAGCGGCGAGCCCGGTCCCGACTCCATGCTGCTGTGGACGCGCTACGCGCCCGCGACCGACGACGGCGCGATCCGGCTGGACGTCGAGGTGGCGCTCGATCCGGCTTTTGCCAAGGTGGTCGCGGGCGGCGTCGTGCGCACCGGCGCCTATCGCGACTGGACCGCCAAGGTCACGGTCGACGGGCTGAAACCCGGAACCGTCCACTGGTACCGGTTCGTGGCGCCGGACGGGAGCAGGTCTCCCGTCGGCCGGACCAAGACCCTGCCTGTCGGCGACGTCGCCCGGTTCGGCCTGGGCGTTTTCTCCTGCTCGAACCTGCCGGTCGGACTGTTCAACGCCTATGGCCACGCCGCCGCCCGGCCCGACCTGGACCTGTGGCTGCACACTGGCGACTACATCTACGAGTACGGCCCCGCCTCGATCCGCCAGGGCGACTGGGCGGTCGGGCGGTCTCTGGAGCCGACCAACGAGATCCTGACCATCGCCGACTATCGCCTGCGCTACGCCTGCTATCGCGCCGACCCTGATCTCCAGCGGCTGCACCAGATGGCGCCGATGGTCGCCTTCTGGGACGACCACGAGTCGGCCAACGACAGCTGGGAGGGCGGGGCGCAGAACCACCAGCCGGGGACCGAGGGCGACTGGAACCTCCGCCGCGCCGCCGCGATGCAGGTCTATCGCGAGTGGATGCCGGTCTCGGACGAACCGTGGAAGGCCTATCCGATCGGGACGCTGGCCACGCTCTACCGCACCGAATCGCGGCTTCTCGGCCGCACCCAGCCGGCCGACATCGGGGCCGCGTTCAAGGCGGACGATCCGGACGCGGCGCTGAAGGCGTTCCGCGACGGCCCCTGGCGCGACCCGTCGGCGACCATGCTGGGCTCGACCCAGGAAAGCTGGCTGGCCCACCAGCTGAAGACCAACGCCCGGACCACGGCCTGGCAGATGGTCGGCATGGGCACGATCCTGGGACGGACGGTTATGCCGCGGGACGCGCTCGACTGGCTACGGCCCGAGGTCAGCGAGCGCAAGGTCAACGGCTACCGCAACAACATCCGCGCCGCCAAGCTGGGTTTGCCGATGTGGATGGACCGCTGGGACGGCTATCCGGCGGCGCGCTCGCGGCTGCTGCGGGCCGCCCAGGCCGCCGACGCCGACCTGGTCATGCTGTCGGGCGACAGCCACAACGCCTGGGCCTATGCGCTCAACGAGGACGGCCGGCCCGCCGGGGTCGAGTTCGCCGGTCACAGCGTCACCTCCAGCGGGGCCGAGGGCGATTTCGGCGCCGATCCCAAGCAGGTCGCCCAGGGGTTCATGGCCGCCAATCCCGAGCTCAAATGGGCCGACACCAGCCAGCGCGGCTACATGATGATCGAAATGACGCCCAACCGCCTGACCGGCGAGTGGCTGTTCCTGCGGACGATCAAGACCCGTGACACCGCGCTTGCCGGTTCGCATCGTCTGCACGTCGAACGCGGGCGGCGGGTGTTCGCCGCCTAGGCTGGCGCGACGACGAGACCTTCCCGGTCCGGAGTCATGCGGTAAGGTGCTCGCCACGAGGGCTCGCGCCCTGCCGCCTTGATGGAGACTGTTCGCATGTGTGACGACGATATCCACCCGGGTCTGGTTCACGATCCTCGCCTGTCGCGCCGGACGTTCGGCCTGGCCGCAGCCGCCCTGGGCGGGCTGGCCGCGACCGCCGCCGGCGTCCAGAGCCCGGTGGTCGAGAAGGACGTCGAGATCAAGACACCCGACGGCGTGGCCGACGCCGCCCTGTTCTACCCCGAGGGCAAGGGCAAGTGGCCGGCGGTGCTGGTTTGGCCGGACGTGATGAGCCTGCGGCCGGTGTTCCGCGACATGGGCCGGCGGCTGGCCGCCGCCGGCTATGTGGTTCTGGTCCCCAACCTCTACTACCGCGCCAAGAAAGCGCCGGTGATCGAGGGGACGTTCAACTTCGCCAACCCCGACGACCGGGCCAAGCTGACCCCGCTGCGCGCGACCGTGACGCCCGAGGGCACGGATCGCGACGCGGTCGCCTATGTCGCCTTCCTCGACGCCCAGTCCCAGACCAACAAGGGCAAGAAGGTCGGCGTCCAGGGCTACTGCATGGGCGGCCCGCTGGCCTTCCGCACGGCGGCCAGCGTCCCCGGCCGCATCGCGGCGGTGGCTACCTTCCATGGCGGCGGCCTGGTCACCGACCAGCCGACCAGCCCGCACCTGCTGATCCCCAAGACCCATGCCGAGTACCTGATCGCCGTCGCCGACAACGACGACAAGCAGGACCCGACCGTGAAGGACAAGCTGAAGGCCGCCTTCTCCGCGGCCGGACGGCCGGCCAAGGTCGAGGTCTATGCCGGCGCGGCCCACGGCTGGACCGTCAAGGGCGGTCAGGTCTATGACGAGCCCGCCGCCGAGAAGGCCTGGGCCGAGCTGCTGGCGCTGTACAAGAAGGCCCTGGCCTGACCAACGGGAAGCGAGCGGCGTGCGCTCGTTCCTAGACAGGCCGCTCTAGATCGCGGCCGCGGCGGACGTGTGAAGGTCCACTTCCGCCACCAGGAAGTCGATCAGCGCCCGCACCCGGCTGGGCAACTGGCCGCCGTGGCCGACATAGACGGCGTGGATCTCCTCGACGTCGCCGGGATTGTAGGTCTCCAGCACCGGGACCAGCCGGCCGGCCGCGATGTCGCCGCCGACATGGAAATGGGCCAGCCGGGCCAGGCCCTGGCCGACCAGCGCCAGCTGCCGCGAGCTCTCGCCGTCGCCCGAGGTGGCGTCGCCGTAGACCGGCAGGGACAGCCGCTCGCCGCCGTCGACGAACGGCCACTTGTCGCAATGACGGGCGAAGTTGAAGCCGATGCAATTGTGGGCGGCCAGGTCGCGCGGCGTCTTTGGGGCGCCGTGGCGGGCCAGGTAGGTCGGCGAGGCGACCACGGCCATCGGGCTTTCACCCAGCTTGCGGGCCATCAGCTGCGAGGCGCGTAAGGGCCCCACGCG
Organism: Caulobacter sp. BE254; assembly: GCF_031457295.1. NCBI lineage: Bacteria > Pseudomonadati > Pseudomonadota > Alphaproteobacteria > Caulobacterales > Caulobacteraceae > Caulobacter > Caulobacter sp. BE254. The sequence continues at coordinate 124,611 of NZ_JAVDWJ010000008.1, read as the reverse complement.
GATGGCCAGGTCGGTGCGCGCGTCCATCAGGTCGACGACCGTGTCGCTGAGCACGATGTCGAGGATCACCTTGGGATAGAGCGCCGAGAATCGCGGGACCAGCGGCAGCAGGTGGTGCAGGCCGAACGGCACGTTGGAATTGATCCGCACCCGGCCGCGCGGCGTCTGGCTGGCGGCGACCGCGCTCTCGGCCTCGTCCAGGTCGGCCAGCACCCGCAGCGCCCGTTCGTGGAACAGTTCGCCCTCGGCGGTCAGGGTCAGCTTGCGGGTCGAGCGGTTGATCAGCCGCGCGCCCAGCCGCGCCTCCATCCGGCTGACCAGCTTGCTGACCGCCGAGGGGGTCATCTTCAGGGCCCGGGCGGCGGGGGAAAAACCGCCCAGGGTCACGACCCGGGCGAACACCTCCATCTCGCCGGAACGGTTGACGTCGATTCGGGCCATTTATGACTTGAATTCACAGCTGTGCATCGTTCCGCCAGTCTAATTCACGGTGTGGATCTGCACCACCTCTGCGTTTCCCTGATTGAAACGGAGTTCGCCCGTGCCCCTCGCCCTCTACGCCCTGACCGTCGGCGCCTTCGGGATCGGCGTCACCGAGTTCGTGATCATGGGCCTGCTGCTGCAGGTCTCGGCCGACCTCGGCGTCTCGATCCCGCGGGCCGGCCTGCTGATGACCGGCTACGCCCTGGGCGTGTTCGTCGGCGCGCCGATCCTGACGGTCGCCACCCGCCGCCTGCCGCGCAAGACCACCCTGCTGGTGCTGATGGCCATCTTCACGATCGGCAACGTCGCCGCGGCCCTGGCCCCGACCTATGGTCTGCTGATGGCCGCGCGGATCGTCACCGCGCTGGCCCACGGCACCTTCTTCGGCGTCGGCGCGCTGGTCGCCGTCAGCCTGGTGCCGCCCCAGCGCAAGGCCTCGGCCATCGCCGTGATGTTCACCGGCCTGACCCTGGCCACCCTGCTGGGCGTGCCGTTCGGCTCGTGGCTGGGCCTGGCCTTCGGCTGGCGCTCGACCTTCTGGGCCGTGGGCGCGATCGGCTTGGTCGCCTTCGCGGTGCTGGCCGTCCTGGTTCCGCGCGAAAAGGACGTGGTCGAACCCGCCCCGCTGCGTGAGGAGTTCGCGGTCCTGGCCCGGCCGCAGGTGCAGATGGGCCTGCTGATGACCGTGCTGGGCTTTGGCGGCGTGTTCGCGGTGTTCACCTACATCCAGCCGATCCTGACCGAGCTGGCTGGCTATTCGAAGGCGGCGGTCTCGCCGATCCTGCTGGTGTTCGGCGCCGGCCTGGTCGGCGGTAACCTGGTCGGCGGCCGTTGGGCCGACAAGGCCCTGGCTCCGGCCCTGCTGGGAAGCCTGGCCATCCTGACCCTGGTGCTGGTCGCCTCCGCCTTCGGCTTCCACGACCGGGTCGGGGCGGTGGTCGCCGCCTTCGGCCTGGGCGCGGCGGCCTTCGCCACGGTCGCCCCGCTGCAAATGCGGGTGCTGTCGCAAGCCGGCGGGGCGGGGCAGGGCCTGGCCTCCAGCCTGAACATCGCCGCCTTCAACCTCGGCAACGCCTTCGGCGCCTGGCTGGGCGGGGCGGTGATCGCCCATGGCCCTGGCCTGGCGTCCGTCCCGCTGGTCGCCGCCGCCGTGCCGCTGTCGGCCCTGGCCCTGGCCGCCTTCAGCCTTTCCCTCGAGCGCCGCGCCCCGCGCGTCGCCGCCCTCTGATCAAGGACCCCCCGACCATGGAATACCGCCAACGCTGTCGGCCCTGGCCCTGGCCGCCTTCAGCCTTTCCCTCGAGCGCCGCGCCCCGCGCGTCGCCGCCCTCTGATCAAGGACCCCCCGACCATGGAATACCGCCAACTCGGAAAGTCGGGCCTGCGCGTCCCGGCCCTCAGCTTCGGCGCCGGCACCTTCGGCGGCCAGGGCCCGCTGTTCAGCGCCTGGGGCGACACCGACGCCGCCCAGGCCCGCCGGCTCATCGAGATCTGCCTCGAGGCCGGGGTGACCCTGTTCGACACCGCCGACGTCTATTCGAACGGCGCCTCGGAAGAGATTCTCGGCGCGGCCCTGGAGGGCGTGCGCGACCAGGCGCTGATCTCGACCAAGCTGGGCCTGCCGATGGGCGACGGACCGCTGGATCGCGGGACCTCTCGCCTGCGGCTGGTGCGCGGCGTCGAAGGGGCTCTCAAGCGCCTGCGCACCGACCGCATCGACCTGCTGCAGCTGCACGCCTTCGACGCCTTCACGCCGGTGGAGGAGGTGCTGTCGGCCCTCGACGACCTCGTGCGGGCCGGCAAGGTGCTGTATGTCGGCGTCTCCAACTTCTCGGGCTGGCAGCTGATGAAGTCGCTGGCCGTCGCCGACAAGCACGGCTGGCCGCGCTACGTCGCCAACCAGGCCTACTACTCGCTGGTCGGCCGAGACTACGAGCACGAGCTGATGCCGCTGGGCCTCGACCAGGGCGTCGGGGCGATGGTCTGGAGCCCGCTGGGCTGGGGTAGGCTGACCGGCAAGATCCGCCGCGGCCAGCCCCTGCCCGAGGTCAGCCGCCTGCACGACACCGCCGATATCGGCCCGCCTGTCGACGACGAACGACTCTACGCGGTGATCGACGCCCTGGACGCGGTCGCCGCCGAAACCGGCAAGACCCTGCCGCAGATCGCCATCAACTGGCTGCTGCGCCGGCCCACGGTGTCCAGCGTGATCGTCGGGGCCCGCAACGAGGCGCAGCTACGCCAGAACCTCGGCGCCGTCGGCTGGGCGCTGACGCCCGAGCAGGTGGCGCGTCTCGACGCCGCCAGCGCCGTGACCCCGGCCTATCCGCACTATCCCTATTGGCGCGAAGGCGGCTTCAAGGCGGTCAATCCGCCGCCGGTCTGAGATCCCCGAGTCGCTTGTCCGTGCGCGCATCAGCCCTTGCACGGGCGCGCACGGACAAGCGCCCGTCGCCGTGAAATGCGGCGCCGGCCGCAAGCTGCAGCGGCGCCGCGCGGGCAAACGCGCGGCCGTGTCGTGTTTGATTGACCCGTGGAAAGTCGCCGTCTCGCATAGCCGCAACAACAGGCAAACGAGGGGTCACGCATGCCGGTCAGCCGTCGCAGCTTCATTCACGCCGTTGGCGCGGCCGGCGGCTACAGCGCCGCCTTCACCGCCATGCAGGCTTTGGGCCTGCTGGCGCCGTCCACGGCCTTCGCCGGCGCCCCGCCCGACCTGGCCAAGGGCGGCGGCGGCAAGGGGGCCAAGGTGGTGATCCTGGGGGCGGGCGTGTCGGGCATGGCCGCGGCCTGGGAGCTGGGCAAGGCCGGCTACGACTGCACGATCCTGGAGGCCCGGGCCCGCACCGGCGGCCGGGTCTGGACCGTGCGCCGGGGCGACAAGATCGAGATGACCGACGGCTCGCGCCAGGTCTGCGAGTTCGACGAAGGCCAGTACATGAACGCCGGCGCCGCGCGCCTGCCCAGCCACCACCAGATCGTCCTGGGCTATTGCCGCGAGCTGGGGGTGGAGCTGGAGGTCGAGGTCAACACCAGCCGCAGCGCCCTGCTGCTGAACCCCGAGGCCAACGGCGGCAAGCCGATCAAGATGCGGACGGCGATCAACGACACCCGCGGCCACGTCTCCGAACTGCTGGCCAAGGCGATCAACACCGGCGCCCTCGACGCGGAGCTGACGGCCGACGACAAGCAGCGGATGGTCGCCTTCCTGAAGACCTATGGCGACCTGTCCCCCGACCTTTTCTACAAGGGCTCGCAGCGGGCCGGGCTGAGGATCGAGCCGGGGGCCGGCGACGAGCGCGCCACGCCCTACGACCCGGTCAGTCTGAAGGCCCTGCTCGACGAGGACCTGTGGAACGGCGTGCTGTTCGAGGAGACCATCGACATGCAGGCCACCATGTTCCAGCCCAAGGGCGGCATGGACGCCATCCCCCACGCCTTCGCCAAGGCGCTCGGGCCCAAGATCATCAAGCGCCAGTGCGAGGTCCGCCAGATCCGCAAGACGGGGAAGGGCGTCAGGATCGCCTACCGTGACGTGGTGGCCGGCAAGGACCTGGCGATCGAGGCCGACTACTGCATCTCGACCATCCCGTTGCCCGTGCTGGCCAAGATCGACGCCGACTTCAGCCCGGCCTACAAGGCGGCGATCGCTCGCACGCCCTATCGCGACAGCATCAAGATCGCCTGGCAGGCCCCGCGCTTCTGGGAGGGGCCCAAGTACCAGATCTATGGCGGTCTCTCATTCGTGAAGGGGCCGAGCAACATGGTCTGGTATCCCAGCTACGGCCTGCACACCAAGACCGGCGTGATCCTGGGCGCCTATACCGGCGGGCCGGCGGCTGTTCAGCTGGCCAAGCTGCCGCGCGCCGAGCAGATCGAGCACACCCGCGGGGTCATCGAGGCCATGCACCCCGGCTGCGGCCAGCTGCTGGAAAAGCCGCTGCAGGTGCAGTGGGCCGCCGTGCCCCACACCCTGGGCATCGGGGTGGGCTGGGCCAGCGACGACGAGCCAGACTATCGCCTGCTGGGCCAGCCTGACGGGCCGATCCACTTCGCCGGCGAATATCTCAGCCATGTCGGCGCCTGGCAGGAAGGGGCGATCCGCGCCGCTCACCGCGCCATCGTCATGCTCGATGCCCAGCACCGGAAGGGCCAGCCCGTCACCGCTCAGCGGACCATATGATCCGTGATCGGACGATCAGATTTGGCCGGTCTTCATCAGGGCGGCGCGGGAGGGCAGCAGCTGGGCCGTGAACGGCAGCAGGGCCGCTCCGACCGCCGGGCCGTCGGCCGAGGTGGCGGCCCGCTCGACACGGGCCAGGGCCGGCACGTCGACGATTTCGGCCAGCCGGGCGTTGACCGCCACCACCAGGCGATCGAGCAGGGCGGTGGGCAGCCGGCCGCCGACATAGATGGCTTCCGGATTGACCAGGCAGCTGATCCCCACGAACGGCTGGACCAGCAGTCGGGCCGACAGGTCGATCCACGCCTCGACCCTGGCCTCGCCCTCGGGCGGCAGGTCGATCAGCTGGTCGGGACGCTCGACCAGGATGCCGCCGGCCTCGAGATGGGCGTAGAGCGCCGACAGCGACACCACCTCCTGCAGCGAGCGGGCCTGGGTCTCCGGCGAGCTGACCGGCAGGAAGCCGATCTCGCCGCTGCGCCCCTGGGCGCCGCGGAAATAGTCGCCCTCGATCACCAAGCCGCCGCCCAGGCCCGACGAGACCAGGACATAGAAGAAGCTGGGGCGGCGCAGGCCGTGGCCGAACTGCAGCTCGCCCAAGGCGGCGGCGGCGGCGTCGTTCTCCACGAACACCGGCAGGGGCAGGATGTCGGCCATCAGCTTGCCGATGTCGGCCGTGCTCCAGACGCCGTAGTTCTCAGGCCGATGCGGCAGGTCCACCCGGCCCAGGTCGTCGGGCAGGGCGACGCCTATGCCCGACAGGCGCGGCGGCTCGCCCTTCCAGGCGGCCAGCATCTTGTGGATCTGGGTCTTGCAGAACTTGGCGACGTCGGCGGGCAGGGGAAACTCGATCTCCTTGCTGGCCCGGGCCCGCACCGCGCCCAGCAGGTCCAGCATGACCACGGTGATGTGGTCGCGGTCGATGTTGACGCCGATCGACAGGCAGCCGTTCGGATTGATCGTCAGGTTCATGGCCGGCTGGCCGCGCGCGCCCTGGACCCGTCCGGCCTCCACGATCAGGCCGTCGTCCAGCAGGCGCTTGGTGATGTTGGCCACGGCCGGCGGCGTCAAGCCGGTGATCTGGGCCAGGGTCACGCGGGTGATCGGGCCGTTGACCCGGATGGCCTGCAGGATGACCCGCTGGTTGTGGTCGCCGACCCGCTCGAGATTGGCCCCCGACAGGCTTGCGCCGGCGGTGCGCTTGCGGTTCGACTTTCGCGAGACTTCCAAGGGCGGCATTCGATGACCTTCGACCTGACGTCGTAGTAGCATCGCGGCGGGCCATGGCGATAGCGGCGCCGTTGTCGGCGGAATTATTTAAATTGCTTTCTTTATTCGGGGCTGCTGACTATGAGGCAAACTGCATGTGCGCGCCGCGCGAGCCCTGAAGGGCGGCGAACGGCGGCTGGAGGAAATACGGTTTGATGCAGGTCGGCGTTGATTTTGGCGGCACGAAGATCGAGGCCGCCGCGCTGTCGGCGGACGGCCGGTTCCTGGCTCGCGTGCGGGCCCCCAATCCGGGATCCTACGACGCGGCCATCGTCACGGTCCGCGACCTGATCGCCCAGGCCGAGCAGCAAGCCGGCGGCCGCGGCTCGATCGGCGTGGGCGCGCCGGGCTCGGTGTCGCCGCGCACGGGCGTGATGCGCAACGCCAACTCCACCTGGCTGAACGGCCGGCGGTTCCGCGAGGACCTGGAGGCGGGTCTGGGCCGTCCGGTGCGCCTGGCCAACGACGCCAATTGCCTGGCCCTGTCGGAAGCCGTCGACGGCGCCGCCGCCGGCCTGGCGGCGGTGTTCGCGGTGATCATCGGCACCGGCTGCGGCGGCGGCCTGGCGGTCGACGGCAAGCTGGTCGAGGGCGCCAACGGCGTGGCCGGCGAGTGGGGCCACACGCCCCTGCCATGGCCCAAGCCGGAAGAATCGCCGGGCCCGGCCTGCTGGTGCGGCCGACATGGCTGCCTGGAGACCTGGATCTCGGGCACGGGCTTCCGCCGCGACCATGCCGAACGCACCGGCCAAACCCTGGCCGGCGAGGCGATCATCGCCGCCGCCCGGGCCGGCGACGCCGAGGCCGTGATCAGCTTCGACCGCTATCTCGACCGCCTGGGCCGCGGCCTGGCGGTGATCGCCGACATCGTCGATCCCGACGCCTTCGTGTTCGGCGGCGGGCTGTCGAACGTCGACGAACTGTACGAGCGCCTGCCCGGCTTCATCGAACCCCACGTGTTCTCCGACGGCTGGCGAGCCCGATTGGCCCCCGCCCGCTGGGGCGACTCCTCGGGCGTGCGCGGCGCCGCGCGCCTGTGGACCCCCGCCGAGGCCGCAGCGGCCCATGCCGCCGCCTGACCGCCGCGCCGTCGTCCTGCTGGCCCTGCTGGCCTTCGGGACGGCGGGAACGGCTCGCGCCGCCGACGAGGCCACGGTCGCTGTCACGGGCGGAACGATCCAGGGCGAGGCGCGGGGCGCCGGCGCGGTCTTCCGCGGCGTGCCTTTCGCCGCACCGCCGGTCGGCGACCGCCGCTGGAGGCCGCCCGCGCCGGTTTCGCCCTGGACCGGGACCCGCGAGGCGACCTTCTCGGGCGCGCCCTGCCTGCAACGGGGCTACGGCTGGAACGACAGGGACGCCGCCGACAGTCGCGAGGACTGCCTTTATCTGGACGTCCGCACGCCGGCGCTGAAGCCGGCCAAGCCGCTGCCGGTCATGGTCTGGATCCATGGCGGCGCCAACCGGGCCGGCTCGGCGCGGGGCACGGTGGAGTCGAGCCTGGTCGAGCAGGGCGTGGTGCTGGTGTCGATCCAGTACCGGCTGGGCGCCTTCGGCTTCCTGTCCCATCCCGGCCTGACCGCCGAGGGGCGCGGGGCCTCGGGCAACTACGCCCTGATGGACCAGATCGCCGCCCTGCGCTGGGTGCGGGACAACATCGCCCGGTTCGGCGGCGATCCCGGCAATGTGACGCTGTTCGGCCATTCGGCCGGCGGCCAGGACGTGGGGCTGCTGATGCTGGCCCCCGAGGCGCGGGGCCTGTTCCACAAGGCCATCGAACAGAGCGGCACGGCGGGTTTCGGCCTGCCGCCGCGATCCCTGGCCCAGAACGAGGCGCTGGGCCAGGCCCTGGGTCGGGCGCTGGGCGCCAAGGACCTGGCCGGGCTGCGCGCCGCCCCCGGTCTGGCCGTGCTGGGCGCCGCCGACGCCCTGAAGCCGCCGATCTCCGACGACGGCTTCGTCTGGCTGCAGGCGGTGGTCGACGGGGCGGTGCTCCGCGAGTCACCGGCCAAGACCCTGGCCGCTGGCCGCCAGGCCCGCGTGCCGCTGATCATGGGCAACAGCGCCCGCGAGCTGTCGCTGTACGGCGGCGCAGCCAACACCTCGGCCTGGGTGAAGGCCAATTACCAAGACCCAGGCCAGGCGCTCCGGCTCTACGCGATCGGCGCCCAGGGTGCGGCGTCGGACGAGACCGCCGACCAGATCGCCGCCGACACCGGCTTCCGCTGCCCGGCGACCTGGGTGGCAGCCCGCCACGTCGCGGCCGGTCAGCGGACCTGGCGCTACGAACTGGCCGTCGCCGCCCCTGGCGCGGGACCGGTGCGGCACGGCTCGGAGCTGCCCTTGGTGTTCGACACGCCGCCGGCCGGCGCGACCGGGGCCGCCTGGCCGCCGCTCCAGGCCTACTGGGTCAATTTCGCCCGCACCAGCGATCCGAACGGGCCGGGCCTGGCGCCCTGGCCCGCCCAGACGACGGCGGCCGAGGCGGTCGCCTTCACCCCGTCCGGACCCCAAACCACGAAAGACGATCGCGGCGCGCTTTGCCGCCTGCTGCCCCGACCTTGAAGACACGTTCCTGAAGACAACCAAAGGCCCGAAGAGGCCGACCGAGGAGGAAAGACATGACCACCAAGTTCGCCCGCCGGATGCTGCGCCTGTCGCTGCTGGCGACCTGCGCCGCGCTGGTCGCCCTGCCGGCCGCCGCCCAGACATCGTCAGTCTACGGCCCCTACAACGCCGACCTGCCGCGCGGCGGCGACGGCCTGGCCAAGCCCCTGGCGGGAAGCCCATTGCCCGCCGAAGGGCCGTGGTCGCTGCAGGGCTGGATCGCGCCGGCGGCGGCCTCGACCGGGCGGGTGGTGGTGGCCGGGGTCGGCGACCCGGCCAGCGGCGGCCGCTTCATCGAGCTGGAAGACGGCGCGCCGGCCGTCTGGGCCGGAACGTCCGCGGTCAAGGGCGCGACGGCGCTGAAGCCGGGATACTGGAGCCATGTGGCGGCGATCTCGGACGGGACGACGGTCACGCTCTATGTCGACGGGACCAAGGTCGGGGAGGGGCGGGCCGCGCCGGTCACCGCGGCTTCCACCGTCCAGTTGGGTCCGCGCAAACTGGCGGGGACGGCGCCGTTCGGCGGCAAGGTGGCGGGCTTCACGGCCCAGGGCTCGGCCTTGGCCCCCGCAAAGCTCAAGACCCTGGCTTCGGCCAAGCCCGACCCCGACCTGACCGTGTACGAGCCCGGCAGCCCGACCTGGCCGGTGCAGGTGCGCCAGATGTACGGCCAGGTGTCGCCGCAGGACGCCTGGACGCGGCCCAAGACCAAGGCCCCGTTCTCCAAGCCTGTCGCCGTCGCCCCCTATGCCGGCCCGGCCCTGGTCGCTGCGCCCGCCACGGAAGGCGCCCAGGCCTGGACCGTGAAGCGCTGGTCGCTGGCCGAAGCCCCGAAGGTCGGCGACGCTCCGACAGCGCTGTCTAAACCGGGCTACGACGCCAAGGCCTGGTACGCGGCCACCGTGCCCGGCACGGTGCTGACCACCCTGGTCGATCGCGGCGTCTATCCGGACCCCGACTACGGCCTGAACAACACGGCCATTCCAGAGAGCCTGAACAAGCAGGACTACTGGTACCGCAGCGAGTTCGTCGCCCCGGCCAGCCAGGAAGGCCGCCACCAGCAGCTGGTCTTCAAGGGCATCAACTACGCCGCCGAGGTCTGGCTGAACGGCGAGAAGCTGGGCGACCTGAAGGGCGCCTTCATCCGCGGCCAGTTCGACGTCACCGGCAAGCTCAGGCCGGGCGTGGCCAACGCCATCGCCGTCAGGGTCTCGCCGCCGCCGCATCCAGGCTTGGCCCACGAGGAGTCCCTGACCGCGGGTGTCGGCGAGAACGGCGGCATGCAGGCCCTGGACGGCCCGACCTTCATCGCCAGCGAGGGCTGGGACTGGATCCCCAGCGTCCGCGACCGCAACACCGGCCTGTGGCAGGACGTGGTGCTGCGCTCGACCGGCCCGGTGCGGATCGGCGACAGCCACGTGGTCACCACCCTGCCGAAAGCCGACAACAGCGTCGCCGAGGTCGAGATCGCCGTGCCGGTCGAGAACCTGACGGACGCCCCGGTCCAGGCGACGGTCCGCGCCGCCTTCGACACGGTCGCCGTCGAGAAGGCCGTCACCGTCGCGCCGGGCCAGGGCCAGGTGGTGTTCACCCCCGCCGACTTCCCGCAGCTGTCGATCCGGAACCCCAGGCTCTGGTGGCCCAACGGCTACGGCGCCCAGGCGCTGTACGGCCTGCGCCTGCTGGCCAGCGTCGACGGCAAGGTCTCCGACCAGAAGGACAGCCGCATCGGCCTGCGTCAGATGACCTACGAGATGTCGCTGATGGATTCGCACGGCGAGCTGCGGCGCGTCGAGGTCGACTACGCTAAGGCCCGCCAGCTGGGCCAGGACGTCACCGACGGTAGTCACGAGGGCATCCGCAAGGTGACCGACGGCTGGGCGACCTCGCTGACCAAGGTCGGCGAAACCTCGCCGGCGGTCCGCGACGTGCCCGACACCGGCCTGACGCCCTATCTCGTGATCAAGGTCAACGGCGTGAAGATCGCCGCGCGCGGCGGCAACTGGGGCACGGACGACTGGCGCAAGCGGGTGTCGCGCGAGCGGCTGGAGCCCTATTTCCGCCTGCACAAGGACGCCCACCTCAACATCATTCGCAACTGGGTGGGGCAGAACACCGAGGACGTCTTCTACGACCTGGCCGACGAGTACGGCCTTCTGGTGCTGAACGACTTCTGGGCCTCGACCCAGGACTTCCAGCTGGAGCCGCAGGACGTGCCGCTGTTCCTGAAGAACGCCGCCGATGTGATCAGCCGCTACCGCAACCATCCCTCCATCGCCCTGTGGTTCGGCCGTAACGAGGGCGTGCCGCAGCCGATCCTCAACGAGGGCCTGGAGGCCCTGGTCCACGACCTGGACGGCACGCGCTGGTACACCGGCAGCTCCAACCGCGTGAACCTGCAGAACAGCGGACCCTACAACTACCGTGAACCGGAGACCTATTTCACCGAGCACGCCAAGGGCTTCTCGGTCGAGGTCGGCACGCCGTCGTTCCCGACCCTGGAGGCGTTCGAGGCCGCCGTGCCCGCAGCCGACCGCTGGCCGATCAGCGACGTCTGGGCCTATCACGACTGGCACGCCACCGGGAACGGCGCGACCAAGACCTTCCTGGACGCCATGGCCGCCAAGCTGGGTCCGGCCGTCAGCCTCGAGGACTTCGAGCGCAAGGCCCAGCTGATGAACTACGAGACCCACCGGGCGATCTTCGAGGGCATGAACCAGGAGCTGTGGACCCAATCCTCGGGCCGCCTGCTGTGGATGACCCAGCCGGCCTGGCCCAGCAGCATGTGGCAGATCCTCAGCCACGACTACGACACCCACGCCGCCTATTACGGGACCCAGAAGGCGGCCGAGACGGTCCACGCCCAGATGAGCCTGGCCGACCATCGGCTGGCCGTGGTCAACAACGCCCTCGCGCCGATCTCCGGCGCGGCCCTGCGCGCCCGGGTGGTGGGGCTGGACGGCAAGCCGCTGGCCGACCGGACCTGGCGGATCGACGCCCCGGCCAACGGCACGGCGCTGGGCGAGACGCTGGACCTGTCGGGCCCGCTGGCCCAGGGCGCGGTGGTGGTGCGGCTGGACCTGGCCGCCGCCGACGGGAAGCTGCTGTCGAGCAACCTCTATTGGGTGGCAAAGGACGCCGAGGGCGAGCGCAAGCTGTCGGCCATGGCCGACCAGCCAGTGTCGATCACGGCCGCCGGCGGCAAGGCGGGGGAGGAGACGGTGGTCACCGTGACCCTGGCCAACACCGGCTCGGCCCCGGCCCTGAACGGCAAGCTGACCCTGGTCGACGCCAAGGGCGCGCGGATCCTGCCGGCCTACTACGCCGACAACTATGTCTCGCTGCTGCCGGGCGAGCGGCGGACGGTGGAGATCCGCTATCCGGGCCAGGCGCGGCCGGGGGCGAAGGTCGAGCTGCGCGGCTGGAACGTGACCGCCGCCAAGACGGAGGTTCGTTGATGCTGGGTCGCCGCACGATGCTCGCGGCCGGGCTCATGGCCGTTCCCAGCCTGGCCTTGGCCCAGGCCCTCGCTCCGCCCGCGCCGAGCCCGGAGGAGCAGCGGCTGCGCACCGACTGGCCGTTCCTGCAGCGCTACGCGGCCGAGAACGCCATCGACCGCGACCTGCCGCCCGAACGGCGGCGCGTGGTGTTCATGGGCGACTCGATCACCCAGGGCTGGCGCGACGCCCGTCCGGCCCTGTTCGCCGACAACGGCCTGCTGGGCCGCGGGATCAGCGGCCAGGTGACGGCCCAGATGCTGGTGCGGTTCTGGCCCGACGTGGTGGCGCTGAAGCCGGCCGCCGTGCACATCCTGGCCGGGATCAACGACATCGCCCAGAACGCCGGCCCCTACGACATCGCCGCCACCCAGGCCAATCTCCAGGCCATGACCACCCTGGCCCAGGCCAACGGGATCGCCGTGATCCTGGCCACGGTCACGCCGGCGGCGGAGTTCCCGTGGCGGCCGGGCCTGGGTCCCGCGGCCAAGGTCCGGGCCCTGAACGCCTGGATCGAGGCGTATGCGGTCGAGCGCGGCGCGGTGCTGGCCGACTATACCGCCGTGCTGGACGACGGGGCGGGGGGCATGAAGCCGGGCCTGGCCTATGACGGGGTCCACCCAACCCGCGAGGGCTACGCGGTCATGGAGCCCGTCACCCTGGCGGCGATCGCCTCGGCCCTGGCCCGGGTGTGACCTGAAAGCTGCACCGACAAATTCCCCCAGAATTCCGTTGTCGCAAGTTGACAGCGCTGTCGGTTGTCCATAGGTTGAAGCTACCGGCGCCTCATAAAAAGCCGGAAACCCACGGGAGGATGCGCAGGCATCCCTCAAACTCCGCGTCTTGGCTCGTTCGGCTTCGCTGATCGAGGCTGAGAACTGCTGCCGCACATCAGGGGAATGCATAATGACGACAAAGTCTTATCGATCGCGCACGGCTCTGCTCGGCGCCGCCTCGGCCATGGTGCTGTTGAGCGCCGGCCAGGCCCTGGCCCAGGCCGCGCCGGCCCAGAAGGAAGAGCCATCCCAGGTTGACGAGGTCATCGTCACCGGCTTCCGGGCCTCGCTGGCGAACGCGCTGAATCTGAAGAAGAACTCGAACCTGATCATCGAGTCGGTGACCGCCGAGGACATGGGCAAGTTCCCCGACCAGAACATCGCCGAGTCGCTGCAGCGCCTGCCGGGCGTGCAGATCGACCGCGAGAACGGCCAGGGCACCAAGGTCCGCATCCGCGGCCTCGACCAGAACGTCACGGTGCTGAACAACGAGATCTTCGTCAGCGGCCTGGAGATTTTCCGCCTCTACGAAGGCAAGATCACCCAGGACAACTCGCTGGAGGGCATCCCCTCGCAGCTGATCGGCGGCGTCGACGTCTACAAGTCGCCGGACGCCTCGCTGCTGGAAGGCGGCCTGGGCGGCATCATCAACCTGAAGACCCGCAACGCCCGCGACCTGGCCGACGACACCACCATCGCCGGCGACATCCGCGGCCAGAAGGGTTCGGGCACCGACTGGACCCCCACCGGCTCGCTGGTGCTGGGCCACAAGTTCAGCGACCGCTTCGCCGTGCTGGGCACCATCTCGTATGACAAAACCGACAGCCACACCGATGTGCTGGCCGGCGAGAACCGCGGCGGCTGGGCCTTCGAGGACCGTCCGCAAGGCGCGGGCACGGTCGACGTCTGGTCGCCGGAATACCGCTACGCGACCTATCGGGACCAGGAACGCAAGCGCCTGGGGGCCTCGGTCAACGTCGATTTCGCCCTGACCGACTCGTTGCAGCTGACGGCCGACTGGTTCCACTCGGACCTGAAGATCCTGACATCAGAGGCCTCGATCAAGTTCCCGTTCGCCAACGAGAACGCCAACTATTCGGCGGCGGGCTTCACCAAGGACACCAACGGCGTTCTGCAGACCGGCACGGTGACCGCCAACTCGGCCGAAGGCACCTCCTACGTCCAGAACGCAGAAGCCAAGACCGACAACTTCCAACTGGCCGCCAACTGGGACAACGGCGGTCGCCTGACCGGCAGCGTTCGCGGCGCCTATTCGAAGTCCGACTACGAAAGCGACAGCGCCAACAACGACGTCCGCTACACCCAGTACACCGTGCGCAACGGCACCGCGGCCGGGCTCATTCCCAACGCCACGGCGCCGTCGACCTTCACCTATACCTACACCAACGGCGACAACCCGACGTTCACCCCGGCCAACCCGTCGCAGTTCACCACCCCCAGCAGCGTCTTCGCCAAGTCGCACTGGGTGTTCGGCGAACGCACTGACATCAAGAACACTTCGGTCCGGGCCGACTTCAAGTACCGTCCCGAGTTCGGCGAGAACGGCAACCTGGTGCTCAGCGCCGGCGCCCGCTACGCCGAGCGCAAGGTGAATTCCGACTTCCTGCTGCTGCTGGCCGACTATTCGGGCAAGGGCGAGCTGAACGGCCAGGCCCTGGGCCAGGACTGGACCCCGCTGGGCTACTTCCAGGACGGGGCCATCGGCTTCAAGTCGTGCGGCCTGCCGGCCGGCACGCCGGGTCGCCCCAACTGCGGCCAGACCGCGACCGACGACGGCCGCTTCGGCGCCTCGCCGGCCCTGATCACCCCGTACCAGACGGCGGCGACCAATCCGGAACGCTTCGAGACCCTGACCGTCGGTGGGATCACGGCCCTGTTCCAGAATCGCGACCAGATGAAGAACCCGGTCCAGTGGCTGTCGGCGCTCTATCCGTCGACGCCGTTCAAGTACTACCGGGACCCGATCCAGTCGTTCAACGTCAAGGAAAAGACCACGACCGGCTACATGATGGCTGACGCGGGCAGCGCCGAGGATCGCTATCACCTGAACGCCGGCGTCCGAGTGGTGAAGACCGAACTGACGATCGACTCCAGCGCCACGCCGACCGTGCCCAACTACTACGGCACCGACAGCTGGAACGGGGTGATCTCCAACCCGGAACACATCACCACCTCGCGCTCCTACACCGACGTTCTGCCCAGCTTCAGCGGCGTGTTCGACGTCACCGACAGCGACAAGGTCCGCGTCTCGGCGGCCCGCGTCATGTCGCGTCAGAACCTGTTCCAGCTGGGCACCGGTTCCAGCTACAACTTCACCCGCAGCTCGACGCCTGGCCCGAACCTCAACCGCTTCCTTTACACCAACGGCAGCGGCGGCAACCCGGAGCTGGACCCCTACCGCGCCTCGCAGTTCGACGCGGCCTATGAGCGCTACTTCGGCACCCAAGGCCTGCTGTCGGCGGCGGTCTTCTACAAGAACGTCGACTCGTTCATCCAGACCGACACGGTCTCGCGGACGGTGGCCGACGGCTCGGTGGAAGGCGCGACGGCCGGGATCTTCACCCAGCCGGTCAATGGCGAGGGCGGCGAGATCAAGGGCGTCGAATTGGCCGCGCAATACGCGTTCGCCAATGGCCTGGGCTTCACGGCCAACTATACCTACTCGGACTCCAAGTCGTCCAACTCCAACGACTACCAGGACAACCTGCCGATCCCGGGCGTGGCCAAGCACGCGTTCAACGTCCAGGGCTACTACGAAGCCCACGGCTTTGAGGCCCGCCTGTCCTACGCCTGGCGCGACAAGAGCTACCAGGGCAACTTCGCCTTCGGTTCGGGCACGGACACCCACTCGCTGGGCACCTGGGAACGGGCCTATGGCCAACTCGACGGCCAGATCGGCTACGCGATCAACGACCAGATCAAGGTGGTGCTGGAAGGCATCAACCTGACCAAGGAAGACACCGGCCGCTACCTGCAATGGAAGAACCTGCCGTTCCGCTACGCCACCGGCGACCGCCGTGTGGTGATCGGCGCGCGGTTCAAGTTCGGCATGTAGGCCGGACCGGAGCGCGACGTCCGACGCGCTCCGAGGATTTGAGTTGGAACCTTCGACCGGTCGGGCGAAGGTTCCCCGGCGAGGCGGCGGCTCATCCCCCGTCGCCCGCCGAGCGCCTGGCGCCGGCCGGCCCTGAGCTGGCCGGCGCCGCTTCTTCTCTCGTCTCGGGAGGACGTCATGAGCGACAGGTCCATCCGCTCGATCGCCATCGTCGGCGGCGGCACGGCCGGCTGGATGGCGGCCTGCCTGCTGAGCCAGACTCTGCGCGGTACCGGTTGCGCCATCACCCTGGTCGAGTCGCCCGACATCGGCACGGTGGGGGTCGGCGAGGCGACCATCCCGCCGATCTTCGACTTCCTGAAGCTGATCGACGTCGATCTCGACGCCTTCATTCCGGCTGTCCAGGCCACGTTCAAGCTCGGCATCAAGTTCGACGACTGGCGCGCGATCGGCGACAGCTACTGGCATCCGTTCGGGACCTTCGGCGTGTCGATCGATCGCCGGCCCTTCCACCACATGTTCCACAAGGCGCGCGCCCAGGGGCTGGACCCGACGGTGCCGCAGTTCAGCCTGGCCGCCGCCCTGGGCGACGCCGGCCGGCTGGCCCATCCCGATCCGCGCATCCCCGGTCCGCTGGCCGGCCTGCGCCAGGCCCTGCATTTCGACGCGGTCCTGGTCGCCCGCTTCCTGCGCGACCACGCCGAGCGCCGCGGCGTGCGGCGGCTTGAGCGCGAGGTGGCCGAGGCGCGGCTGCGCGACGACGGCTTCATCGAAGCCCTGGTCCTGAAGGGCGGCGGCGAGCTGGCGGCCGACCTCTATATCGACTGCAGCGGCTTTCGCGGCCTGCTGATCGAGCAGGCCCTGGGCGCCGGCTACGAGGACTGGACGCGCTGGCTGCCCTGTGACCGCGCCCTGGCCGCGCCCACCGCCCATGCCGGCCCGCCGCCGCCCTACACCCAGGCCGTGGCCCAGGACGCCGGCTGGCGCTGGCGGATCCCGCTGCAGCACCGGGTGGGCAACGGCTATGTCTATTCCAGCGCCTTCATCGACGACGGCGCGGCCCAGGACGAGTTGCTGACGGCGATCGGCCAGCCCCTGGCCGAGCCGCGCAAGCTGAGCTTCACCGCGGGTCGCCGCAAGACGATGTGGAGCCGCAACTGCGTGGCCCTGGGCCTGGCGTCCGGTTTCCTGGAGCCCTTGGAATCCACCAGCATCCACCTGGTGTGCAGCGGCCTCTACAAGCTGCTGGACCACTTCCCGGACCGCGACTTCGCCCCCGTCAACATCGCCGCCTACAATCGCGCCCTGGCCGACGAGTACGAAACCTATCGCGACTTCATCCTGCTGCACTATTGCGTGACGGCCCGCGACGACACGGCGTTCTGGCGCGAGCGGGCCGCCACGCCCTTGCCCGATGGCCTGGCCGAGCGGCTGGAGCTCTATCGCGCCTGCGGCCGGGTCGACGCCAAGCCCGGCGAACTGTTCACCGACCTGTCCTGGTTCTACATCTTCGAGGGCATGGGAGTGACGCCCAGGGCCTATGACCCGCTGGTCGAGGCGTCGAATTTCGAGCAGGTGCGAGCCATCCTGCCGGACCTGACGGCGCGGATCGACACGGTCGTGGCCCAAAGTCCCACCCACGAGGCCGCCCTGGCCGCCATCGTCCGCCGCAGCGCCGCCTGAGCCATGGCGCACCGCGAGACCTGCCCGCCCGGTATCGTTCACACTTTCACTAGACAGCGCTGTCAATTCGTGATGAGGTCACGGTGTCAGAGAGGCGCCAGCCTCCGCTTCAGGGAAGGAAACCACCCCAGGCCCGCGCGCCCGACGGCGAGCGGCGTCCACTCCATTCCGATCCGTCCCGTTCCAGCGCCGAACTGCCGGCGGGGACGACGCGCCTTCGCCAAACCCTCCGGCGGCGGCGCGCCCTGGATCCCCTTTCATCGGGGGCTCTCCAAACTCCGGCGCGACGATGTTCTCCCCGTCGCGCCGGTTCTTTGCCGCGCAATGTCCGCCGGCGCCCGCACCCGCGCGCCCGGGCCGCTTCCCGAAGGTGTTGAATGACCGTCCGCTCCCGTCGTCCTGCGATCTCGGCCCTGCTCGCCTCGACCCTCATTGCCTCGGCCGGCCTGGCGAGCGCTCCGGCCTACGCCCAGTCCAGCGTCGCCCATCCGGCCCAGTGGCCCGTGGCCGCCAGTCCGGCGGCGATCACCGACGCCAAGACCGAGGCCTTCATCAGCCAGCTGATGGGCAGGATGAGCGTCGAGGAAAAGGTCGGCCAGACCATCCAGGGCGACATCGCCTCGATGACCCCGGCGGACCTGGAAAAGTACCCGCTCGGCTCGATCCTGGCCGGTGGCAACTCGGCCCCGGGCGGCAATGACCGCGCCCCGCCCAAGGCCTGGACCGACCTGATCGACGCCTACCGCAAGCAGTCGCTGGCCGCCCGGCCGGGCCATGTCCCCATTCCCCTGCTGTTCGGCATCGATGCCGTGCACGGACACAACAACATCGTCGGAGCGACGATCTTTCCGCACAACATCGGCCTGGGCGCCATGCGAGATCCGGCCCTGATCGGCCGCATCGGCCAGGCGACGGCCGAGGAGGTGGCGGTGGTCGGCGGCGACTGGACCTTCGGCCCGACCGTGGCCGTGCCGCGCGACGACCGCTGGGGCCGCAGCTACGAGGGCTATGCCGAGGACCCCGAGGTGGTGAAGTCCTATTCGGGCCCCATGACCCTGGGCCTGCAGGGCGCGCTGAAGCCGGGGCAGCCCTTGGCCGCGGGCCATATCGCCGGGTCGGCCAAGCACTTCCTGGCCGACGGCGGCACGGAGGGCGGCAAGGACCAGGGCGACGCCAGAATCCCGGAAGCCGAGCTGGTGGCGATCCACGCCCAGGGCTATCCGCCCAGCATCGACGCCGGCATTCTGACGGTGATGGCCTCGTTCTCCAGCTGGAACGGCCAAAAGATCACCGGCGACAAGAGCCTGCTGACCGACGTGCTGAAAGGGCGGATGGGCTTCCAGGGCTTCGTGGTCAGCGACTGGAACGCCCACGGCCAGCTCGCCGGCTGCACCAACACCAGTTGCCCGCAGGCGATGAACGCCGGGCTCGACATGTACATGGCCCCCGACAGCTGGAAGGGCCTTTACGACAGCACCCTGGCCCAGGTGAAGGCGGGCGAGATCCCGATGGCGCGGCTGGACGACGCCGTGCGGCGGATCCTGCGGGTCAAGGTCAAGGCGGGGCTGTTCGAGCGCGTCGCGCCCACCGTCCAGGGCCGCTTCGATCGCCTGGGCGCGCCCGAGCACCGCGCGATCGCCCGCGAGGCGGTGGCCAAGTCGCTGGTGCTGCTAAAGAACGACGGCGTGCTGCCGGTCAAGCCGGGCGCCAAGGTGCTGGTGGCCGGCGCCGCCGACGACATCGGCAAGGCCTCGGGGGGCTGGACCCTGACCTGGCAGGGCACGGGCAACAAGAACAGCGACTTCCCGCACGGCCAGTCGATCTGGGGCGGGATCGAGCAGGCGGTGAAGGCCGCCGGCGGCCAGGCGGAGCTGGCGCCCGACGGCAAGTTCGCCACCAAGCCGGACGTGGCCATCGTGGTGTTCGGCGAGGACCCCTATGCCGAGTTCCAGGGCGACGTGACCAATCTCGGCTACCAGCTGGGCGACAAGGCCGACCTGGCCCTGCTCAAGCGGCTGAAGGCGCAGGGCATTCCGGTGGTGTCGGTGTTCCTCTCGGGCCGTCCCCTGTGGGTGAACCCCGAGATCAACGCCTCGGACGCCTTCGTCGCCGCCTGGCTGCCGGGCAGCGAGGGCGGCGGCGTCGCCGACGTGCTGGTGGCCGGCCAGGACGGCAAGCCCAAGCGCGATTTCCAGGGCAAGCTCGGCTTCTCCTGGCCCAAGCGCGCCGACCAGGGGCCGTTGAACCGCGGCCAGCCGGGCTACGATCCGCAGTTCGCCTATGGCTACGGCCTGTCCTACGCCAAGCCGGGCAAGGTCGGCGTCCTGCCCGAGGTCGCGGGCGATGTGGCCGCCGCCGGCAGCGTCGACCGCTATTTCGTCGACGGCCGGCTGCCCGCGCCCTGGCGGATGGACTTCGTGGGGGCGGGCTCGGTCAAGGCGATCGACGCCGGGGCCCAGGAGAACGCCCGCCAGGCGACCTGGAGCGGGCAGGGCACGCTGGCCATCCACGGCCCGGCCGTCGACCTGTCGCGCCAGACCACCGGCGACATGGCGGTGATGGTCCGTTACCGGATCGACGCCGCTCCGACCGGTCCCGTGACCCTGGGCATCGGCTGCGCCGACGACGCCTCGTGCGCCGGAACGATCGACGTCACCTCCGCCGTCAAGGAAGCGCCGCTGAACGCCTGGCAAAGCGTCAAGATCAAGCTGTCCTGCTTCCAGGCGGCCGGCGCGAAGATGGACCATGTCACCGCGCCGTTCGTGGTCGGCGCCGGCGGGCCGTTCTCGCTGTCCCTGACCGAGGTGCGACTGGCCTCGAACGAGGGCGACGCGATCTGCCCGAAGTAGGGCGTGTGCGGAAGTTGGAATTCCGTAGGGGTTGTCATCCTCGGAAAGCGCGCAGCGCTTGTCCGGGACCCAGGTGAACCGCACCGCATCAGCCCAGTCCCCTGGGTCCCGGACAGCCTCTGCGAGGCTTCCGGGATGACAACCGTGGAGGGGCCGGCCCAAGCCTGGGTCTGGCCCGGCGCGGGCGGGCTTGGCTATAGTGGCGCCATGTCCCGCACCACGCCCGCCACCCTCGCCCTGACCAAGGCCGGGGTCGATTTCACGGTCCATGCCTACGACTACGATCCCGACGCCGACAGCATCGGCCTGGCCGCGGCCGCCGCCTTGGGCGAGGCGCCCAGCCGGGTGCTCAAGACGCTGATGGCCCTGGTCGACGGCAAGCCGGTGCTGGTCATCGTCCCCTCCGACCGCGAGGTGGCGATGAAGAAGCTGGCGGCGGCGGTCGGCGGCAAGTCGGCCCAGATGATGAAGCCCGCCGACGCCGAACGGATCAGCGGCTACAAGGTCGGCGGCATCAGTCCGTTCGGCCAGCGCAAGCCACTGCCGGCGGTGATCGAGGCCGACGCGCTGGCAGAGGAGCGCGTCTACATCAACGGCGGCCAGCGCGGCCTGCAGGTGCGGCTCGACCCGAACGCGGCGCGCGAGGTGCTGAAGGCGACGGCGGCGCAGGTTTCCTCTTAGGCTCGATACCGCATCGCCACGTCGCACCGCTCATAGCGGCTGCCGAACAGCGCCATGATCTCGGCGTCGTGCTGGAAGCCCAGCTTCTCGTAGAGATGGATGGCCGCCGCGCACTTGCGGTTGGTCAGCAGGTACAGCCGGTCGGCCACGCCCATGGCCCTGGCCCGGTCCAGCGCCGCCGCCAGCAGGAACTCGCCGACCTTTCGGCCGCGCGCCGCTTCCAGGACGCCCATCTTGGTCAGCTCGAACCAGCCGTCCTTCATCTTCATGATGGCGCAGGTCCCCACCACGCCGAGGTCGGGCGTTTCGGCGAACAGCACCGCGCCGCCCTTGTCGACGATCAGCGCGCGCGGGTTCTCCAACAGGGTGACGTCGTTTTCCTCGAGGGCGAACATCTGCGAGATCCAGGCGGCGTTGATCGCGTAGAAGGCTCCGGCCAGGTCGTCGGAGAAGTCGCGGACCGCAAGGCCGCGCGCCGAGGTCACGCGGTCGACCAGCGACCTGGCGTCGAGCCGCGCCTCCAGGGCCGCGATCTGGTCGAGCAGCGCCTGCTCGCCGCCCTCGCAAAGCTCGGTCACGGCCGCCGCGACGCGGGGCCAGATCTCGCGCTGGGCCGCGCCGATCACCCGCGCGCCGTCCTCGGTCAGCGACAAGGTCTTGTGGCGCAGGTCGCGGGCCTCGCGGCTGACCCCGACCAGACCCTGGTCCACCAGGCCCTGGACTGTGCGGGTGATGGTCGGCTGGCTGAGCCGCAGGCGCTGGGCCAGGGCGCCGATCGTCAGGGCGCCGTCCTGCTTCAGCGCCGCCAGCAGCACCTGTTGCGCGGGCTGGATCGGCAGGTCGTGCGCCTGGAGCACGGCCGTCGCCTCGGCCTGGAGCCGGTCGGAGAGCCGCTTGAGCCGGCTGCCGAGAAAGGCTGGCCCAAGGTCGGCGAGGGTGTCTGGGGTCATCACGCGCCTCATCAATATAGCGCGCTATATATAGCCTATGTGGGAACGGGAGCAAGCAGCGGGTTACACCCGACCGCGCCGCCGCGGGCGCATTGTTCCACCGACGATCTTCGCCGGCGGCCGAGCCTTCAAAGACTATGGGGGGCAAGGCGCGGCGTCGCCGCTGTCCAGGTCGATCCGATAGCAAAGCTCCAGGCCGCTGTCGGCCTCGCGGACGATGACCGAAACCTCGTTGCCGGCGTCGACGGGCGGGCGCCACATCTCCACGAACGCGATCGCCGCGTCCTCGAAGCTGGCGGCCTCCACGGCGTGGCCATGGCTACGGTCGTCGCGAGCGTGGACGCGATAGGTCTGGATCTCGGGCATTCGGTCGCTCCTCCATCCCGGAAACGCCCGAATCCGCGAATGGATTCATTCGCGCGGGAGCCGGATCGCAAATGCAGGTCTGGTTTGACGTTCGGATGCTCACCCATTCGGCCGCGGGCCGAGCGTACGCTCCAGGAACGGCCTCATGCGGCGAACGACCGCCTCGAGCTGAACCTCAAGCAGCCAATGGCCGCCGTCTAGAAGGTGGAGCTCGGCGTCGGGAAGGTCGCGCAGATAGGCCCGCGCGGACGCTTCGGGCATGTAGCCGTCCTGCGGTCCCCACAAGATGAGCGCCGGCGGCCGGTGCTCGCGCAGATAGGCCTGGTAACGGGGAAACCAGGCGAGGTTCTGCTGCAGCCCGGCCAGGACATCGACCGTGATCTCCTTGCGCCGCGGCGTCATCAGGGCCCAATGCAAGGTCCAGAGGTCGGGCGAAATCAGGTCGGCCAGTTCGGGCCGCACGTCGTTGAGGAACTCCGCCTTGAATTCCTGCTCGGTGACGGCCTTGGCCAGCGCCGCCCGCGCTTCGGCTTCGGGGCGGCCGAGAATATCGAAGAGCCCCTCGTACTTCGGCCCGAACGCGTCCTGATAGATGTCGCCGTTCTGGATGATCAAGGCCGTCACCGCCTCCGGCCGCATGATCGCCAGCCGAAGGCCGATCTGCGAGCCGAAGTCATGGAGATAAAGCGCGAAGCGGTCGACGCCCAGATCGTCGAGGAAGCGCGCCAGGAACGCCGCGTATCCGTCGAAGTCGTAGGCGAAGCCAGCGGGGGTGTCGCTGTAGCCGCAGCCGGGAAAGTCCGGCGCCAACAAGCGCCAGCGATCGGAGAGCGCCGGCATCAACGCGCGAAATTCGTACGACGAGCAGGGATAGCCGTGCGGCAACAGGATCACCGGCGCGTCGGCGGCGCCCGCCTCGCGGTAGAAGACCTCGTACCCGTCGAGCTTGAGCCGCCTATGATTTACCGCAAGATCCACCTGAAGCTGCTCCGCCCTGAGGGTGGGCCCCAGGTCGGAAACTGGCTCATTGCGTTCGAGTTCCCGTGCAACGAACGTCGCTCCGGCTGATCCAAACGGCGCCCAATACCCTCAGGACAGCCTGAAAGGCCGCCGCACGCCGAAGGTCCGCCAATGTGAGACCGCTGCTCACGTGGCGATGTGCACGTCCCAGGCGGAGCGACCCAGAAAGCCTCCCATCTTTTTCGCCGCGCAGCCGATCGCGTATCGACTCCGACCTTCCCGTAAAACGGATGTCCGCGGCGAGATCGCAGTGCGCGATCACCCGCCCTGCCGCGCGATCAGATCGACCACCATGCGTCCAAGCGCCGAGACCACGACCGGTTTGCGAACCAGCGGCGCGTCCTCGATGTCGTCCAGGGCCAGGGTGTCGGCGTAGCCGCTGCAGAACACCACCGGCAGACCCGGCCGCAGGGCCCGGGCCCGCTTGGCGACTTCCGCCCCATTCATGCCGGGCATGGCGTAGTCCACCACCAGGGCGTCGGGCGGGTCGCGGCGCAGCGCCCGGAGGCCGGTCTCGCCGTCCGCGGCCTCGGCCACTTCGAAGCCCTCCAGGCGCAGGCCGTCGACCAGGATCTGGCGCACGGCGTCGTCATCGTCGACCACCAGCAGCCGGACGCCCTCCGCCCCGCCTTCCAGGATCTTGGACGCAGCGGCCTTGGGCGGCGCCTCCAGCACGGCCGGCGCCGCCGTGCGCGGCAACACCATGGTGACCGTCGTGCCCAGCCCCGGCGCGCTGTCGATCCTCACCTCGCCGCCGCATTGACGGGCGAAGCCGTAGACCTGGGCCAGGCCCAGGCCGGTTCCCTTGCCCCGCTCCTTGGTGGTGAAGAACGGCTCCAGGGCCCGGGCGGCGACCTCGCTCGACATGCCGGTCCCGGTGTCGCGCAACCAGACCGCCACGGTCGGTGCGACAGTGTCCTCGACGGTCAGGCCCAGGGTGACATCCCCGCCGTCCGGCAAGGCGTCGCGGGCATTGATCGCAAGATTGACGACGGCCAGTTCGAGCTGGTCCGGATCGGTCAGGGCCCAGACGTCGTCGTCGCCCGGGTCGAGGTTGAAGCGGACCGTGGGGCCGGCGGCCTGGGCGAAGATCGACTGACACGCCTGGAGCGCGCCGCGTATCTCCGTGGGCCGCAGATCGAACCGCTGGGTGCGTGAAAAGGCCAGGAGCTCGCCCGTGACCTTGGCGCCCCGCTCGGTCGCCTGCCGAGCGCAGTCGACATATTTGCGGCCGACATGTTCGGGATCCAGCCGCTTGTCGAGCAACTGCAGCGCCCCGTCGATCGCCATCAGCAGGTTGTTGAAATTGTGGGCGACGCCCCCGGTCAGCCGGCCGACCGCCTCGAGCTTCTGGGCCTGCATCAGCGCCTGTTCGGCGCGCAGCCGTTCGGCGGCCTGGGCTTCGAGGTCGCGCAGCGCTGCTTCGAGCTGGGCGGTGCGTTCGCGCACGCTGCGTTCCAGCGCGGCGTTCTCGGTTCGCAGCCGGCGCACGGTCAGGGCCCGCGACAGGACCGGCAGGATGACGCTCATCTTCAGCGGCTTGAGAATGTAGTCGAGCGCGCCGGTCTTCATCGCCTCGACCGCCGTGGCGATCGTGCCGTCGCCGGTCATGATCACCCCGACGAGGTCCGGGTCGCGCCGCTGGGCCTCGCGCAACAGGTCGACCCCGCCGATCCGCGGCATCGACAGGTCGGCGAGCAGCAGGTCGAACTGACCGGCCTCCAGGCCCGCCAGGGCCGCCGTCCCGTCGGTGAAGCCGACAGGGTCGTAGCCGCGATCGCTGAGGGTGTCGCGCAGCGCCTCGACGATCGCCGGCTCGTCGTCGACGATCAAGATCCGAGGCCGCCGCGAACCCACTGCGCCTGTCGCTTCCATGCCGCCGCCTTCCATCAGCCTTCCCCAGCCGGACAATGCTGCGCCAGGGCCGCCCGCAGTTCGCGCAGCTTGGGCGGCTTGCTCAGGATCCGATCGACATGCGGCGAGATCTCCGCGTCGGCCGCCAGGCCCTGACCCCAGCCGGTGAGCAACAGCACCGGCATGGACGGCGACAGAGCCTTGATCGCCGCCGCCACCTTGCGACCGTCGACATAGGGCATGCCCAGGTCGGTGATCACCGCGGCGAACGCTTCGCCGCGATGGTGGGCGGCGCTGAAGGCGTCGATGCCGGCCTGGCCGTCATTGGCGATCGTCAGGTGGTGGCCGTCGGCCTCCAGGGTGTCGCCCAGGGCCTTGAGCAGCACCGGGTCGTCGTCGATCAGCAGCAGGCGCAGCCGGCTGGGCAGGACCGGCGCAACGACCTCGCCGGCCGGCGTCGACACGTGGGCTGGAACCGGGAAGCTCAGGCTGACCAGCGTCCCCCCGCCAGGGGCCGGGCGAATGTCCATCTCCGCGCCGTGACGCTGGATCACGCCATAGACCATGGCCAGGCCCAGCCCGGTCCCGCGTTCGCCCTTGGTGGTGAAGAACGGCTCCAGGCAGCGCCGGCGCGTCTCCTCGTCCATGCCCACGCCGTTGTCCTGGACCTCGACCGCGACGGCGTCGCCGGCCAGCCGGGTGCGCAGGGTCAGCAGGCCGCCTTCCGGAATGGCGTCGACGGCGTTCAGCACCAGATTGATCAGGGCCTCGCGGATCTCGCTTTCGACCCCGAGCACCGCGGGCAAGTCGACGGCCTGCTCGACCCGGACCTCGATGACCACGCCGCGCTCCATGGCCATGTCGCTCCACCGCGCCCGGGTCAGGTCGACCACCTGCTGCACCAGGTCGTTCAGCGTCACCGCGGCCAGGGCCAGCTGCGGTTCGCGCTGGCGGTAGAACTCCTTCATGCGCGCGATGGTCTGCGACACGTCCTCGACGGCGCGCCGGATGACCTCCAGCCGCCCGCGGCCGTTCGGGCTGAGCCCCGTTTCGGTCTCCAGCATGGACTCGGTATAGAGGGCGACCGGCGACAGGGCGTTGTTGATGTCGTGGGCGATGCCGCTGGCCATCTGGCCCAGGGCCTTCAACCGTTCCTGCTGCAGGATCGCCTGCTGGGACTGGCGAAGGTCGTCATAGGCCGCCTGCAGCGCGCCGTGCAGCTGGGCCTGGTGCGCCGCCAGCGCGACATGCTCGCTCAGCTGGCGCAGGAACTCGCATTCGCCGCTGACGAAGGCTTCGGGCTGGAACCGGGCCACCACCAGCACGCCGAACACCTTGCTCTCGATCTGCAGCGGCGCGCAGACCATCGACCCGAGGCCGCCGCCGGCAAGCCGCTGCGGAAAGGGAAAATGCACCTTGGCGATGTCCGGCTCATAGACCAGGCGCCCGCGGACGCATTGCGAAAGGCCGTTCTGGTCGATGTCGACGCGGGCCCGAACCGGCATGGCCAGTTCGAACGCCAGGGCCTGGCTGTTGACCCCGACGGCGGCGACCGTGAGCGCCCGCTCGACGTCGTCATAGAGGCACAGGCAGGCGAAGTCGGCCGGCAGCTGGTCCTCGACGCTGCGCACGACGACCTGGAAGATGCTCTGGATATCCTGCCGCTGGCCGATGGCGCGGGTGATCTCGTCCAGCAGGCTCAGGCGCTCGAACTGCGTGCGCAGCCGGGTTTCCGCCCGCTTGCGCTCGGTGATGTCGGTCGAGATGCCGAACACCGCATAGGCCTGGCCCGCCTCGTCCCGTAGCGGAGATTTCACCGAAATATAGGCGTGCGGGCCGTCGTCGTGCGGGGCCTCCTCCTCCTCGGTAAGCGGCAGGTCGGCGGCGGCGACGCGCACATCCATGGCCCGGAAGGCGTCGGCGACGTCCTTGGAGAAGATATCGTGGTCCGTGCTGCCGATCATCGCGTCGCGGTCGATATGGAAGATGTCGGCATAGCGGCGGTTGACCATCAGGTAGCGGCCCTCGAGGTCCTTGACGTAGATCACGGCCGGCGAGCTCTCGATGATGGCGTCGAGCAGCCGTTGGCTCTGGCGGCGCGCCCGCATCTCCTCTTCCAGGGTGGCGTTCGCCGCTTCGAGCTGCACCGTTCGTTCGACCACGCGCTGGTCCAGTTCGGTGTTCAGCCGCGACAGCGCCGCCTCGGCGCCGAGGCGCTCGAACATGTCGCGCGAGGCCACCTGTATGGCCGAAAGCAGCAGGACCAGAAAACCGCCGGCCCGGCCCAGGTGGGCGACCATCGCCGGTCCGTCGGCCGGCGCGCGCGAATAGAGCATCACGACATTGGCCGCCACCAGCGTCCCGGCCATCCAGGCGAGCGGGCTGGCCAAGCGATCGAGGGCGCGCAGCCGCCACGCCGCCACGCCGACGCCCGCCCACAGCAACGGCGCCAGGACCAGGGCCGGGCGAGTGACGCCCAGCAGGCCGGGCGGCAGATAGGTCGGCAGGTGCTGAAAGGCGACGAACAGCCCCGCGCCCAGGACGGTGATCACCAGGGCGTACCGGGCCATCCCGCCGGTGACGCCGCGCCGCAGCCGCCATAGCGCCCAGCCGACGCCGATCGGCAACAGGTGGGTGGCCGGCGGCCAGGTGGCGGGACGCAGCATCGCCTTCGATCGCGCGATCACCGCCATCGACCCCGACCATTCGACGGTCACCAGCACATGGATGACCGCCAGCACGAAGGTGGCGGCGAAGGTGATGGCGAGCCATTTCGGAAACGACGTCCCCGCGTGCTGCCCCATGTCCCAGAGCAACAGCGCCACCACGCCCAGCAGCAGGGCCAGGCTGGTGTCCAGAATGGTGTGCAGGTCCGGATAGTCGCCAGGGCCGATCGCCAGCAGGGCGCCGCCCGTGAGCGCGACGGCGGCCAGGGCGATCGCCGCGGCCCGAGGCAGGGGCAGTTCGGTGTCGGTCTGGCTCATGCTCCCCGCTCTCGGCCGCTTCGCTCACCGGCGCGCCACAATCAAGCTTACGCGCATTGGTGGTGATTGGGAGAGGTATTACAGCTTCAGATACCGATGGACGTCGACGCCGAACACTCGGCTGCATGGTGCGCTGGAGCGACAAGCCTGATCGCTTCCTGCTGACCAATCACCACGTGCTTACGGCGCCCGAGATGGAGGGCGACAATGTCTCCATCTACGAGGGCGAGAAAGGAAGCTGCAGCAAGCCGGGCGCCAATGCCGTGCTCGACGACGCGCACAGGTTCGACGGCCGGGTCTTCTCGCTGAAAGGCGCTTCCGGCTCGCTGGTGGTGGACAACCAGGGCAAAAGTGTCGGGCGCCTGGACGCCGGGGGCATGAAGGCCTTCGACACGGTCGGCCAGGGCTTCGTCGACCTGCCCATCGGCATCACCGTGGCCCAGTTCATCGTTCCGGCCTTGGCCCACCCCAGCTACGCGGCTTTTTAGACGTCCACCTCGGCGTCCAGGGCGTTTTCCTGGATGAACTCGCGGCGGGGCTCGACCAGGTCGCCCATCAGGCGGCTGAACATGTCGTCGGCGTCGTCGGCGTGGTTGACGCGCACCTGCAGCAGGGTGCGGGCCTCGACGTCCAGGGTGGTTTCCCACAGCTGGTCGGGGTTCATCTCGCCCAGGCCCTTGTAGCGTTGGATCGACAGGCCCTTGCGGCCGGCGTCGAGCACCGCGCCCACCAGGTCGAGCGGGCCGCGCACGGTGGTCGACTTGTCCTTGCGGCGGAAGATCGCCGAGCCCGAGAACACCTCGGCCAGAGCGCCGGCCCGTTCGGCCAGGCGGCGGGCGTCGGCGGCGTGCAGCAGGCCGTCGTCCAGCACCACGCTTTCGGTGACGCCGCGGCGGACGCGCTTGAACACATAGGCGGTGTCGCCGCGCTCGCCCGACCACGGGCCGTCGCCTTCTTCCGCATACAGATCAAGACGCCGGGCGGCGGCGGCGATGTCCGGCGTGTCGCCGAACAGGCCAGCCAGGGCCGCCTGCTCGATGGCGAAGGCCGGGGCGCGCTGCGACAGGCGGTCGATATTGCCCTTGGCCTGGCGGCACAGCTGGACCAGGGCCAGCAGGTCCTGGCTGGTGCGGCGCTCGCCCGACGGCAGGTCCAGCTCGGCGCCGTCGACGCCTTCGTCGACCAGGAAGGCGTCCATCTCGCTGTCGTCCTTCAGGTAGCGCGACGACTTGCCCTTGGCGGCTTTGTACAGCGGCGGCTGGGCGATGTAGATGTAGCCGCGCTCGATCAGCTCCGGCATCTGACGATAGAAGAAGGTCAGCAGCAGGGTGCGGATGTGGGCGCCGTCGACGTCGGCGTCGGTCATCAGCACGATCTTGTGGTAGCGCACCTTGTCCGGGTTGAAGTCGTCGCGGCCGATGCCGGCCCCCAGGGCGGTGATCAGGGTGCCGATCTGGTCGGACGACAGCATCTTGTCGAAGCGGGCGCGCTCGACGTTGAGGATCTTGCCGCGCAGGGGCAGGACGGCCTGGTTGTCGCGGTTGCGGGCCTGCTTGGCGCTGCCGCCGGCCGAGTCGCCCTCGACGATGAAGATCTCGGACTTGGCCGGGTCGCGCTCGGAGCAATCCGCGAGTTTTCCCGGCAGCGAAGTGATGTCGAGGGCGCTCTTGCGGCGGGTCAGTTCGCGGGCCTTGCGGGCGGCCTCGCGGGCGGCGGCGGCCTCGGCGATCTTGGAGACGATGGCCTTGGCCTCGTTTGGGTGCTCCTCGAACCAGGTGGCCAGGCCTTCCTGCACCAGGCTCTCGACGGCCGGGCGCACTTCGGACGAGACCAGCTTGTCCTTGGTCTGCGAGCTGAACTTGGGGTCGGGCACCTTGACCGACAGCACGCAGGTCAGGCCTTCGCGGGCGTCCTCGCCCCCGACATTGACCTTCTCCTTCTTGGTGATGCCCGAGCTCTCGGCATAGCCGGTGATGATCCGCGTGAGCGCGCCGCGGAACGCCGACAGGTGCGTGCCGCCATCCCGCTGTGGAATGTTGTTGGTGAAGCACAGCATGTGCTCGTGGTAGCTGTCGTTCCACCAGACAGCCAGGTCGACCTCGACCTTGTCCTTGCGGCCGCGGATGACGATCGGGGTCTTCAGCAGCGGGGTCTTGGCCTTGTCGAGGTGGCGCACGAAGGCCTCGATGCCGCCCTCGTAGTGCAGCTTCTCTTCCCAGGGCTCGGCGTCGCGCAGGTCGCGGAAATAGATTGTCACGCCCGAGTTCAGGAAGGCCAGCTCGCGCAGGCGATGCTCCAGCGTCTTGCGGTCGAACTCGATGAAGGCAAAGGTTTCCAGGCTGGGGAAGAACGTCACCTCGGTGCCGGTCAGGGTCTCGCCGGCCTTGGGACCGTCGGCGCGGACGGGCGAATCGCCGGTCTGGGCCAGCGAGGTCACCGCGTCGCCGCGCTCGAAACGCATCTGGTAGCTGTGGCCGTTGCGGTGGATCTTCAGTTCCAGCCAGTCGCTGAGCGCGTTGACCACCGAGACGCCCACGCCGTGCAGGCCGCCCGAGACCTTGTAGCTGTTCTGGTCGAACTTACCGCCGGCGTGCAGTTGGGTCATGATGACCTCTGCCGCGCTGACGCCCTCGCCCTCGTGGATGTCGACCGGGATGCCGCGGCCGTCGTCGGTGACCGTGACCGAGCCGTCGGCGTTGAGGATCACCTCGACCTTGGTGGCGTGGCCGGCCAGGGCCTCGTCGATGGCGTTGTCGACCACCTCATAGACCATGTGGTGCAGGCCCGAGCCGTCGTCGGTGTCGCCGATGTACATGCCGGGGCGCTTGCGCACCGCGTCCAGGCCCTTGAGCACCTTGATGGAGTCGGCGCTGTATTCGCCGGTCATCACTTCGGGGGCCGACATTTCCGAACCGTCCGCGGTGGTCAGGCGATCGGTGTTGGCGTCGGCTTCAGGGCCTTTGGTCTCTTCGGTCATACGTCTTCCAATGCGGTCAGGCCGAGTTCGCTGACGCGAACGCCGAGAGCCCGACCTTTCAGATGGTCGAACAGCGACTCGTCGGTGCCTGTCAGAAAAGCCTGCAGGCCGAGCGCCGTGATTTCGTCGGCCAGAGCGGCCCGCCTTTTCAGGTCGAGATGCGCGGCGACTTCGTCGAGCAACAATATAGGATTCGGTGCGTCGTTCGCACGCGAAAGTCGCGCCGCCTGGGCCAAAACCAGGTTCAGAATCAGCGCTTTCTGCTCTCCGGTCGAACATTCCGCGGCGGGACGGTCCTTGTCGACGTGGTGGATGGCCAGATCGCCCCGGTGCGGGCCGGTCAGGGCGCGTCCGGCGGCCCCGTCGCGAGGGCGGGCCGCCGCCAGGGCGGCGGCGAGCCGGGCCTCGATTTCGCTGGTCTCGACGCCCTCCAGCGCCAGTCTTTCCCACTCGCCGGTCAGGGCCAGGCGGGCGCGGGGGAAGGGGCGGTCGCCGCGGCCGTCGATCTCGGCCTGCAGGGCCAGCAGGGTGCGGGCCCGGGCTCCTGCCATCAGGGATCCGGCCTGGCCCAAGCGCGCTTCCAGGGCGGTCAGCCAGATGGCGTCGGCCGGCTGGCTGGTCTCGGCCGCGTCGGTCAGCAGCCGCATGCGCTCGCGCTGGGCCTTGTCGTAGGCGTTGGCGTGGCGGGCGTGGTCGGGCTCGCCGGCGAACACTAGGCGGTCGAAGAACTTGCGGCGCTCGCCGGCCGCCTCGAGGAACAGCCGATCCTGGGCCGGGGTCAGCCAGATCGGGCGGACGTGGTCGGCCAGACGGCCTGGGGGCACGGTCTCGCCGTCGATGCGCACGATGCGGCGCGCGGCCCCGGCCAACTCGACGCCCGTGCCCAGGCGGACGGGCTCGTCGTCGCCAGGATCGGTCTGAGGCGCCTGGGCCTCGGCCGCGACCGCCCAGGCCCGCCCCGTCGCTTCGCCCGGCAGGCGGCGGCCGACCTCGGTCAGGCTCGAGCCGCGCAGGCCCTTGCCCGGCGACAGCAGGCTGATGGCCTCCAGCAGGTTGGTCTTGCCCGCCCCGTTGGGTCCGAACAGGTAGACGCTGGCGCCCTCGGGACGCAGCCGCGCGCGCTCGTATGAGCGGAAGTCGGTCAGGGTCAGCGAAAGAAGGGCGGCGCGGCTCACCCGCGCCTTCTAGCCTATTCGGGCCGCAGGTCTAAATCCGTCGATGCGCGGAAACCGGTCAGCCCTGGTCGCGGCGCCGACCGACGCTGGCGTGGGCCATCAGCTGCGGCGGACCGCGCAGCGCGTGGAGCATGTGCGGGGCGCCCAGCAGGACGAGCAGCCAGGCGGCGCCACTGAACGCGACGACGCTCATTCGTTCCCAGATCACGCGCATGGCGGACTCCTTCGGCGAGGATCGCTGGCTAGGCCCGCATCATGGCGGAACTGGGTCGAAGCCGGGCCTACCGCTCCTGGTCGGTGGAGCGCATCAGGATCTCGTTGATGGTCACGTGGGCCGGGCGGGTGACGGCGTAGAGGATGGCGTCGGCGACGTCCTCGGCGGTCAGCTGGCGCATGGCCGCGGCGGCCTCGTTGATGGTGGCCTGGATAGCGTCGACGGCGATGTGGTCGCGCAGCTCGGTGGCGGCCATGCCGGGCGAGATCACCGTGACCCGGATGTTGCTCTTGTGGACTTCCTTGCGCAGGGATTCGGAGAAGCCCAGCACGCCGAACTTGGTGGCCGAATAGGCGGCGGCCAGGGGATTGGAGACGTGGGCGGCGGTCGAGGCGATGTTGACGACATGGCCGTCCTGGCGAGCGGTCATGCCGGGCAGGGCGGCCTGGGTGGCGGCGATCAGGCCCAGCAGGTTGAGCTCGATCATCGACCGCCAACGGGCCAGGTCCGCGCTCGCCACCGGCTCCAGGTACATGACCCCGGCGTTGTTGATCAGGATGTCCAGCTGGCCGAAGGCGGCTTCGGCCTCGCGGACGGCGCGCTGGGCCTGGGCTTCGTCGGTGAAGTCGGCGACGATGACCTTCGCCTGGCCGCCCGCCTCGGTGATCCGCCGGGCCAGGGCTTGCAGGCGGTCCTCGCGCCGCGCCGCCAGGGCGACCTTGACTCCGGCCCGCGCCAGGCCCAGGGCCACGGCCTCGCCGAAACCCGACGACGCCCCGGTGACCAAGGCGGCGCGGCCGCTGATGTCCATGCCCATGGGGAATGCTCCTCGCCGGCGCCGGAATGGCGCCTGGGCGAGGATATGGGGGTCCGGCCCCCGATCGGAAGTCGAGCCTCAGCCGAACTTGTAGCCGCAGAGCTTGTTGCCATCCAGATCGCGGAAATAGGCGAAATAGGCGCCCGGCATGCGCTCTCCGGGCGCGCCCTCGCAGCGTCCGCCCAGTTCCAGGGCCTTGGCGTGGAAGGCGTCGACCGCCTCGCGGCTCTCGAAGTCGAAACCGCCCATCACGCCGTTGCCGACGCAGGCCGGCTGGCCGTCATAGGGGCCGAGCACGCCGAACAGGCCCGTGCCCTTGCCGCGGTAGAGCCGCCCGCCCGACGGGTGCTCGAAGACGCCGCTCATGCCGATCGATCCCAGCAGGGCGTCGTAGAAGGCCTTGGCCTCCTCGAGCCGGTTGGACCCCACCGTCATGTAGCTGACCCTGGCCATGCCCGCCGCCTCCCGTTTTCTTATGCAACGGAGGCTAGCACGGGCGACGACGCCGGCAAGAGGCCACCTTTGGCGCCGGGATTCGCGCGCAAGTCGTCGCAGGAACCGGAAGTTGCTTGCGCGACAAGGTTTCTATGTTCTGAATAGCGGTAACAGACCCTGGGGAGGGGACATGAAACTCAAGGCTTTGGGCGCGTCGCGCCAATGGTGGCAGAACAATCCCGAACTCGGCATCGCGATCGGCTGGGCGGTGATCTGCGGCAGTCTTTGGCTGGCCGTGCGGGTTCTCGGGCTCGCCTGAGGTCGTTGGCGGCGTCCGCGAGCCGACCTGCCTCTAGCGATGGGCGTTCATCTTGAAGCGCGGGATCAGCACGCAACGGGGCTGACCGTCCAGGATCGCCACGCGGGCCGCATAGCGTGACGGCGGCGCGAAATAGTGGCGCTCGCCGCCGGTTTCGACGCCCAGGAAGACAGGCCCCGTGAATTGGCAGACGGGATGCAGGCCCGCTCCATGTTCGTCGGGCCGCCGGGTGCACATCATGTGGCCGACCCGATATTCGAAGCTCGCCCCGTCATACCGCGTGACCTGAGCCGTTCCCCAGGCGCGCTGGTAACTGGCTTGATCCAGGGGCGGGCAGGGCGGGCCTCTAAGGCTCCAGAAGGTCGCCTCGTCCGTCGATGCGTCCTTCTGGGCCAGATAGAACGCGGCGCAGAGGCCCAGCGACGCGGCGATCACGACCCACCCGCCCAGGCTCATGCCGCTGTCGAGGATGTTTCGACGCCCGCGCCGTCCGGCCTCGGCGCTTTGGCTCGAGAGTGGCCCCTTCGGATCGCCCAATCGTCCCCCCGCGTCTTGTGGACACAGTGGGAGGGGACTTTGGGGAGTCCGTCAATCCTGGATTGATTGGCCGAGAGGTTTGAAGTCCGCGGCAAAACGGGCGCACGCGGCGCCCGTTTCCAGAAGATTCGACGCTGGAAGCCCTACACCCGCAGCGGCATCAGCACGTATTTGACGCCCGGATCGGTCGGATCGACCACCAGGGTGGGCGAGGCCGGGTCGGCGAAGCGGAACTCGGCGATCGGGCCGCCGATCTGGCCGCAGACGTCCAGCAGGTAGCGGGCGTTGAAGCCGATCTCGAAGGCTTCGCCGTCGTAGTCGACCTCGACCTCTTCCACCGCCTGGCCGGCTTCCATGTTGCGGACGGTCAAGGTGATGCGGCCGGGCTCGACGGCCAGCTTCACCGACCGGCTCTTTTCGGCCGAGATGGTGGCCACCCGGTCGACGGCCTTGGCGAACAGGTCGTTGTCCAGGGTCAGTATCTTGGCGTTGTCGCGCGGGATGACGCGCAGATAGTCCGGGAAGGCGCCGTCGATGACCTTGGAGGTCAGGGCGGCGCGGCCGAACTCGAAGCGGACCTTCTGGGCCGAGACCTGCAGGTCGACCTGCTCGCCGGCCGATTCCATCAGGCGGCGGGCCTCCTGGATGGTCTTGCGCGGCACGATGATGCCCGGCAGGCCGGCCGCGCCCTCGGGGGCGTCCATCTCGGCCAGGGCCAGGCGGTGGCCGTCGGTGGCCACGGCGCGCAGCTTGGTCACGCCGCCGTCGTTGACGGTGTGCAGGTACAGGCCGTTCAGATAGTAGCGGGTCTCTTCGGTCGAGATCGCGAATCGGGTCTTGTCGATCAGCCGGATCAGCTCGTTGGTGTCGACCGAGATGCGGCCCGACAGGCCGTCGCTGCTCATCACCGGGAAGTCGCCGGCCGGCAGCACCGGCAGGTTGAAGCGCGAGCGGCCGGCCTGGATCACCAGGCGCGGGTCGTCGCCGCTGAAGCTGAGCGAGACGTCCGAGCCGTCGGGCAGCTTGCGGACGATTTCATACAGGGTGTGGGCCGGGGCGGTGATCTGGCCGGGCACGTCGATCTGGGCCAGGCCCTCGTCGATGATCTCCATGTCCAGGTCGGTGGCCGAGAACGACAGGGTGTCGCGATCGGCCGACAGCAGGATGTTCGACAGGATCGGGATGGTGTTGCGGCGCTCAACGACGCTCTGCACGTGACCCAGCGCCTTCAGCAGCGCCGCCCGCTCGATGGTAAGCTTCATATCTCGGTCCAGGTCCCAGGGCCGCCGCCGACAGAGAGAATCCCCCGCGGCCCCGCAATGAATGGACTTGCGACATTAGCGTAATCGCGCCGCTGGGGAAGAGGGGGCGCGCGACGGGGTGCGGCGAAATGCGCGCCCCGTCTTGCAAGGCCGATCCGGCCTAGACGGCCGCGGCGCGCTCGGCCTTGGTCGGCAGGGTCCAGCCCGGGCGGATGAAGTGGCAGGTGTAGCCGTTGGGGATCCGTTCCAGATAGTCCTGGTGCTCGGGCTCGGCCTCCCAGAACGGGCCGGCGGGAGCGACCTCGGTCACCACCTTGCCCGGCCACAGGCCCGAGGCGTCGACGTCCTCGATGGTCTCCTCGGCGACCCGCTTCTGCTCCTCGCTGGTGTAGAAGATCGCCGAGCGGTAGCTGAGCCCGATGTCGTTGCCCTGGCGATTCAGGGTGGTCGGGTCGTGGATCTGGAAGAAGAACTCCAGGATCCGGCGATAGCTGATCACGGCGGGATCGAAGATGATCTCGATCGCCTCGGCGTGGGTCCCGTGGTTGCGATAGGTGGCGTTGGGCACGTCGCCGCCGGAATAGCCGACGCGGGTCTTCAGCACGCCGGGATAGCGGCGCAGCAGGTCCTGGACGCCCCAGAAACAGCCGCCGGCGAGGATCGCGGTCTCGGTGGTCATGGGGTGATGTCCTTTCATCGTCAGCGTGGGCGAGGCTACATGTTGGGCCTGACGGCCGTGCGCGCAAGCGGCGCGGCCTTTTGCTGGAAAGGCTGCCCGTGCCGCGACCCGCCGTGCTGTTCGTTTGTCTTGGAAACATCTGCCGCTCGCCCCTGGCCGAGGCGGCTTTCCGCCAGGAAGCCGCGCGGCGCGGGCTGGACGTCGAGGTCGATTCGGCCGGCACCGGGTCCTGGCACGTCGGCCATCCGCCCGACCGCCGGGCCCAGGCGGTGGCGCTGCGGCGGGGGATCGACATCTCCGGCTATCGCGGACGGCAGGTGACGCCCGACGACTTCCGCCGGTTCACCCACATCGTCGCCCTGGACCGCGCCAACCTGGCGGACCTGAAGGCCCTGCGGCCGGCCGACGCGACGGCCGAGCTGCTGCTGTTGCTGGATGTGGTCGAAGGGCGCCAGGGCAAGTCGGTGGCCGATCCCTACCTTGGCGAGGACGCCGACTTCGACGTGACCTGGGCCGACGCCGTGGCGGGGGCCAAGGGCTTGGCGGACCGGATCGAGGGCAAGGGCTGAGGGCTTGCCCTACACGCTACAGAAGTTGTCATCCCGGAAGCGCGTAGCGCTGTCCGGGATCCAGGTGAACCGCACCGTATCAGCCCAGTCCCCTGGATCCCGGACAGCCTCTGCGAGGCTTCCGGGATGACAACCAAATTGCAGCTCAGGCCGACCTCAAGCCTTCGTGTCGAAGGCCCCGCCGGTATCCGCGTCGGTGTTGGCGTAGGGGTTCGCCGCGCCCGCCGTCGGCTCGGCCGGCGCGTCGGGGCCCTTCGAGCCCTTGGCGGCCACGGCCACCATGGCCGGGCGGACCAGGCGGCCCATCAGCTCGTAGCCGGCCTGCAGCACCTGGATGACGCCGCCGGCCGAGACCTCGTCCGAGGGCTGCTCCATCACCGCCTGGTGCAGGTGGGGGTCGAACTTCTCGCCCTTGCCCGGGTCGATCTTCTTCAGGCCGTTGCGCTCGAAGGCCGCCAGCAGCTCCTTCTCGGTCATCTCGACGCCGATGATGAAGTTGGTCACCGCCGCGTCCTGCGACTCGCGCGGGCTGTGGGCGGTGGCGCGCGACAGGTTGTCGGCCACGCCCAAGAGGTCGCGGGCGAACTTCTGGATCGCGTAGGCGCGGGCGTCGTTCATCTCGCGCTCGGCCCGGCGCTTGGTGTTCTCCGCGTCGGCCGCGTAGCGCAGCGCCTGGTCCTTCAGCGCCGCCACTTCCAGCTTCAGCGCCTCGATTTCCTGCGACGCGTCTTCCCACGAAGCCTGGTCGGTATCGAAAGCCACGTCTTCTGCCGGCGTCTGTTCGTCGGTCATCTCGTCCTCTATCCGTCCATCATCCGGCCAAGCACGCGGGCGGTATAGTCCACCAGCGGGATCACCCGGGCATAGTTTAACCGGGTGGGGCCGATCACGCCGATCGCCCCCAGCACCTTCTGTCGGCCCGTCATATAGGGCGCCGCGATCAGGGAGGAACCCGAAAGCGAAAAGAGTCGCGTTTCGGCCCCGATGAAAATGCGCACGCCCTCGGCGGTCCGCACGTCGTCCAGCAGGCCGATCAGCTGGCCCTTCTGCTCCAGGTCGTCGAACAGCCGCCGCACGCGCTCCAGATCCTCGCGGGCGCTGGTGTCGGCCAGCAGGTTGGCGCGGCCCCGGACGATCAGGGCGCGGTCGGCGTCGTCGCCGCCGCTCCAGGCGGCCAGGCCGTCCTCGACCAAACGCGCCGCCGTCGTATCCAGTTCACGCCGCGCCGCGTCCAGCTCGGCGGCCATCTCGACCTTGGCCTCGTTCAGCGTGCGGCCCCGCAGGCGGGCGTTGAGGAAGTTGGAGGCCTCCTGCAGCGCCGCGGGGGTGACGCCGGCCGCTCGCTTCATCAGCCGGTTCTCGACCGTGCCGTCGTCGAACACCATGATCGCCAGGGCCTGGTCGGCGCCCAGGGCCACGAACTCCACGTGCTTGACCCCGCCCTCGCGGACCGGCGCCACCACCACCCCGGCCCCGCCGGCCAAGCCCGACAGGATGGCGCTGGCCTCGCCCATCGCCTCCTCGAACGAGCGGCCGTGGGCGAACAGCCGCGACTCGATGGTCCGCCGCTCCTCCTCGCCGATGTCGCCCACCTCCAGCAGGCCGTCGACGAACATCCGCAGGCCGGCGTGGGTGGGGATGCGCCCGGCGCTGGTGTGGGGGGCGTCCAGCAGGCCCAACTGGGCCAGGTTCTGCATGGTGTTGCGGATCGAGGCCGGCGACAGCGCCACGCCGCCGCGCGAAATCGTCCGCGAGCCGACCGGTTCGCCGGTCTCGAGATAGGATTCGACCACCCGCCGGAAAATGTCGCGGGCGCGGGCGTCCAGGTCGGTGAGACTGGGAGTCTGAGCGGAAAAACCCGAAAAAAGCTGTGTCATCTAGCCTTCGAACGCGCCCTGGCGGGCTCCCCAGGTTCCGACGGGATTGGACGACCCCGCTGAAGTTAGGATAAGCGGCCCCATCCTATCACGCAAAGCCCCGGAGTTGTTCCATGCGTCCGTCCGAACGCGCCCCCGACCAAACGCGCGAAGTCACGCTGGAGACCGGCGTCAACCGCTATGCCGAAGGCTCGTGCCTGGTCAGCTTCGGCCACACCAAGGTGCTGGTCACCGCCACGGTCGAGGAAAGCGTTCCGGGCTGGATGCGCAACAAGGGCGCCGGCTGGGTCACGGCCGAGTACGGCATGCTGCCCCGGGCCACGCATACGCGCGGTCGCCGTGAAGCGGCCCAGGGCAAGCAGAGCGGCCGCACCCAGGAAATCCAGCGCCTGATCGGCCGCTCCCTGCGCGCCGTGGTCGACATGAAGGCCCTGGGCGAGCGCCAGATCAGCCTGGACTGCGACGTCATCCAGGCCGACGGCGGCACCCGCACCGCCGCCATCACCGGCGCCTGGGTGGCCCTGCGCATCGCCGTCAACTACCTGATCGAGGAAGGCGTGCTGAAGACCGACCCGATCCTGGGCCAGGTGGCGGCCGTCTCATGCGGCGTGTTCAAGGACACTCCGGTGCTGGACCTTGACTACGAGGAAGACAGCCAGGCCGAGGCCGACAGCAACTTCGTGCTGACCAACGCCGGCGACATCGTCGAGATCCAGGCCACCGGCGAGAAGCGCGGCTTCACGCGGGCGGAGTTCGAGCAGCTGTTCGCCCTGGCCGAGAAGGGCATCGGGGAACTGTTCGTCAAGCAGCGGGAAGCGGTTTCGGCGGCGAAGTAGGGCTCGCTCGACCACACCCCGAAATAACAGCCGTCATTCCGGGCCTTGTGCCCGGAACCCCTTTGTCCGTCGCAGGTGCGGGAGTGTGGCGCGCCAGCGCGCCAAGGCGCTTCATCGTCAGCTGAACCAGGGGTTCCGGGCACAAGGCCCGGAATGACGTTGAAAAGTGAGCGCGAGAAACGAAGAGCCTTCAGTCCTCCTCGTGAACCTCACCAGGACCCGGCTCATAGGTCATCAGATCCCCCGGCTGGCAGTCCAGCTCACGGCACAGGGCGTCCAGGGTGGTGAAGCGCACGGCGCGGGCCTTGCCGGTCTTGAGGATCGACAAGTTGGCGATGGTCACGCCGACCCGGTCCGACAGTTCGGTCAGCGACATCCGTCGCTCCAGCAGGATGCGGTCCAGTTGCACGCGGATGGCCATGGGGTTCTTTCGTCTCCGCGTCGTCAGATTGTCAGTTCGGCTTCCCGGCGAAGGCGCGCGCCCTCGCGGAAGACCTCGGCCAGAACGAACACCACCAGGACCGGGAACCAGGCGCTGAGGCTGAACGAGCCGTCGACGATCTTGGTGTCCGGCGCCAGCCACTTGGCCAGGGCGGCGAAGATGTAGTGGCCGATCTCCAGGGCGGCCAGGACCAGGCCCACCACCCGCAGGCGGCGGACATTGTCCGGATGGAACGGATCGCCGGCGGTCAGGGTGGAGAACACCCGCCGCAGGCGCTCGACGATCACCATCCAGCCGCCGGACAGCAGCGCCCAGGCGCCCAGGGCGCCGGCGAACAGCGGGCCCTTGCTGATCAGCTCGTCGATCGCGCTGCCGATGTGCAGTTTCGAGGTGATCAGTTCGGGATTGAAGCTGAGCAGCAGCACCGCGACCGTGAAGATCGCCAGCAGGCTGACCCAGACCCACAGGCCCACATAGATCACGTCCAGAATGATCTTCAGGAAACTCGATACCGAGCCAGGCCCCAAGGCGCGCATCCGCTCTTCCCCTCACGCAGAAACGCCGACCATGCCCCGGCGGATCGGGACCGGTCAAAGGCGAGCTGGACCTCGGGTCAGAACGTCTTGATCGCGAAGGTCACGGCGGCCAGCGGCAGACCGGCGATCAGCGTCAGCGTGGCCATGCGGGTGGCGACGGCGTCGACGATGCGGATCAGTCTGGCGGCGGACATGGCGGGCCTTCGGGTCGGGTGCGGGACCGCGCCGGCATGGCGTGTCTCCCAGGTTCCGAAGATAGGGGCCGATTCCGCCAGCGCCAATGTCGCTTATCGATAAACGATATTAAACTTTAGCAATGATCGCGCTCACCGAACGGATTACGCCAGGTGTGGCGCCGTGGCCACCATCGCGCTCCGGCGACTGGCCGTTTCGTACCAGGCCGCCAGGTTCGGGCGGCCCTCGCGCCAGTTCATCACCTGGCGGACGTCCAGGTAGGCCAGCTGGGCGGCGACCGCGATCTCGCCGATCTCGAAGCGGTCGGACGGCGGCGTCTGGCGCTCCAGCAGGTCGAGGGCGGCGACCAGGGCGGCGGCCTGGCGGTCGAACAGATCCTGGCGGTGCGGACCCTCGCGCAGGCGCTCGCGGACGATGGCCAGGGCCGCGTCGCCCATGCCGTCGGCCATGGCCTGGACGGTCAGGGCGGCCCAGCGGGCGGGACCTGCGGCGGGGGTCAGGGCTCTGCCGGCCAAGTGCTCCAGATATTCGCAGATCACCGGCGAGTCGAAGATCGGCGCCCCGTCCTGCGTCAGCAGCACGGGGATCTTCGACAGCGGATTGATCGCTCGCACGCTCTCGTCGGTGTAGGGACTGACCACCACCAGCGCCAGCCGATCCGCCAGGCCCAATTCGAAAGCCGCGACGCGAACCTTGCGGGCGAAGGGCGACATGGGGGAGTAGAGAAGCTGCATGGTCTTGTCCCGGAAAGGAGTCGCGCGATGACGCTGAAGCTGGAAGCTGGAACGAAGCTTGTCGCCGCCACGCACAACCCTGGCAAGGCCAAGGAGCTGCACGCCCTGCTCGACGGCCGGTTCGAGGTGCTGGCGGCCGGGGCCCTGGGCCTGCCCGAGCCCGACGAGACCGAGACGACCTTCGTCGGCAACGCCCTGCTCAAGGCGCGCCACGCGGCCGAGTTGTCGGGCCAGATCGCCCTGGCCGACGATTCGGGCCTGTCGGTCGCCGCCCTCGACGGCGCGCCCGGCATCTATTCCGCCCGCTGGGCCGGACCGGGCAAGGACTTCGCTTCGGCCATGGACAAGGTCGCCGAGCGGGTCGAGGAGACCGGCTCGCAGGACCGCTCGGCCTGGTTCACCTGCGCCCTGGCCGTGGCCTGGCCGAACGGCGGGCCGGCGGTGGTGGTGCAGGGCGAGGTCCACGGGACCCTGACCTTCCCGCCGCGCGGCGACCGCGGCTTCGGCTACGACCCGATCTTCATTCCGAACGGCTTCGACCAGACCTTCGGCGAGATGGAGCCGGCCGCCAAGGACGCCATGAGCCACCGGGCCGTGGCGTTCGCGAAGTTGAGGGCGGCGCTGTTTGAGTAGAGGCCCCCATCGTTGTCATCCCGGAAGCCCCGCAGGGGCTGTCCGGGACCCAGGGGACTGGGCGAAGGCGGTGCGGCTGCCCTGGATCCCGGACAGCGCTGCGCGCTTCCGGGATGACAACGCGTATGAGGGTGAGGCGTGACCACCCAACCGCCCCCTCCCGACCTCCCCCCTCTGGGCGTCTACGTCCACTGGCCCTACTGCGCCCGGATCTGTCCCTATTGCGACTTCAACGTCGTGCGCGACCGGGGGCGAACCGACGAGCAGGCGGCCCTGGCCGACGCCATCGTCGCCGACCTGACCGCCCAGCGCGAGCTCACCGGCCCGCGATCCCTGCTGTCGATCTTCTTCGGCGGCGGCACGCCCTCGCTGATGGATCCCGCCCAGGTGGCCTGGGTGATCGACACGGCCAAGGCGCTGTGGACGCCGGCGGCCGACCTGGAGATCAGCCTCGAGGCCAATCCCACCGACGCGGAGACCGACCGTTTCGACGCCCTGGCCGCGGCGGGGGTGGCGCGGCTGTCGCTGGGCGTCCAGGCCCTCGACGACGCGGCCCTCGCCCTGCTGGGCCGTAACCACGACGCCGGCTCGGCCCGGCGGGCGATCGCCGTGGCCGCCCGGGCCTTTCCGCGCCTGTCGGCCGACCTGATCTACGCCCGCCCCGGCCAGACGGTCGAGGCCTGGACGGCCGAGCTCGGCGAACTGCTGGTCCTGGGACCCGAGCATGTCTCGCCCTACCAGCTGACCATCGAAGCGGGCACCGCCTTCGACCGCGCGGTGGGGCGCGGCAAGCTGGTGGTGCCCGACGAGGACCTTGCGGCCGCTCTGTTCGAGACGACGCAGGGCGTGCTGGAGGCCGCCGGCTTCGACGCCTACGAGGTCTCCAACCACGCCCGGGGCGAGGACGCGCGCTCGCGCCACAACCTCGTCTACTGGCGCGGCCACGACTATGTCGGCGTCGGCCCCGGCGCCCACGGCCGCCTGACCCTGCCCGAAGGCCGGCTGGCGACCACGGCCCGGCGCGGGATCGCCGACTACATCCAGGCGGTGGCCGAAACCGGCGTCGGCTTCGAGCGCGAAGCCCTCACGCCGCTGGAGGCCGCCGAGGAGCGCCTGCTGCTGGGCCTGCGCATCGACGACGGGGTGAGCTTCGCCGAAATCGCCGCCCTGGACCTGTCGCCGGACACGCCGAAGGTGAAATCTCTGGTGGAGTCCGGCCTCCTGGTCGATGATCCCTTGCGCCTGCGGGCCACCCGATCCGGCCGCCTGGTGCTGGATCGGCTGACAGGAACGCTCGCGACCTGATAACCCTTGTAGGCGCGCCGCTTCGTGGCGCTCAGTCCGCGTCGGCTAGCCCCGTGTTGAAAGTCCGCCCTTGAGCCGTCAGTTCGCCCCGCCCGCCCTGTCCGACGCGCCCCTGGCGCCGGGGCTCTATCTGGTGGCGACGCCGATCGGGAACCTGCG
Source organism: Caulobacter sp. BE254 (assembly GCF_031457295.1). Classification (NCBI taxonomy): domain Bacteria; kingdom Pseudomonadati; phylum Pseudomonadota; class Alphaproteobacteria; order Caulobacterales; family Caulobacteraceae; genus Caulobacter; species Caulobacter sp. BE254. The sequence goes on along the minus strand of NZ_JAVDWJ010000008.1, from coordinate 80,635 downwards.
CGACATCACCCTGCGGGCGCTCGACGTCCTTAACGGCTGCGACGTCCTGCTGGCCGAGGACACCCGGGTTTCCGGCAAGCTGCTGGCCGCCTACGCCATCTCCAAGCGGCTGCAGCGCTATGACGAACACGTCGCCGACCGCGAGACGCCGCGCATCCTGGAACGGCTTGAAGCGGGCGAGCGGATCGCCCTGGTCTCGGACGCCGGCACGCCGATGGTCTCCGACCCCGGCCTGCGCCTGGCCCAGGCGGCGATCGCGGCCGGCCTGCCGGTGTTCCCGATCCCCGGCGCCTCGGCGGCCCTGGCCGCCCTGACCCTGGCCGGCCTGCCCACCGACCGCTTCCTGTTCGCCGGCTTCCCGCCGACCAAGACCGCCGCCCGCAAGACGTTCTTCGAGGAACTGGCCAATGTCCGCGCCACCCTGATCTTCTACGAGGGCGCCTCGCGGGTGGCCGACAGCCTGGCCGACATGGCCGCCGTGTTCGGCCCGCGTCCCGGCGCGGTGGCCCGCGAACTGACCAAGCTCTACGAGACCTGCGTCCGCGGCCCGCTCGACGTCCTGGCCGCCGACCCCCGCTTCGAGGCCCCCAAGGGCGAGATCGTCATCCTGGTCGGACCGGGCGAGGACGAGGTCGCCAGCGCCGCCGACGCCGAGACCGCCCTGCGCGAGGCCATGGCCCGCCTGCCGCTGGGCGAGGCCGCCTCGGAGGTGGCCAAGGCCCTGGGCCTGTCGCGCAAGGACCTCTACCGCCAGGCCCTGGCGATGAAGGCGGCCGGATGAGCGCCGTCCGGCCCGCCCGTCCCGACCGCCAGGCCCAAAGACAGGCCAGGGGCGCGGCCGCGCGGCTGTCGGGACGCCGCGCCGAGGTGGTCGCGGCCCTGTGGCTGATGGCCAAGGGCTATCGCATTCTCGGCTTCCGCCTGGCCACGCCGCTGGGCGAGATCGACCTGCTGGCGCAACGCGGCGGCGTGCTGGCCGTTGTGGAAGTCAAGAGCAGGACCAGTCTGGAGGCGGCGCTGGAAGCGGTGACCTACGAGCAGCGGGCCAGGCTGCGTCGCGCCGGCGCGCACATCGCCGCGCATCGCGCCGGCCTGCGCGGCGCGGTGGTCCGCCTGGACCTGATCGCCCTGGCGCCCGGTCGCCGTCCGCGCCACGTCGCCAACGCCTGGATGGGCGATCAATGACGCGGGAGGAGGCCGAGGCCCTGCTGACCGACGCCGGCCAGCGTTCGGACAAGGCCTTCCCGCTGTTCGAGGCCGCCCTGGCCTGCGCCGTGCACGACGATCCCGACCGCGACCTGGCCCCGGTGCTGGACTTGGCCAAGACCTCGATCGACCGGCTGACCGACCGGCTGAAGAACGAGTCGCCGGAAGAGGCCCTGGCCGAGACCATGGCCGGGGACCTGCGGCTGTCGGGCGACCTGATCACCTACGACCACCCCGACAACGCCGACGTGGTCGCGGTCGCCGAGCGTCGAAAGGGCCTGCCCGTCACCCTGGGGGTGTTCTACCTGCACGCCGGACGGGCCTGCGGCCTGGACCTGCACGGCGTCGATTTCCCGGGCCACTTCCTGCTGCGCATCGAGACCGAGGAAGGCCCCCTGGCGCTCGACCCGTTCAGCGAGGGGCGGGTGGTGCTGCCGTCCGAGTTGTCGCGCCGGGCCCTGCGCACCGGCCTGATGCCCGACGTCGCCGCCAAGCTGGACGTGCTGATGAGCCCGATCCCGGACCGGGCCGTGTTGATCCGCTTGCAGAACAACATCTTCGCTCGCGCCCAGCAGGCCCGCGACTGGGCCCGGGCCGAGCGCTCGGCCCTGCGCCGCGCCCTGCTGGACCCCACCGACCACCATCCCTGGCTGGACGTCGCCGCCGCCCGCGAGGGCCAGGGGGCGCTGGCCGGCGCCCTGCAGGCCCTGTCGCGCGCCCAGGTCCTGGACGGCGGCGCGACCATCGCCGCCCGGGCCGCGCGGGAACGGATGCGGCTGCGGCTGAATTAGCGACAGCCGGGGGACACGCCGCAAGGGCATGTCCCCGACCTCAGAGCTGCGGCCGCTCCGCGACGAAGCGCGCGACCGAGTCGCGGAAGGCCTGCACGTCCTTGTTCAGCTGGATCAGCTGCTGGACGCTCATCCCCGCCGACTCGAACAGCGTCTGGCCCAGGCAGGCGCTGCGGGCCTGCATGTCGCGGCCGTGCTCGGTGAGACTGACGACCACCTGGCGCTCGTCGGCCGGGTTGCGTTCCCGCGACAGCAGGCCGGCGGCCTCCATGCGCTTGACCAGCGGGGTGACGTTGCTTGAGTCCAGGCCCAGCCGTTCGGCGATCGCGCCGACGCTCTGGCCGTCCACCTCCCAGAGCGCGCTCAGCACCAGGTACTGCGGATAGGTGATCTCCAGGGCGTCGAGCAGCGGCTTGTAGGCGCGGTTGATCGCCAGGCTCGCCCCATACAGCGAAAAGCACAGCTGGTCGTCGAGCGTGAGGGTGCGGGCGGGGTCGGGCATGGAAGGCTCCTGCGAACGCGTTCGCCTTAGCGCGAAAATAGATGTCGTGACAAATAATGACTCGACAGGCGTTCGGAGGGTCGGATAGGTCGTATCATATGCCGCAACATTAAATGCTGTGACATATTTCATTCTCCAACCCTCGCCCCCGATGGAGGCCTCCATGGCCAATGACACCTCGCGCTCGCGCACCGACGCCGGCGCCCTCGTGCGCTACTACTTCCTCCGCGCCGGCGTGGCCGCCGCCTGGATCGCGCTCGCCTTCACGATCGCCCGATCCAACCCCGTCCTCGCGGGCGCCCTGCTGGTGGCCTATCCGGCCTGGGACGCGTTCGCCAACGCGCGGGACGCCAAGGCCAACGGCGGCTTCCGCGCCAACATCGCCCAGGCCCTCAACACCGCCGTCAGCGCCGCGGTCGCGCTGGCGGTGCTGGTCGCTCTCCAGATCGACATGCGGCTAGTGCTCGGGCTGTTCGGCGCCTGGGCCATCCTGGCGGGTCTGCTGCAGCTGGTTGCCGGCGTGCGACGGTGGCGCGCCTATGGCGCCCAATGGGCGATGGTGCTGAGCGGCGCCCAGTCGGCCTTGGCCGGCGGGTTCTTCCTCAAGAGCGCCGCCGGGCCCGTCGCCTCGGTCATCACCGTCGTCGCGCCCTATGCGACCTTCGGAGCGTTCTACTTCCTGGTCTCGGCGATCCTGCTGGCCGTGAAGACCCGTCGGCGCGCCGAAACCGCCTGACCGGCGCGCGCGGATCGCGGCGGCCTCTCGCATTCGGGCGCGGGCCGCCTTAACTAGGCAGTCGCGGCGCGGGCCCTCCCCGCGCCGCCCCTAGCCGATCCGGAGCCCCCATGTCGCTGAGAGTCGCCGTCCAGATGGATCCTGTCCTGGGGATCAACATCGAAACCGACACCACCTTCCTGATGATGTGGGAAGCCCAGGCGCGGGGCCACCGGCTGTGGTTCTACACCCCCGACAAGCTGTCGATGGAGGATGGCCGGGTGTTCGCCCGCGCCCAGCCGCTGAAGCTGACCAAGACCCAGGGCGCCCATGCCGAGCTGGGCGAGGCCGTGATCCTGGACATGAAGGACGACGTCGACGTGGTGCTGATGCGCCAGGACCCGCCGTTCGACATGGCCTACATCACCGCCACCCACTTCCTGGAGAAGGTTCATCCGCACACGCTGGTGGTCAACAATCCGGCCGAGGTGCGCAACGCGCCCGAGAAGCTGTTCGTCACCGACTTTCCCGGCGTCCAGCCGCCGACCCTGATCACCAGCGATCACCAGGCGATCTACGACTTCCGCGCCCGGCACGGCGACATCGTGCTCAAGCCGCTCTATGGCGGCGGCGGGTCGGGCGTGGCGCGGCTGCTGGCCGACGACCCCAACCTGGACGCCCTGCTGGAGCTGCACGCCATGATCGGCCGCGAGCAGGTGATCGCCCAGAAGTTCGTCCCGGCCGTCAGCAAGGGCGACAAGCGCATCCTGCTGGTGCACGGCGAGCCGGTGGGGGCGGTCAACCGCGTGCCGGCCGCCGGCCAGGTGCGGTCCAACCTCCGGGTCGGCGGCCGGGCCGAGGCGGTGGAGCTGACCCCGCGCGACCTGGAGCTCTGCGCGATCATCGGCCCGGAACTGAAGAAGCGCGGCCTGCTGTTCGTCGGCATCGACGTGATCGGAGAATACCTGACCGAGATCAATGTCACCTCGCCGACCGGAGCCCAGCAGCTCAAGCGGTTCGGGGGCGCCGACGCCGCCGCGATCCTCTGGGATCGGATCGCCGAGCTAAGCTCCAGCTGAAAATGAGGAGCGTCGGCTAGACGACTGAATCGTCACACTTTCCTGAAACGTTCGTTTTTCGTTCTTGCTCCGCTCCAACGGCCATGATTGGCTTGTGGATAAAACGGTGGGCAACGGGACGGGAAAGCCAATGGCGGCAAGGGTCGTGACGGTGGCGTTCGAAGGCGTGGAGGCGCGCCGGGTCGATGTCGAGGTGCAGTTGACGGGCGGCGCCCAGATCATGGTGATCGTCGGCCTGGGCGACAAGGCCGTGGCCGAGAGCAAGGAGCGGGTGCGCGGCGCGTTCGCCGGCCTGGGCCTGGCCCTGCCGCCCAAGCGCATCGTCGCCAACCTGGCGCCCGCCGACCTCCCGAAGGAGGGCTCGCACTATGACCTGCCCATCGCCCTGGCGGTGATGGCGGCCATGGGCGTGATCCCGATCGACGCGCTGGACGGTTGGGCGGCGATGGGTGAACTGTCCTTGGACGGACGGATCGCGCCCTGCGCCGGGGCGCTGCCGGCCGCCATGGCCGCGGGGGCCATGGACCTGGGCCTGATCTGCCCGGAAGCCTGCGGGCCCGAGGCGGCCTGGGCGGGCGGCACGCGCATCCTGGCGCCGCGCTCGCTGGTGGCGCTGATCAACCATTTCCGGGGCGGCCAGATCCTGTCGGCGCCGTCGCCCGGTCCGGTGGTCGAGGGCGAAGCGGCGAAAGACCTGCGCGACGTCAAGGGCCAGGAGCACGCCAAGCGGGCCTTGGAGATCGCCGCCGCCGGTTCGCACAACCTGCTGTTCTGCGGCCCGCCCGGCTCGGGCAAGTCGATGCTGGCCCAGCGCCTGCCGGGACTGCTGCCGCCCCTGAGTTCGCAGGAACTGCTGGAGACCTCGATGGTCCATTCGGTGGCCGGGCTGATCGCCAAGGGAACCCTGACCCGGGCCCGGCCCTATCGCGCCCCGCACCACAGCGCCTCGATGGCGGCCCTGACCGGCGGCGGGCTGAAGGCCAAGCCGGGGGAGGTGTCGCTGGCCCACAACGGCGTGCTGTTCCTGGACGAACTCCCCGAATTCGGCGTCCAGGCCCTGGACAGCCTTCGGGGACCGCTGGAAACGGGCGAAGTCATGGTGGCGCGAGCCAACGCCCATGTCCGTTATCCGGCCCGGGTGCAGCTGGTGGCGGCGATGAACCCGTGCCGCTGCGGCCACGGCGGCGCCGGGCGCGGGGCGTGCGGCAAGGCTCCGCGCTGCCTCCGCGACTACCAGGGCCGGGTGTCGGGGCCGCTGATGGACCGCATCGACCTGGCCGTCGACATGCCCGCCGTCACCGCCGCCGACCTGGCCCTGCCGCCGCCGACCGAAGGCACGGCCGAGGCCGCCGCCCGGGTGGCCCGGGCCCGCCGCCTGCAGCTGGAACGGGCCGAGGCGATCGAGAACGCGCCCGTGGGCGCCGAGGCGCTGAACGGCCGGGCCGAGGGCCGCTACCTGGAGAAGATCGCCGATCTGGACGAGGCCGGACGCGGCCTGCTGGCCCGCGCCGCCGAGGCCGGCCAGATCAGCGCCCGCGGCTGGACCCGCGTCTTGCGCCTGGCCCGCACCATCGCCGACCTGGAGGGCGCGGCCGGCGTGAAGCGGGTGCACGTGGCCGAGGCTTTGGCCCACCGGCGGACCAGCGCCCTGGGCGCGGCGGCGGGCGAGGCGGCCTTCTAGGAAGTCCATGCTCTGCGCATAGCGAACGAACTCCCGCGATTTCAATGCCTTGAACTTTTTCGACCCTTTTTGATCCCCACCCCTTCCGACCGCCCGCATACTGATCCCACCTGAAAGCACGGGAAGGGCGCACGTACGGCGACCGATGCGGCTTTCAGGGGTGGACGAACGGGAAGGCCTTGTCCGTCGTGTCTCCTTGGAGACGTCCAGGTCGGTTCGGAGCAGGTTCGCGTCAGTCGCGACGAAACTCCGGCGCCCGGATAGGCGGATCTGGCCAGCAGGCCCGGGCTGAAATCGCCCGGGCGGTCCGGAGTGTTAGCCAACGCTCCGCCCGTCGGGGGCCTCCATCGGAGCGGGTTAAAAATCCGCGATCCGAAGGCTTCCGGATAACGGTTCCACGCGGAGCGCCTGCACTTCGTCGAAACGGTAACAAACATCAAAGCTACTCCGGGCGAGGCCCGGGCGCTTCGCACCCTTCCCATCAGCTCAGCGGGTTTCCGCGTGAGGCAGCGAAGCCGCGCCAATCAGATCCTCCCCCTGTGGGGGAGGTGTCGGCGAAGCCGACGGAGGGGGGAGTGATCGGCAGATGGCCAGATCCCGGATAAACGACCCCAAACCTCCCCCCACCGATCGCTGCGCGATCGCCTCCCCCATAGGGGGGGTGAACGCCCTACCGCGTCAGCGGCCGCAGGATGATCTCGACCCGACGGTTCTGGGCGCGGCCTTCGGCGGTGTCGTTGGAGGCGATCGGCTGGCGTTCGCCCTGGCCAGCCACGAAGATGCGGTCGGGCAGCACCCGCCCAGGACCGGTCAGGTAGCCGGCCACCGAGCTGGCGCGGCGCTCGGACAGGGTCTGGTTGTAGTCGTCCGGACCGCTGCTGTCGGCGTGGCCGACCACGTCGATCGTGGTTTGCGGATAGGCGTTCAGGGTACGAGCGACATCGTCGAGCACGCGGGTGAACTGCGGCTGGACCTCGGACCTGTCGACCGCGAACGTCACGTCGCTGGGCATGACCAGCACGATCTGGTCGCCGTTGCGGCGGACCATCACGCCCGAGCCTTCCAGGCTGCGGCGGAAGTCGGCCTGCTGGCGGTCCATGTAGTTGCCGACCGCGCCGCCGGCCAGGGCGCCGACGCCCGCGCCGATCAGGGCGTTCTTGCGGCCCTGCTCGCCCTTGTTGGTGTTGGTCAGATAGCCCAGCACCGCGCCGACCCCCGCGCCGGTCAGGACGCCGGTTCCGGTGTTGTTGCGCACCGGCATGCCGGTATAGGGGTCGGTGGTGGTGCAGGCGGCCAGGGTCAGGGCGCCCGCCAGGGCGATCCATGGCGCGGTCTTGGTCATCATCGCGGTCTTTCCCTCATGCGGCCTTGATCCCGAGCCATCGCCCGTGATCCTTGGCGTCTTGATCCTTGCGAGGCAGAACGCCTCGTCCATGGCCAAGTTCCAACAGGTCACATGACGCCAGGATGAACGGACTTCGCGCCGGGCGCCTGACGGTGTAGTAAGTGCGGCCTTACTAATCTCCATCCTGCCAGCTTCGAGGCCCACGCCCGTGTCCGCATCCGCCATCGAACCCGTCTCGTTCACCCTGTATTCGAAGGACTTCGACAGGTTCGCCCAGGCGCTGGGCGCCTCGTTCCAGCGCTACGGCTTCGCGGTGATCTCGGACCACGACCTGCCCCAGGCGCGGATCGACGCGGCCATCGCCGACGCCAAGGCCTTCTTCGCCTTGCCCGAAGAGACCAAGCGCCAGTACGCCGGCGTCAAGGGCGGCTCGCGCGGCTACATCCCGTTCGGCGTCGAGACCGCCAAGGGCGCCGACCACTACGACCTGAAGGAATTCTGGCACGTCGGCCGCGACCTGCCGCCGGGCCACCCGTTCCGCGCCACCATGGCCGACAACATCTGGCCCGCCGAGATCCCCAGCTTCCACCACAATGTCGGCTGGCTGTACGGCGCGCTCGACAGCCTGGGCGTGCGGGTGCTGAAGGCCATCGCCACCTATCTGGAGCTGGGTCGCGACTTCTTCGACCCGACCGTCAAGGACGGCAACAGCGTGCTGCGCCTGCTGCACTATCCGCCGATCCCCAAGGACGCCACCGGCGTGCGGGCCGGCGCGCACGGCGACATCAACACCATCACCCTGTTGCTCGGCGCGGAGGAGGGCGGCCTCGAGCTGCTCGACCGCAACGGCGACTGGCTGCCGATCAACCCGCCGCCCGGCTGCGTGGTCTGCAACATCGGCGACATGCTCGAGCGGCTGACCAACCACGTCCTGCCCTCGACGATCCACCGCGTGGTCAATCCGCCGCCGGAACGCCGCGGCGTGCCGCGCTATTCGACGCCGTTCTTCCTGCACTTCGCGTCGGACTACCTGATCAAGACCCTGCCCAGCTGCGTCACCGACGAAAACCCGGACCGCTATCCCGAGCCGATCACCGCCGACGCCTTCCTCCAGCAGCGCCTGCGCGAGATCAAGCTGGCCTAGCCGGAACCTCCCCGGAACGAGCCGGAGGCGAGGAGACGAAAGCCAAGCTTCGCTGGAGGCGAGGCGCCCGCCAACAAGAAAAGCCCCGGGGCGACGCTCCGGGGCTTTGTCCTACTTGGTGATCCGCAGGTTCTGGATCGAGCCGGCGATGGTGTTGAACACCGAGTCCAGCTGGCTGGCGGCCGTTACATCGAAATAGTGCTTGTCGCTCGGCAGTGAGGCGCAATCCTGCAGCACTGCCTTCGAGGTGGAGGAAACCCCGACGCCGATGGCGTAGATGACGATGCCGGCCTCCTTGGCGTTGGCGCAAACCAATTTCTGGCGAGCGTCGATAGCCTGGCGGCGCTGGTCGGCGTTGGAGGTCTCGTCCAAGGGTGTGCCGTAGGCGTTGCGCAGCCGCTTTTGAGCGGCGTAGCCGTAGCCGCTGTAGGTGCCGTTGTTGGGGTTGGCGTTGGTGCTCATCACGTTGTCGCCGTCGGTCAACAGCACGATCACCTTGGTGACCTTCCGGTCCGAATACGCAGCGATCTTGGCGTCAGCGGGCGCGCTGGCGGCGAACGGACCGACGGGCGAGACCATGTGCCAGCCCCACATCGCGCCCATGGCGACGTTGGTGTTGCCGGTCGCGACCATGGTGTCGAGCTTGTCCGTGACGGTCTTCGTCTTGGCGGCGGTCCTCAGGTTGGTCAGCGGCAGCACGCTGGCGATGCCGCAACCTTCGTTGGGGCCGGAGTCGACGTTCTTGGCTCCGCTACGCAGGTTGGCTGGAATGTACTTGGTTGTGTTGCGCTGACGAGTGGCCCAGTCGATCGGAGTGTTCTTGGGATTGGGGCTGCCGCCATAGTCCATGGCGTAGTCGTTTGCCGAGTTGGGATTGTAATAGCTGTCCGTGCCTGATCCGCTGCTCTTCTTGACCGTGTACGACTTGTCGGGTTCGTCCGGCGCGAAGAACGGTACGAACAGCGAGGCCTTGTTCGTGCCGGTCGCCGCCGCGTCGGTGACGTCGAAAGGCGCGGGCCGGCTTTCCACGCAGCCGCCCCAGGTGGCGCCCATGTTGCTCAGCAGGGTGAAGCGATCGGCACGGGGGGTTCCGTCGAACAGGTCGGTCCCGGTCCCGTATTCGGTTGGCAGGGTTCCTTGGATCCAGGCTGCGCCCTTGTTGGCTGCGCCGACGTTCACCGTCATGGAGAACGGCACGACGGCCAGCTTGACGGCGTCGTCCTCGGTGGCGCTCGCAGCTGCGGCGGCTAGGGTCGTGACCATCATCTTGGAAGATCGGATCAAGGCGTCGATCTTCTTTTCGCCCGAGCCCAGAGTGTCGCCCATCGAGCCGGTGTTGTCGAGCACCAGGGCCACTTCCAGCTTGTTCACCGATCGCATCACCGTGGCGCCGGCCGAGACGTTCGCGTCGCCGGTGCTCCAGAGATTGGAGATGATCGGCTTGATCGTCACGTTCTGGATCGCGCCGACGACGGTATTGTTGTCGCCGAGGGTGAAGGTGGAGTTGGCGGCCGTGAGAGGCACGCCCAGGCCGGCCATCTCGGTGGCCAGGGCGGCGTCGCCGACGGCGTCCAGATCGGCGTTGGTGGTCGCGGTCGAGCGGGCGGCCATCAGGGTCGCCGCGTCGAGAGCGTCCTGCAGCTGGCGCTTCTGGAGGCTGGCGCGGCTGAGGTCGACCAGGCCGAACGTGAGGATGGCGATCGGGATCAGGAGCAGCGCGAACTGCACGGCGATGGCCCCGCGCTCGTCGTCGCGAAGGCGCGCCGCAAGGCGTTTCCACATGGTCATGAGCAAGGCCCGACTCCCCCAGAGAACAGGCACTATCGCCGGAGACGGTGAACGGGCCGCAAACGACGATGGTAAATCATTCCGCCTTCGGTCGGCGCCGTTCAGATCCGTTTCAAGCGGCCGCCGGGGGCCACCGCCGCGCAGGCGGCCAGCAAGCGGAACTTCATGCCGCCCCCTCCGGGCCTGGCGATCCCCAAGGATCGAAGGGCGCATGGAATGAGGCGCCGGCCCGGGCGTCGTGCGTCTGGGGCCGCGACGCCCCGTCCTTTTGGAAAAAGCCGCGGGAGCTGCTATATCCTCGCCTCGACCCCGAAATGTCTTGCCCCTGGACCGCCCCTTGAGCGTCACCCTAGACCTGTCCCGCGTCACGCCCGCCGTCGACGCTCCCAAGCCGCTGATCAACCTATCGGGCCTGACCCGGCCGCAGATGGTCGCCGCCCTGACCGAGAGCGGCGTGGTCGAGCACGGTAAGGCCAAGATGCGCGCCACCCAGATCTTCCGCTGGGTGCATCACCGCGGGATCACCGACTTCGCCCAGATGAGCGACGTGGCCAAGGAGACCCGGGCGCGCCTGGCCGAGCACTTCACGATCGCCCGCCCCGAGGTGGTCGAGCGCCAGGTGTCCAAGGACGGCACCCGCAAGTGGCTGATCCGCATGGCCCCGGGCATCGAGGTCGAGACCGTCTACATCCCGTCGGTCGGCCGGGTCGGCGCCCTGTGCGTCTCCAGCCAGGTGGGCTGCACCCTGAACTGCAGCTTCTGCCACACCGGCACCCAGGCCTTGGTCCGCAATCTGACCGCCGCCGAGATCGTCGCCCAGGTGCAGATCGCCAAGGACGACCTGGGCGAATGGCCGTCCGACAAGGAAGACCGCCTGCTGAGCAACATCGTGTTCATGGGCATGGGCGAGCCGCTCTACAACCTGGGCCAGGTGGCCGACGCCATCGAGATCATCAGCGACAACGAGGGCATCACCATCTCGCGGCGCCGGATCACGGTCTCGACCTCCGGCGTGGTCCCGCAACTGGAGGCCCTGGGCGAGAAAACCCAGGCCATGCTGGCCATCAGCCTGCACGCCACCAACGACGCCCTGCGCGATCAACTGGTGCCGCTGAACAAGAAATATCCGCTGGACCAGCTGATGGCCGGCATTCGCGCCTATCCGGGTCTCAGCAACGCCCGCCGGGTGACGTTCGAATACGTGATGCTGAAGGGCGTCAATGACAGCCCCGACGAAGCCCGGGCCCTGGTCAAGCTGATCAAGGGCATTCCGGCCAAGGTCAACCTGATCCCGTTCAACCCCTGGCCGGGAACCGACTATCAGTGCTCGGACTGGGCGGCGATCGAGGCCTTCGCCGCGATCCTCAACAAGGCCGGCTACTCCTCGCCGATCCGCACCCCGCGGGGTCGCGACATTCTGGCCGCCTGCGGCCAGCTGAAGAGCGAGAGCGAGAAGGTCCGCGCCTCGGCGATGCGCAAGCTGTCGATGGCCGCCATGGCTGGCGTGCTGGACGACGACGAGGACGAAGCGGCGGCCTGACGCCGAAGCCGGTCGGCTTCGGCCGATGGCGGACCCGCACCTCCGATCCGAGGCGCTAAAGCCATGAACGGATTTCATGGCTGCGCCGAGAATTGATCCATTGTGACCCGTCGTCCGACGCCTCTCAATCCATGGAGGCAACGGACGGGGACGACGATGAAAGAGATCATGGGGCTGGTCGCGACGGCGTTCCTGGCGATCGGCGGGGCGTCCGCCCACGCGGCCGAGCCGGCAGTGGTTTCCCGGACAGAGCCCTGGCGTCCGACCGGGGGGCTGTCGCAGATTCCGCTCTGGCCGTCGGACCTGGCCATCGCGCGTCCCGAACTCACTGGCCCGGAGACCGCGCGTGTCGGCGGGGGTATCGCCGGACGTCCGGTGACGATGATCGAGAACGTCGAGCGCCCGACGATGACGGTCTATCCGGCCAAGGGCTCCAATACCGGGGCGGCGGTCCTGGTCTTCCCCGGCGGCGGCTACCGCGCGCTGGCCATCGACCTGGAAGGCAGCGAGGTCTGCGACTGGCTCACGCCCAAGGGCATCACCTGCGTCGTGCTCAAATACCGCGTCCCGGGATCGGGGCACTATTGGAACACGGCCTGCAAATGCCACAAGATCCCGAAGGTCCCGATGGCGCTGCAGGACGCCCAGCGGGCGATGACGATCCTGCGTCACCGTGCCACCGAATGGGGTGTCGATCGGCGAAAGATCGGCGTACTGGGCTTCTCCGCGGGCGGGCATCTGGTCGCCGCGGTCACCAACGCCGACGCCTTGAGCTACGCGCCGGTCGACGCCTCGGACCAGGAGAGCAGCCGCCCGGATTTCGGCGTCGCCCTCTATCCCGGCCACCTCTGGTCGGGGACGGCGATGGACCTCCATCCGTTCAACAGGATCAGCGCCCATACGCCGCCGACCTTCATCGTCCAGGCCCAGGACGACCCCGTCGACGACGTGCGTAATTCGATCGCCTATTTCCTGGCGCTGCGGGCGGCCGGCGCGCCGGTCGAGATGCACATCTACGCTCATGGCGGCCACGCCTTCGCCCTGCGGCCGACCGCGCAGCCCATCACCCGTTGGCCAGCCCTGGTCGAGACCTGGCTGCGCACCATCGGCATCCTCTAGCCCCTACGCACGGCGCTCGGTCCCGTGCTAGCAATGCGTCCCTCAAGTTCGGGGATTACCGTCTTCATGCCGTCTCAGCTCCAGTCGCCCGAGATCCAGGCCTTCGCCAGCGGTCTGCCGCTGACCCTGATGCACGCCGCCATCACCCTGGCGATGCTGGTGGTGGGCACGGCGCTGTACGCCCTGCTGACCCCGCACCGGGAGATCAAGCTGATCCGCGAGGGCAATGCCGCCGCCGCCCTGTCGCTGGGCGGGGTGATGGTCGGCCTGGCCATTCCGCTGGCCACCTCGCTGCGGGCCTCGGTGTCGCCGCTGGAGATCGTGCTGTGGGGCGTCTCGACGATCGCCGTGCAGCTGCTGGTCTTCCGCGTCACCGACATGCTGCTCAAGGGCCTGCCCGAGCGGATCAACGAGGGCGAGGTCGCCGCCGCCGCCCTGCTGGTCGGGGCCAAGCTCGCCACCGCCCTGATCCTGGCCGCCGCGGTCGCCGGCTGACGGCCAGGCGAGCGGGGCGCACCGTGAATTTTCCGAAGCTTCCGGACTGGCTGATCTACGGGGCGGTGGTGGCCGCCCTGCTGGTCGTGGCCGTCGGCCGGCAGGAGCGCTCCGACGCCCCGCCGCCGCCGCCGCCGGTCCCGGGCGGCGAGGGCCTGCCGCTGGGCCCGGCCTCGCCGTTCGATCCATCGGTCGTCGTCCAGGTGCCCGAAAAGGGCCAGCCAGGCAGCGGCACGGCCTTCTCGGTCGACGACGGCGGCTCGTGGCTGACCGCCCGGCACGTGGTCGACGGCTGCCGCGAGGCGGCGATCGTCGTGGCCGACGGCCGGGGCGTGGCCGCCCGCATCACGCTCGACCCCACTGGCGACGCCGCCATCCTGACCACCGTGGGCGGGGCCCCCGCCGTGCCGCTGCGGGGCATGGGCGAGCCGCCCCGCCGGGGCGAGCGGGCCTATCACCCGGGCTTCCCACAGGGCCATCCCGGCGAGGTCACCTCGCGCCTGCTGGGCCGCGAGAACCTGGTCATCCGGGGGCGGGGGGCGCGGGTCGAGCCGGTGCTGGTCTGGGCCGAGGTCGGCCGCACCGGCAATCTGAAGGGCACCCTGTCGGGCCTGTCGGGCGCCCCGGCCCTGGACAGCGCCGGCCGGGTGATCGGCGTGACGGTGGCGGAGTCGCCACGCCGGGGCCGGATCTACACGACGGCCCAGGAGACCGTCGACGACCTGCTCCGGCAGAGCCGTCGGCGACCGGCCAGCTTCGCCCTGGGCGAGGCGATCACCACCGAGAACTACGGCCGCGTCGCCGACGGCCTACGCCGCGACCTGCGCGTGGCCCAGGTGGTGTGCCTCAAGAGCGAGATCTGAGGCATCGCCGGGCGGATCCGGGTTCAGGCCGTCGCCTTCTCCACCTCCGCGGCCGCCTTGGCGGCCATATGTCTCGGCTGGCGCACCGCCACCAGGAACGACAGGGCGATGGCCACGACGCCGATCAGCGCCGTGTAGATGAAGAAGGCCGTGTAGCCGGCGGCCATGGCCGGGGCGCTGACCCCCAGCTTGGCGCCCGCCGCCGTGAAGCTCTCGGGCGGCAGGCGGGTGAACAGGGCCTTCAGCGCGCCGATCGGGCCGCCGCCCTCCGCCGCCAGGGCCGAGGCCTCGACGATCCGTCCCGACTGCGAGGCGATCAGCTTACCTGGCAGGGCGTACAGCGACGAGAACAGGGCGTACTGGGTGGCCGTGAAGCCCGCCGTGGTCAGGCTGGACATGTAGGCGATCAGGGCCGTGCCGGCGACGCCGCCGGCGATGTTGTCGATGCAGATCGAGGCGAACAGCATCGGCACGTCGTGGCCGCTCATCGCCAAGAGGGCGAACATCAGGTTGCTGATCGGCTGGGCGAAGGCGCCGACGATCAGGGCCCGCATCAGGCCGAACCGGGCCACGACCACCCCGCCCAGGAACACCCCGGCCATCGAGGCGATGATGCCGAACACCTTCCGGATCTCGGCGATCTCGGTCAGGGAAAAGCCCATGTCGCGGTAGAACGGGTTCATGATGTTGAGCACGAAGTCCGAGACCCGGTAGACGCAGATCGCCGCCAGGATCAGGCCGGCCACGCCCGAAAAGCGGGTCAGGAAGTCCTTGAGCGGCGCGTAGAGCGCGGTCGACAGATAGACGCCGGGCTTGGTCTTGACCTTGGGAATCGGCCAGGCGGCGACCACGATGACCGCCAGGCCCGCCAGCACCCCGGCCAGTTGCAGCCAGACTCCATTGGGCTTGGCCTTCCAGGCCTCGGCCAGGGCGTCGCCGCCGACGAGATTGGACAGCAGGCTGGCGTCGCCCGACAGGCCCGAGCCGACCAGCAGGGCCCCGGCCGCCAGGATCGCCAGCCGCGCCAGCCACTCCAGGACCTCCAGCGCCTTGGGCTGGTCGACCCCGTCGGTGTGGATCGGCCGGATCGCGTGGGCCTGCTCGCGCGGGGCCAGCAGGGTCGAGACCACCCCGACCAACATGACCCCGGCCATGACCAGGTAGGAGATGTTCCAGCCGAACCGCTCGGCCAGCAGCAGCGGCACGGCGCCGGCCATGATCATCGCGCCGCGATAGCCCCACTGCACGGCCACGGCCATCTGGCCCTGGCGATCGGTGTCGACCACCTCGATCCGCCAGGCGTCGATGACGATGTCCTGGGTGGCGGTGGCGAAGCCGACGATCACCGCGATGGCGGCCATCAGCGGCAGGTTCGCGGCGGGATTGACGCCGGAAATGGCCAGCAGGCCCAGGATGATCACCGCCTGGCAGACCAGCATCCAGGCTCGGCGGTGGCCGACCAGGCCGTGCAGGACCGGCACCTTGGTGCGGTCGATCAGCGGGGCCCACAGGAACTTGAACGAGAACGACAGGGTCGCCAGGCTGAAGAAGCCGATCACCGCCAGCGACAGCCCTGCGTCTCGCAGCCACAGCGACAGGGTGTCGAAGATCAGCATGAAGGGCAGGCCCGAGGCGAAGCCCAGGCCCAGCATCACCAGACTGCGGCGTTCGCCGAAGAAGGCCAGGGTCTGGAGGAGGGTCTTCTTCGGCGGCGCGGTCTTGGCCTGCGTTTCGTCGGTCATGCGGCGTCGCCCCTTCGGGGGAAACGCCCCCGCATCAGCCGGCGACCTTGGCGCGCGTCGCGGCTTTCGTCCAGCCGAGGCCGCTCCGTCCAAGATGGGCCCAGTTGGTCAGCACGCCGCGCAGGGCCGAGGGGGTCAGGGGCTTGGCCAGGAAGTCGTTCATGCCGGCCGCCAGGCAGGCGCGGCGGTCCTCGTCGAAGGCGTCGGCGGTCAGGGCGACGATCGGCGTGGTCACGCCGCGCTCGCGCAGGGCCTTGGTCGCCTCGAGGCCGTTCAGGCCGGGCATGCGCAGGTCCATCAGGATCAGGTCGTAGAAGCCGCGCGACAGGGCCGAGACGGCCTCGTCGCCGCTGGCGATGCGATCCACCTTGCAGCCCTCGCGCTCCAGCAGGGCGCGGGCCAGCAGGGCGTTGATCGGATTGTCCTCGGCCAGCAGCACGCGGACGCCCGGGGCCGCGGCCGGGGCGATGCGGTCGTCCTCGTGGGCGGTCGAAGCGGTGGTCTCGACGACCTGGATCTTGGTGGCGGCCATTTTCGCCGGGGTTTGGGCCGCCAGCACCTGGGCGATCAGCGAGGCCCGGCGCAGCGGCTTGATCAGGTAGCCCAGGCCGGCGGCCTTCAGCTTGGGGATGCGGTCGCGCTGGTCGGGGGTCAGCAGGGCCACGCAGGCCCGGCCGGCCGGCGCCTTCAGCGCGCCGCGCGGACCGGCCCCCTTTGTGTTTATGGGCGCGGCGTCGAGCAGCAGGACGGCGTCGGCCGGAGCGCCCTTCAGGGCGACGGCGACGGTCTCGCCAGACAGGGCCTGGCCGCCGCTGGCCCGGACCTGGCGGATGGCGGCCTCGCGGACCATGGCGTTGGGCGAGGCGATGGCGACTGTGCGACCGGTCAGCGGCAGGTCGGCCGGCGCGGGCGCGGTGGACGCGACCTCGAACGAGGCCTCGAACCAGAAGTCGGCGCCCTGGCCCAGCTCGCCGCCGACCCCGGCCTCGCCGTTCATGGCGCCGGCCAGGCGGGCGACGATGGCCAGGCCCAGCCCCGCCCCGCCCAGCTGGGCCTGGTGCGAGGGATCGGTCTGGACAAAGGCCTCGAAGATCGCTGCGCGGGCCTGGGGGGCCACGCCCGGCCCGGTGTCGCGGACGCTGAACCGCAGGCGGCCGTCGGCGACCCGCTCGGCGCTCAGCAGCACGCCGCCGGTCTCGGTGAACTTGATGGCGTTGCCGGCGTAGTTCAGCAGCACCTGCCGCAGGCGGCCCTCGTCGGCCAGGATCGTCGGCAGGCCGGGGGCGGCGGCCCAGGCGATCTCGATGGTCTTTTCGTGGGCGCGGGGGCTGAGCAGCTCGGCCACCTGGCGCAGCAGGTTCTCGACGTCGACCGGGGCGGCGTGCAGCTCGATCGCCGTGGCGCCCAGGCGGGCGAAGTCCAGCACGTCGTTGACCAGCGACAGCAGGTGGTCGCCGCTTTCGCGCAGGGCGCCGACATAGGCCCGCTGTTCGGCGGTCAGCCGCGTGCCTTCCAGCAGCCGCGCCATGCCCAGCACGCCGTTCAGCGGGGTGCGGAACTCGTGGCTGAGGGTCGCCAGCTGTTCGGGGGTGACCCCGGCGGAGGAAGGACGGTTGCTCATGGCGGGAGACTGTAGCGCTGGCGGCTTAACGACGGGTGTTCGTGAAGGGGGCGGGGACATGCCGGGATCCTTGGTGCGGTGCTCATTTGCCCCCCGGACCGCTTTTCGACGCTCCTCCCCCTGTGGGGGAGGCGATCGCGCAGCGATCGGTGGGGGGAGTTTTGAGGTCGTCGATCCGGATTGTGGCCATCGGCCGATCACCCCCCCCCTCCGTCGCCCTTTGGGCGACACCTCCCCCACAGGGGGAGGATCTGACTGGCGCGGCTTCGCCGCCTCACGCGGCTAGCCGCTGAGCTGATGGAAAGGGACGCGGAGCGCCGGACATCGTCCGGAGTGTTTTGACTATTACCGTTTCGACGAAGCCGATCGCTCCGCGCGCTCGTTATCCGGAAGCCCGCGGCGCTGAGCCCTGTTCGAACCTCGCCGCCTTGAAGCCTCCGACGGGCGGGCCAGGTCAACGAACCCCGGTCCCGGACCGCGAGCGCGTCACCGCCCGCCTGTTGCTCCGCCAGCCCTCGCGCCACGTCGTTTTTGTGTTCCAGGCCCGACCGGCTCCAGAGACGCGAGGTTTGGTCCATAAGGACCGCCGACGGAGCTTCCCGCTCGATCGCCCCCCGCCGCCGCATCGGTCGCTGGCCATGCGCCCTTTCCCTGCGTCGAGGTGGGATCAGGATACGGGGGTCTGGAAGGGTGGGGACCAAATCGGGTCGAGAAAGTTCAGGGTGTTGAAATCGCGAGGCTTTGTTCGCTGAACGCTGAGCGCAAGCCGGGGACGTGCTCTCACGGCAAGGCCTCGCGGATCGATTCACGGCCTCTGGGTGAGTGCATGTCCCCAACGCCATCCACGGCGTCATGGGACTTCAACACCAAACTCAGCGGGTCCGTTGGGGACACGCACCCACAACCAACGTCCTGCAAATCGGCCGGCGCCTTGCCGTGAGTGCGCGTCCCCGGTTCCGCGTCACGGGCGATCGCCCCGGCGCCGATCCATCGGGCGTCGCCCATTCATGAACAAGTAAGTAAGAATTTCTTTCAGACGTGACGCGAGCCGCAACCCGTTGCAATCTTCGCGGTGGGTTTCGAGGCCTCGGGAAGGCCGCGGCGAGTTGTCGCTCCACCCGACGTACCGAAGATATTCGAAATGGTCGTGCTTCCGGCGAGCTTCAGATCAATCTGGATCTGGAAGACTATCGTCATGACGTATGCGGAGTGAGCAAATAACGTCGCGAACTATCTCTCTGCTCTAAGTCCACGAAAGCAATTCGCTCAAGCCGAACAATGATCTCTCGATTGCGAAGTGCTGAAAACTTCGACATCGTCCTGTCATCGAGCGCTTCTAGGCTGGATCGAGATCGCGGGCTTGCTGAAAGCGTCTAGAACAATCGGCTCACCCAGACTCGGACCTCAGCGGCGACCGCCCAGAACAAGACCCCCTTCGGAGGAAACCCATGACCACCCTGACCGCGGGCGATCTCGCCCTGATCGGCTACAGCGCCGACACCGCCGGCAAGTCGTTCTCGTTCGTGCTGCTGCAGGCGGTCGAGGCCGGCACGATCATCAGCTTCACCGACAACGGCTGGCTGGCGGCGGGCGGGTTCCGGGCCGGCGAGGGCGTCTACACCTATACGGCCGGGGCCGGCGGCGCGGCGGCGGGCACGGTGATCACGGTCACGGGCCTGACCGGTTCGCTGAACCCCTCGACCTCGGGCGACCAGATCATCGCCTACCAGGGCTCGGGCCCGTCGGCGACGCCGTTGTTCGCCCTGGACTTCGCCGACGGCAACACGACCTATGCCGGCGACGCGACCAATTCCAACACCTCGGCCGTCCCGACCGGCCTGGCGACGGGCAGCACGGCCCTGGCCTTCGGGGCCGACAACGGCGCCTATGTCGGCGCGACCACAGGGACCAAGGCCGAGATCCTGTCGGCCATCGGCAATTCGGCCAACTGGACGCTCGATGACGGCGTCCCGGTTCCCTACAAGACCGGCTTCACGGTCACCGACGGCGGCGTGCCCAGCGCCAACGTCTCGATCAGCGACGTCACCCTGGCCGAGGGCGAACCCGGCGACCAGGTGATGACCTTCACGGTCACCCGCACAGACATCACCGGCGCCTTCACGGTCGACTTCGCCACCCACGACGGCTCGGCCCAGGCTGGGACCGACTACGCCGAGACCCATGGGACTCTGACCTTCGCGGCCGGCGGCCCGGCCAGCCAGACCGTGTCGGTGACGATCCACGGCGACGTGATGGCCGAGCCGAACGAGACCTTCACGGTCAATCTTTCCAACCTGGTGGTCACCAGCGGCGCGGCGGCCCTGGTCGACGCGGTCGGCCAGGCCACCATCCTCAACGACGACTTCGCCCCGGTGTCGATCTACGACATCCAGGGCACGGGCCACGTCTCGGCCTATGACGGCCAGATGGTCGCGACCCGGGGTATTGTGACGGCCATCGACACCACCGGCTCGCGCGGCTTCTGGATGCAGGACGCCTTGGGCGGCGACGGGAACGACGCCACTTCGGACGCCATCTTCGTGTTCACCAACGCCATCCCCACGGTCCATGTCGGTGACTGGGCGCATGTGACGGGCACGGTCGACGAATATAACGGCGGCGTCGCCAGCAACCTGTCGATCACCGAGATCGTCGCCCAGACCGTCGACGTGATCGGGACGGGGGCGGTCGTCGCCGCCACCGTGCTGGGCGCGGGCGGCCGCGCCATCCCCAGCACGGTGATCGACGACGACCATCTGGGAAGCTTCGATCCGACCACGGACGGCGTCGACTTCTACGAGTCGATCGAGGGCATGCTGGTCACCGTCCACAACGCCCAGGCGACCGGTTCGACCTACCAGGGCCAGACCTGGGTGGTGGCCGACAACGGCGCGGACGCCACGGGCCTCAACAGTCGCGGCGGCGTCACCGTCTCGGACGGCGACAACAATCCCGAGCGGATCCTGATCTATGCCGACAGCGGCGTGAACCCGGGCTTCTCGGCCGGCTACGTGCTGGGCGACCACCTGGGCGACGTCACCGGCGTGGTCAGCTATTTCGGCGGCGAGTACGAGGTGCTGGCGACCTCGGTCCAGAACACCACCAGCAACGGTCCCGTGCCGCTGGAGACCACCAGCCTGGCCGGCGACGCCAGCCACCTGGCGATCGGCGCCTACAACCTGGAAAACATCTCGCCGCTGGACCCGGACGCCAAGTTCGCCGCCCTGGCCGCCGACATCGCCCATAACCTGGGCGCGCCCGACATCCTGGGCGTCGAGGAGATCCAGGACTCCGACGGGATCGGGACCGGTTCGGACCTCAGCGGCGCGGCGACCCTGAACAAGCTGGTGGCCGCCATCGAGGCGGCCGGCGGCCCGCACTACAGCTGGGTCGAGGTCGCTCCGACCTCGCCCAACAGCACCGGCGGCCAGAGCAACGGCAACATCCGCAGCGCCTTCCTCTATCGCGAGGACCGGGTGGACTATGTCGAGGGCTCGGCCCGGCTGATCCAGGACACCACCGGCACGACCGACGCCTTCCACAACAGCCGCAACCCGCTGGCCGCCGAGTTCGTGTTCCACGGCGAGACGGTCACCGCCATCGACGTGCACAACTATTCGCGCGGCGGCAGCGACCCGCTGTTCGGCGCCAACCAGCCGGCGGTCACCAACGGCGACGACCGCCGGGTCGACCAGACCACGGCCGTGCGCGACTACGTCCAGGGCCTGCTGGCCGCCGACCCGGACGCCCATGTCGCGGTGATGGGTGACTTCAACGGCTATTATTACGAGCAGACCCTGACCCTGCTGGAGGCCAATGGCGACCTCTACAACCTGGCCCGGACCCTGACCCCCGAGGAGCGCTACTCCTACATCTTCGAAGGCAACGCCCAGCAGATCGACAACCTGCTGGTCTCGCAAAGCCTGAAGGACGGGGCGGTGTTCGACAACGTCCACCTCAACACCGGCCAGGCGGCGATCGACCAGCCCACCGACCACGACGCGATCCTGGCGCTGCTGTCGATCAACACCGCCCCGGTGGCGACGCTGGACGGCGTGTTCACGGTCGACGAGGACATGGTCCTGACCGTCGACGCGGCGCACGGCGTGCTGGCCAACGACAGCGACGCCAACAGCGACGCCCTGAGCGCCGTGCTCGGCCAGGGCCCGACCTACGGCACGCTGGTGCTCAACGCCGACGGCTCGTTCGTCTATACTGCCAACGCCGACTACAACGGCGGCGACAGCTTCACCTACACCGCGCACGACGCGTTCGGCGGGGTGTCGGGCGTGGTGACGGTCCAGCTGGGCGTCGCGGCGGTCAACGACGCCCCGGTCGGGACGGCCGACGCGGCCAGCGCCGCCGAGGACGCCTCGATCCTGGTCGACGTACTGGCCAACGACCATGACATCGACCTGGACGGCCTGGTCATCGCGGCCCTGTCGGGCGCCAAGTCGGCCCTGGGCGCCTCGATCAGCCTCGAGAACGGCCAGGTCCGCTACGTGGCCGACGCCGACGCCTTCGACCAGCTGGCCGCCGGCCAGTCGGTGGTCGACAGCTTCACCTACACCGCCTCGGACGGCCACGGCGGCTTCACCGCCCCGATCACCGTCAGCGTCACGGTGGGCGAGGCCGGCGACAACCGCGTCCTGTCGGGCGGGCTGTGGCAGGTCAACAGCTTCACCGACGCGGCCGGCAAGGACACCACCTATACCGGCGGACTGCTCAAGGACGTGATCGACGGCGGAGACGGCGCCGACACCCTGAGGGGGCTGGCCGGCTACGACACGCTGATCGGCGGGGCCGGGGCCGACTTCCTCGACGGCGGCCTGGACGGCGACTACCAGCGCGGCGGCGCGGGCGCCGACCGGATCGTCTATGACGCGGCCGACTACGTGATCGACGGCGGGGCGGACCGCGACACCCTGATCCTGAACGTCGGCGCCACCGTCAACCTGGCCAACATGTCGACCAGCCAGGTGGCGGGCGGCGCCTATGTCGCGGGCTTCGAGGACGTCGACGCCTCGGCCGCGACGGCGGGAGTCGTCCTGACGGGCTCGGCCTACAACAACAGCCTGGTCGGCGGGGCGCTCGCGGACGTGCTGGTCGGCGGGGCGGGCTTCGACACCCTGGCCGGCGGGGCGGGGGACGACGTCCTCGACGGCGGGGCCGACGGCGACCAGCAGCGCGGCGGCGAGGGCGACGACCGGATCGTCTACGACGCGGCCGACTACGTGATCGACGGCGGCGCGGGCCGTGACACCCTGGTCCTGAAGGTCGGGGCGGTCGTCAACCTGGCCAATCTCTCCGGCAGCCAGATCGCCGGGGCGACCTATGTCTCCAGCTTCGAGAACGTCGACGCCTCCGGCGCGAGCGCGGGCGTCACCCTGACCGGCTCGCAGTTCGCCAACAGCCTGATCGGCGGGGCGGGCGCGGACACGATCACCGGCGGCGGCGGGGCGGACCTGCTGGCCGGCGGCCTTGGGGCGGACACCTTCGTGTTCGCCGCGAGCTCGGACTCCGCGCCGACCGGGCGGGACGTCATCCTCGACTTCGGGGCGGGCGACCGGATCGACCTGTCGGGGATCGACGCCAACACCGGCCTGGCCGGCGACCAGGGCTTCACCCTGAACAACCAGACCGGCCATGCCGGCGACATGGCGATGTTCTACGACGCCCAGGGCGACCGCACGGTGGTGCTGCTCTATACCGACAACAGCGGCCAGGCCTCGTCGATCTTCGAGCTGGCCGGCAATCACGGCCTGACGACGTCGGACTTCATCCTCTGACCAGCCGCGCGCCCTGACCGGGACGGGGCTTCAGTGCACCGTCCCGGTCGGGGCGTTGGCCTCGACGGCGACCGTGGCCAGCACCGCGCGGCGCTCGTCCAGCACCTCGACCAGCAAGGACCCGTCGTGGGCGAACTCGTCGGCGTTGTCGCGCAGCCACTCGCCGGCGATCCGCGCCGCCTCGACCTTGGCCGAGTCGAGATCGTCGAACACCTCGCCCTCGTCGTCGGTCAGGACATGGCCGTCGCTGAGCTGGAAGAAATACCGCACCGCCTCACACCTTGTCGCGACGCGACCTCAGGGCCCGCTCGACGGCGTCGGCCCGCGCGCGGCCCTGCAGATTGTCGGCCATGACATCCTCCTTTGCCAAAAGGAATCCGCTTGGCGGGCCGACAGTTCCAAGATCCGTTCGCTTCACCGGGAAGACGGACCTTCATTGGGCTCCAACGGCCGCGCATAGGCCGCCCGGGCCCGGCCCGAGCGGACGAACACCCGGGTGATCCGCGGGTCGATGGCCCGGATCCTGGTGGCGAAGTCGTCGGCGGCGTCCTCGATCTCGCCGGCGGTCAGGGCGTCGTGGAAGTCGAGCGTCACCCCCAGCAGGATCTCGCTGGGGCCCAGGTGCATGCTCAGCACCTCGGCCACGGTGTCGATGCGCGGATCGGCGGCCAGCATGTCGCGCACCGCCTCGACGATGCGCGGCGAGGCCGACTCGCCGGTCAGCAGGCTGCGGGTCTCGTTGGCCAGGAAGATCGCCACCCCCACCAGCAACGCGCCGATGGCCACCGAGGCCGCGCCGTCGGCCCAGGCGATCCCCAGCAGCGCCGAGCCCGCCACGCCCAGCGCCGCGATCGCCAGGCCGGCCAGGGCCGCGCCGTCCTCCAGCAGCACCGCGAAGATCGACGGGTCCTTGCTGCGGCGGATGGCGCGGAAGAACGGCGTGCCCTTGCGGACGACCTTGAACGCTTTCCAGGCCACCAGGAACGAGCCGCCCTCGAACAGCACGGCCAGGCCGATGACCAGGAAGTTGATCCAGGCGCGCTCGATCGGTTCGGGTCGGGCGATCTTCAGCAGGCCCTCATAGATCGAGAAGGCGCCGCCCAGGGCGAAGATCAGCAGGGCCACGACGAAGGCCCAGAAATAGACCTCCATGCCGTAGCCGAACGGGTGGGTCTGGCTGGGCGGCTTGCGGGCCCGGGCCAGGCCCAGCAGCAGCAGGCCCTGGTTGCCGGTGTCGACGCTGGAATGGATGGCCTCGGTCAGCATGGCCGACGAGCCGGTCAGGGCGAAGGCGACGAACTTGGTGGCGGCTATGGCCAGGTTGCCGGCCAGGGCCGCGTAGACCACGGTGGTCGAGCTGTTGTGGGTTCCCGTCGCGGCCATGCGGGCCGAACGCGGCGGACTGGGCGGCCGTTCCTCAGGGGCGGTCGACGGCGAAGCGGATGATGCTGGCGTTCTTGTCGTCGGCGACCCAGATGGCGCCGTCGTCGGCGATGGTGATCCCGACAGGCGTTCCCTGCGGCCGCACGTCCTCGACCCGGCCCCAGCCGGGCGTCAGCACCTGGGCCTGGGCGGCGGGACCGGCCCCGAACGGCCGCGATCCGCTGGGATAGGTCGGATAGGTCGCCTTGGACCGCGTCAACGGAACGCCCTGGGCGTCGACCGGAAAGGCGACCAGGCGTCCGCCGGTCGAGCGATAGCCATGCCAGCTCATCAGCAGCTTGCCCTTGAGGCCGGGGAACATCGCGCCCTGGTACCAGGTCATGGCCAACGGGGCGACGTGGGGCGGCAGCAAGGCGACCGGCCGGGTGTGGGCGCTGGACGCGCAGTCCATCGCGCCGGCCCAGCCCGCGGTCGGCGTCGCCAGGTCCTGGCAATAGGGCCAGCCATAGTGCCGGCCCGCCTCGATGCGGTTGACCTCCTCGAACGGGCTCCAGCGGTCGTCGAAGTCGTAGCTGTTCTCGGCCTGCAGGACCGTTCCCGACGGGTGCACGGCCAGGGCCACCGAGTTGCGCAGGCCGCGGGCCAGCATCGTGAACGTCGGCTCCCAGCGACCCGGGGCGAGGCGGGCGTAGCGGCGGATCCCGGCCGTGGCCTCCTGGCCCTCCGACTGGTCGCAACGGTCGGTCCCGACCCGCGCGCCGTTGGCGTCCAGGCACTGGTCCGACGGCGCGCCGACATTGACCAGCAGGGCGCCGTCGGCGGCGAACACGAACTGGGACAGCGGGTGGCGGTTGTCGTGCAGCTTGTTGTCCGGCAGGCCGGTGATCACGTCCTGGACCGTGGCGGCGGGATCGGGCGCGCGCGGGTCGAAGCGGAAGATCCGGCTCATCTCGCCGACATAGGCCAGGCCGTCGGCGCCCATCGCCAGGCCGTGCGGCAGCGACAGGCCGGTCAGCAGGGGCTGCAGTTGCACGGGCTGGCCCGGGGCGGCGGTCAGCTTCCAGATCACGCCGCGCGGGCGGGTCCAGTCGGCGAGGTCGGCGACCAGCCAGGTCTGGCCGTCCAGCTGGACCAGGGTGCGGGGCAGGCGCAGCTGGCGGTCGGCGAAGGCCCCGGGGACCGGGCCGAGCACCAGGCCGGCGCACATCCCCGCCGCGGCCTCGATCGACAGCCGAGGCCAGCCGTCGCAGGTCCCCTCGACCTTGTAGCCGACGCGCGGCGCGGCTTGGGCGGCGAGCGGGCCCCCGCTCAAGCCCAAGACCAAGCCCAGGGCCAGGCCCAGCATCAAGGTAATCCTCGCCCGCATCATCTCGTCGCCCCCGTCCGATCAGGCGCTACGATCTAGCGTTGCAATGCGGCCGAGGAAAGGGCCTCAGACCCGATTGTAGGGATACCGGTCGCGGATCATTCGTTGGAAGAACCGGCCCTTCGACGGCGCCCGCTCGAAGGCCTCGGTCACCCGCGGCGGCACCCCGACATAGACGTATTCGTCGCCGTCGATGAAGGTGACGAACAGCTTGCCGTGCTCGGGCTCGTAGTCGATTCGCCGGATCGCCGTGGAGTCGACACGCATGGCTCAAGGTCTCCGCATGGGGGTCGTCTGACAGAAGAGCGCATGCCGCGTGGGGCGGTTCCCAGGCGATCGTCCGGCGCCCGTTTAGCGTGCAAACCGCCGCGAACTGAGGTGTAATCCCACCACAAGGCTCCGCTTCACGGGAGCCGGGGGAGAAAACGCACATGCAACCGCATTCCTGGGTCGCGATCGTCACGATCGCCGCGCTGCTGGTCTATGTCTGGATGGCCTTCCGCATCGGCGGGGCTCGCCGCAAGTGCGGCATCCACGCCCCGACCATGACCGGCGATCCCGTCCTGGAGCGCCACATCCGCGTGCAGGCCAACACCCTGGAGTGGCTGCCGCTGTTTCTGCCGTCGCTGTGGCTGTTCGCGATCTACTGGAGCGACCTGGTCGCCGCGGTCCTCGGCGTGGTCTGGATCGTCGGGCGCATCGTCTACGCCCTGGGCTACGTGGCCGATCCAGGCAAGCGCGAGGCCGGCTTCATCATCCAGGCCCTGGCGACGGCGGTCCTGCTGTTCGGCGCCCTGGGACGCGTCATCTGGGTGCTGGCCACGGTCGGAGCCTAGGGTCAGGCTGGCCCGGCGGGCGAGGCTTGGCTATGAGGGTCGCGCCATGATCCTGCCCGTCGATCCCGCCCGCTACAGCGCCTTCCTGGTGACCATGTTCGTCATGGCCATCACCCCGGGGCCGGCCAACCTGTTCGCCATCGCCACCGGCATGCAGAAGGGCAAGGGCGCGGCCCTGCTGGGCGTGGCGGGCATGAACACCGCCACCCTGGTCTGGTTCGGCTGTTCGGCCCTGGGGCTGGGCGCGCTGATCGTCGCCTTCCCCAGGGCCTTCCACCTGCTGGCCCTGGCCGGGGCGGCCTATCTGGTCTGGCTTGGGCTGAAGTCGATCGGGTCGGGCCTGAAGGATCCGGGCGGCGAGGCCCAGGCCCACCGATCGTTCCGCATGGGCCGCTCGGCGTTCCGCGACGGCTTTACCGTGCAGATCGCCAATCCCAAGATCCTGCTGTTCTTCACCGCCGTCCTGCCGCCGTTCATCGACGTCCAGCGACCGCTCGCGCCGCAACTTCTGATGTTCGCCGCCGCCACCATCGGCATGGATCTGATCAGCATGAGCAGCTACGGTCTGGGGGGCGCGGCGCTGGCGTCGCGGATGAACGAACCGGGCTTTCGCAAGGGGTTCGCGATCATGGTCGGGGTGCTGCTGATCACCGCCGCCGGACTGATCGTGGCCCGGGTTGATCTCATCGCTGAAACGCAATGGCCTTGGCGAAACCATAAAGCTGGGCCATGCATTAGACTGACGGGACGAAACGAGTCTTTTCGCCAAAGATTCCGAGTAAAGGAATGCGCCATGACTAAACGCAAGACCATGGGCGGCAAGGCCGGGATGGTCGCGGCCGTGGCGCTCGCCGCCCTCCTGACGGCCTGCGCCACCGCCACCCCCTATCAACCGAACGTCCGGGGCCAGCAGGCGACGGGCGGCTTTTCCGAGCAACGGCTCGAAGGCGACCGCTATCGCGTGACCTTCGCCGGCAACAGCCTCACCTCGCGCGAGACCGTCGAGCGCTATCTGCTGTATCGGGCGGCCGAGCTGACCACCCAGGAAGGCTATGACTGGTTCGAGACGGCCGACCGCCGGACCGACCGCGACGCCCGCACCGTGATCGAGAGCGACCCCTTCGGCCGGCCGTTCGGCTATTACGGCGGCGGCTACGGCTACTGGCGTCCGGCCTGGCGCTATTACGGCCCCCGCTACGGCGGCTGGCGCGCCTGGGATCCCTACTGGGGCGACCCCTTCTTCGATCGCACCGAGGTCCGCACGATCGAGAAGTTCGAGGCCAGCGCCGAGATCGTCATGCACAAGGGCCGCAAGCCGGCGGGCGATCCGCGGGCCTATGACGCCCACGAGATCATGGCCAACCTGGCGCCGAGCATCCAGCGGCCCGTGCCGAAGTAGCGTCCTTCCTTCTCCCCTTGCGGGAGAAGGCGTCGGCGTAGCCGACGGATGAGGGGTCGAAAGACAGAGCCGCCGCGAGCAGCCGAAAGGCCGGTCGCGGCGGTTGTCGTTTGAGAGACCCCTCATCCGACCCGCTGCGCGGGCCCCCTTCTCCCGCAAGGGGAGAAGGAAGCGCGTCCTATCGCGGCGCCATGCGGATGCCGCCGTCCAGGCGCACGTCCTCGCCGTTGAAATAGCCGCAGGTGATCATGGTCAGGGCCAGCTGGGCGTATTCCTCGGGATTGCCCAGGCGCTTGGGGAAGGGCACCGAGGCGGCCAGGGCGGCCTTCACGTTCTCGGGCGCGCCGTTCATCAGCGGGGTGTTGAAGATGCCCGGCAGGATGGTGTTGACCCGGATGCCGTCGTTCATCAGGTCGCGGGCGATCGGCAGGGTCATGCCGATGACGCCGCCCTTCGAGGCCGAATAGGCCGCCTGACCGACCTGGCCGTCCTCGCCCGCGACGCTGGCGGTGTTGACGATCGCGCCGCGCTCGCCGTCTTCCAGGGGCTCGAGATCCAGCATGCCCTTGGCCGACTTGGCGATGCAGCGGAAGGTGCCCACCAGGTTGATCTGGATGATCATGTTGAAGGCGTCGAGCGGGAAGTGCCGGGCCTCGCCGGTGGCCTTGTCGCGGCTGGCGGTCTTGATGGCGTTGCCGGTTCCGGCGCAATTGACCAGGACCCGCTCCTGGCCGTGGGCGGCGCGGGCCTTGGCGAAGCCGGCGTCGACGTCGTCGTCGGAGGTGACGTTGACCTTGCAGAACACGCCGCCGATCTCCCGGGCCACCGCTTCGCCCTTGGCTTCGTTCATGTCGAAGATCGCGACCCTGACGCCCTGGGCGGCCAGGGCGCGGGCGGTGGCCTCGCCGAGGCCCGAGGCGCCTCCGGTGACGACGGCGGCGACGGTGCTATCGAGTTTCATGGACGTTTCCTCAGAGCCTGCGTTTAATTGGACCTTGAGGAGCGGTTTACCCCGATGAGCGCAGACGCCAAACCATCCCCCGACGTCAACCCGAAGGGCGTCGACCCCGACGCGAACGCCCGCGAGGTGCTGGATCCGAAGAAGGCCCTTGTGCCCGCCACGGTGAAGGTCAACGAGCAGCGCGTGGCGCGCGGCTTCTGGCCGAAGATCCGCAAGGTCGTTTCCAAGGTTCCGTTCGCGGCCGACGCCCTGTCGCTGTGGTGGTGCGCCAAGGATCCGACCACCCCGACCGCCGCCAAGGGCATGATCCTGGCGGCCCTGGCCTATTTCGTGCTGCCGACCGACGCGATCCCCGACGTGCTGCCGGCCATCGGCTTCACCGACGACGCCGCCGTCATCGCCGCCCTGATCGCCATCGTCGGCAAGAACCTCAAGCCCCGCCATAAGGACGAGGCCCGGACCTTCCTCGCCAAGCTGGGCGCGGATGACTGAGGCCTGGCTGTGGGGCGCAGCCGGGCTCTGCGCGGCGCTGTACGGCCTGGTGCTGGTCCAGCGGCCGCCGTCGTTCCCGCGCACCCTGGTCAAGACCGTGGCCGTCGGCGCCCTGGCCGTGCTGGCCTATCTGGAAGGCGGCGGGTCGTCCCTGGCCATCGCCCTGGCCCTGTGCGCGGTCGGCGACGCCTTCCTGGCCGGCGATCCCAAGCGCTGGCTGCCGTTCGGCCTGGCCGCCTTCCTGGCCGGTCACGTGGTCTATGTGCTGCTGTTCTGGCGCGAGCGGGGGCCGGCGGCGGGCCCGGCGTTCTGGGCCGTCGCGCCGCTGGTCGTGCTGGCCGCCGCCGCGATGCTGGCGCGGCTGTGGCGGTCGCTGGGCGCGCTGAAGCCCGCCGTCGTGCTCTATGTTCTGGCCATCGTGGCCATGGTCTCGACCAGCCTGCTGCTGCCGCGCCTGCGCTGGCCGGCCACGGTCGGGGCGCTGGCCTTCATGGCGTCGG
This sequence comes from Caulobacter sp. BE254, assembly GCF_031457295.1. Classification (NCBI taxonomy): domain Bacteria; kingdom Pseudomonadati; phylum Pseudomonadota; class Alphaproteobacteria; order Caulobacterales; family Caulobacteraceae; genus Caulobacter; species Caulobacter sp. BE254. The sequence goes on along the minus strand of NZ_JAVDWJ010000008.1, from coordinate 50,278 downwards.
ACGCGGTGCTGTCGTTCGACCTGTTCAAGGGCGCCAAGCTGGCCGGCTCGCCCCGGTTGACGGCCTGGGCGGTGTGGTTCCTCTATTTCGGCGGCCAGGCGATGATCGCCTGGGGGATGCTGCGCTAGGGAGACGAGCCTTGTCCGACGCCTTCGACGTCTCGGTGCTGCCGTTCGCGGCCCTGATGGGCCTGGAGATCACCCATGCCGCGCCCGATCGCGTCGAGGGGCGGCTGGTCGTCCGGCCGGATCTCTGCACCGCGGGCGGCGTCCTGCACGGCGGGGCGGCCATGGCGCTGGCCGACAGCCTGGGCGCGGTGGGCGCCTTTCTGAGCACGCCGGCCGGGATGCGCACCACCACGCTGGAGAGCAAGACCAACTTCATCGGCGGCGCCCGGGTCGGGACCACGGTGACGGCGGTCTCGACCCCGCTGCATGTGGGGCGCCAGTCCAGCGTCTGGACCACCCGCGTCGAGGGGGAGGGCGGCAAGCTGGTGGCCGTGGTCACCCAGACCCAGATGACTGTGGCCCAGATGACGGTGGAGGCCTGAGCCATGATCCTGTTCGAAGCCCGTCCGATCACCGTGTCGATCGCCCGCCCGCCCGCCCAGGTCTACGACTTCGCCCACAAGCCCGAGAGCTTCCCCAAATGGGCCGCCGGTCTCGGCGCGGGCCTGACCCGCGACGGCGACCGCTGGATCGCCCACGGGCCGGACGGCGACGTCCAGGTGCGGTTCTCGCCTCGCAATCCCTACGGCGTGCTCGACCACTGGGTGACCCTGCCCGACGGGAGCGAGATCAGCATCCCCTTGCGGGTGGTGGCCAATGGCGACGGCGCCGAGGTCACCCTGACCCTGTTCCGGGCGCCCGGCATGGACGCGGCCAGGTTCGAGCGCGACCAGGGCATGGTCGCCGACGACCTCGCCCGGCTGAAGGCGCTGTTGGAGTCATGATCACCCTGCGTGGACCCCGTCCGGGCGACTATGGCTGGATCGTCCAGCGGCACGGTCTTCTGTACGCGGCGGAGCAGGGTTGGGACGCCCGGTTCGAGGGGCTGGTGGCCGGCGTCGTGGCCGAGTTCATCAAGACCTTCGACCCGGCGCGCGAGGCCTGCTGGATCGCCGAGCACCGGGGCGCGCCGGTCGGCTCGATCCTGCTGGCCCGCGAGAGCGATACGGTCGGTCGCCTGCGCCTGCTGCTGGTCGAGCCCTCGGCGCGGGGCCTGGGCGTCGGCGACAGGCTGGTGGCCGAATGCGTGAGCTTCGCCCGTCTCGTCGGCTATCGCGAGGTGGTGCTCTGGACCCAGAGCAACCTGCTGCCCGCCCGCCGCCTCTACGAGCGCGCCGGTTTCGAGCTCGAGGACAGCTGGCCCTATGACGGCTTCGGCGAGGGGCTGGTCTCGGAAACCTGGCGGCTGAGGTTTTAACGCCTACCCCATCAGATGGCCTCGCCAGGCCTCGCGCAGAACCTTCTTGTCGATCTTGCCCGTGGCGGTCAGGGGGACGGCGGCGAACACCACGTCGTCGGGCGTCCACCACTTGACGATCCGGGGCGCCAGGTAGGCCAGCACGTCGGCCTTGGCCACCGACGCTCCCGCATGGGCCTCGATCACCAGCAGCGGCCGTTCCTCCCACTTGGGATGCGGCACGCCGACCACCGCGGCGATCTTCACCCCCGGACAGCCGGCGGCGATATTCTCCAGGTCGATCGAGCTGATCCATTCGCCGCCCGACTTGATGACGTCCTTCTGGCGGTCGGTGATGCGCATGAAGCCGTGTTCGTCGAGGGTGGCGATGTCGCCGGTGTCGAACCAGCCGTCGGCGTCGGCGACGTCAACGTCCTGGCGGTAGTAGCGCTGGACCACCCAGGGACCGCGCACCTTCAAGGCGCCCGAGGTCTGGCCGTCGCGAGGGGCTTCGGTCCCGTCCTCGGCCTCGATCCGCAGCTCGATGCCGAACTGCAGCCGGCCCTGGCGGGTCCAGATGGCGTCGTTCAGGGCGTCTTCGCCCAGAGCGGCCAGGGACGGGGTCGGGGTGGCGACCACGCCGATCGGGCAGGTCTCAGTCATGCCCCAGATCTGCAGCACGTCGACGCCATATTTCGTCTTGAAGGTCTCGGCCATGGCGCGCGGCACGGCGCTGCCGCCGATCACCACGCGCTTGAGGCTGTCCGGCCGCCGGCCGGCCTGCTCCAGCCAGGCCAGGTACATCGTCCAGATCGTCGGCACCCCGCCGGTGAAGGTCACGCCCTCGCCCTGGATCAGCTCGTGCAGCGACGCCCCGTCCATCCTGTCGGCCGGCAGCACCAGCTTGGACCCGCAGATCGGGGCGGTGAACGGTAGGCCCCAGGCGGTGGCGTGGTAGAGGCTGGAACACGGCATCACCACGTCGAAGGCGGAGAGGCCGAAGGCGCTGGCCAGGCCGCCGGCCATGGCGTGCAGCACCACGGCGCGGTGCGAATAGAGCACGCCCTTGGGATCGCCCGTCGTACCCGAGGTGTAGCAGAGGAAGGCGCCGGCGTTCTCGTCCAGCCCATCCTTGAGTCCAGGCCAGTCGATGGTCCCGGCCTCGCCGGCGATCAGGGTCTCGTACGAGACCGCCCCGACCCCGGCGTCATGGGTCCGCGCGGCGTCGGACAGCATGACGAAGGTCTTCACCGTCGTCAGGCGGGGGGCCAGGCGGGCGACCACGCCGGCGAAGTTGCGGTCGAACAGCAGGACGCCGCTGGCGGCGTGATTGATCGTGAAGACGATCTGCTCGTCCGACAGCCGGGGATTGGCGGTGTGCAGCACCGCGCCCAGGCCGGGGACAGCGTAGAACAGCTCCAGGTGCCGGTGGGTGTTCCAGGCCAGGGAGGTGACGCGATCGCCGGACCGTACGCCCAGCCGCGCCAGGGCGTTGGCGGCCTGGGCCGCGCGCCGGGCCAGGCCGGTGTAGTCATAGAGCCAGACAGGCTCGTCGATTAGCCGGGAGACGATCTCGCGCCCGCCATGGGCCGAGGCCGCATAGCGCAGGATGCCGCTGACCAGCAGCGGCGTGGTCTGCATCAGGCCCGGGATCATGGCCGCTCCTCCCTTGTCGTTGGGAGCAGCTTAGGGCCGGCGGAAGAGAAAGGGAGCGATCAATTTCCCCGCCTCTGTCGAAGGGCGGGGAAGCCGGTCCTAGAACTCTTCCCAGCCGTCCGAGGCCAGCGCCGCGTTGCCGTTGAAGGCGGCCGCGACCTTGGTCCGGACCGCCCGCGCCGGGCTGGCGACCGGACGCGAGGCGGGGGTGGCTGCGGCCGGGCGCGAAGCCTCGCCGCCGACCCTGAAGCGGCCGACCAGGGCGGCCAGCTCGCCGGCCTCGCCCTTCAGCGAGTGGGTGGCGGCGGTGGCTTGCTCGACCATGGCGGCGTTCTGCTGCACCACCTGGTCCATCTGGTTCACGGCGCTGTTGACCTGGTGCAGGCCGGTCGCCTGTTCCTGGGCCGAGGCGGCGATCTCCTTGACCAGGCTGTCGATCGAGGCGACCTGGTCGACGATGGCCTGCAGGGCCTGGCCGGTCTGGCCGACCAGGCTGACGCCAGTCCCGACCTGGGCGGTCGAGGTCGAGATCAGGCCCTTGATCTCCTTGGCGGCGTCGGCCGAGCGCTGGGCCAGGGCCCGGACTTCCTGGGCCACCACCGCGAAGCCGCGGCCGGCGTCGCCGGCCCGGGCGGCCTCGACCCCGGCGTTCAGGGCCAAAAGGTTGGTCTGGAAGGCGATCTCGTCGATCACGCCGATGATCTGGGCCACCTGCTGCGAGGAGGTTTCGATCTCGGTCATGGCGCTGACGGCCTGGCTGACGATCTGGCCGGACTTCTCGGCGCCGGTCCGGGCGTTGGCCACCAGGCCCGAGACCTCGTTGGCGCCGGCGGCGGTCTTGCGGACGGTGGCGGTGATCTGGTCGAGCGCCGCGGCGGTCTCTTCCAGGCTGGCGGCCTGCTGCTCGGTGCGGCGCGACAGGTCGTCCGAGGCGCTGGCGATCTCTTCCGAGCCGGAACGAATGCCGTCGGTGGCGGTGTTGATGCCGCGCAGGGCGTCCTGCAGGCGGTCGGCGGCGGTGTTGAAGTCGGACTTCAGCTGGGCGGCCTTGGGGGCGAAGTCGACGGCGATGCGGTGGGTCAGGTCGCCGTTGGCCAGGCGGTCCAGCGCCTGGGCCAGGGCCCCGATGGCGACGGCGTCGGCCTGGGCCTCGGCGGCTTTCTCGGCCTCGCGCTGGGCGCGCTCGGCCTCGGTCAGGCGACGCTGCTCAACGGTCTCGCCCTCCAGTCGCGCCTTGGCGACGGCGGCGTCCTTGAAGCTGAGCAGGGCGTCGGCCATCAGGCCGACCTCGTCCTTGCGGCCGATCGCCGGGACCTCGGCGTCGTTGTCGCCCGAGGCCAGGCGGCGCATGACGGCGGTCATCCGCGACACCGGCGCGCCGATCGTGCTCGACAGCAGCCAGCCCATCAGGCCGGCGATGGCCAGGGCGGCCAGGCCGCCGATCACCAGCGACCGGGTCGCCAGGGACATGGCGGCCTTCTGCTCCTTGGCGCGGATGGTCACGCGCTCGACGGCGGCGCTCGACAGGTCGTCCTGCAGGGCGCGCAGGTCGTCCAGGCTCTTCTTGCCGACCAGGGCGGCGGCCTGGGCCTTGCCGGTGGTCGGGTCCTTCATCGCAGCCAGGGCGGGCTCGGCGATGTCGCGGCGCCAGTCAGCCATGGCGGCGCGCATGTGCTGGATGCGCTCCTTCTGGGCGACCTGGGTGGTCTTGGTCTCGAAGGCGTCCAGCGCCTGGTCGAACGCTGCAGCGTTGTCCTGATAGACCTCGGCGAAGGCCGGGTCGTCGGTCAGCGCATAACCGCGCAGGGCGTTCTGCTGCTCCAGGATCAGGCCCATCATCGTCTCGGCCTGGCCGGCCAGGACCAGGCTGCGCTGGCTTGAGGTCGAGGCCTTGTCGATGCTTTGCAGGCTGGTGAAGACGACGCCGGACGAGACCACGAACGCCAGGATCAGCGCGCTGAACGCGATCCCGAGCTTGGTGGAGATCTTCAGGTCCTGGAATCGCATCGCTTGCCCCGCGCGCCGCTGTCGAAAACGACGCGCAGGGTTTCAGCGAGAACCATTAAGGTTACGTTGCGGATGCCTTAAGCATAACGTCGATATTTCAACGCCCTAGGTTGGACAGCACCGCATCGCCCATCTGGGCCGTCGACAGTTCGCCGCCCAGATCGCGGGTGCGGGCCCCGCCGTCCAGCGCCGCCTTGACCGCGGCCAGCAGGGCGTTGGCGGCGTCGGCGCGGTTCAGCGACCAGCGCAGGGCCATCTCGAACGACAGGATGGCGGCCAGGGGGTTGGCCACGCCCTTGCCGGCGATGTCCGGGGCCGAGCCGTGGATCGGCTCGTACAGGCCCGGCTTGCCCGCCGCGCCCAGCGCCGCCGAGGGCAGCATGCCCAGCGAGCCGGTCAGCATGGCCGCCGCGTCCGACAGGATGTCGCCGAACAGGTTGTCGGTGACGATGACGTCGAACTGCTTGGGCGCGCGGACCAGCTGCATGGCGCAGTTGTCGGCCAGGATGTGCTCCAGCTGGACGTCGGCGTAGTCGCGGGCGTGCAGGTCGGTGACCACCTGCTTCCACAGCAGGCCGCTTTCCATGACGTTGGACTTCTCGGCCGAGGCCACGCGGTTGCCGCGGCCGCGGGCCAGCTCGAAGGCCACCCGGGCCACGCGCTCGATCTCGGCGGTGGTGTAGACCTGGGTGTCGACGCCGCGCTTCTGGCCGTCGCCCAGGTCCTCGATCCCGCGCGGCTGGCCGAAATAGACCCCGCCCGTCAGTTCACGGACGAACATGATGTCCAGGCCCGAGACCAGCTCGCGCTTGAGGCTGGAGGCGTCGGCCAGGGCCTCGAAGCAATAGGCCGGACGCAGGTTGGCGTAGACGTCCATCGCCTTGCGCAGGTTCAGCAGGCCGGCTTCGGGACGCAGGTGGCGGGGGGCGCTGGCCCATTGCGGGCCGCCGACCGCGCCCATCAGCACCGCGTCGCTGGCCAGGGCCGCGTCGCGGACCTCGTCGGTCAACGGCGTGCCGTGGGCGTCGTAGCTGGCGCCGCCATAGATCCGCTCCTCGACGTTCAGGTCGGGCGTGAGGGTCGCGGCCACGCGGCGGACCTGGGCGCAGACCTCGGGGCCGATCCCGTCGCCGGGCAGGAGCAGAAGCGTGGACATCGGAAGGCTCTCTTAGATGGATCGATAGTCGGTGACGTCGAAGGACGACATGCGGCGGTCGTGGACGCCCAGTTCGGGGAAGCAGGCGCGCCAGGCGGCCATGTGCGGGCTGGCGCGGTGGAAGGCCAGGGCGGCCTCGTCGACGAAGTGCTCGAACACCCGGATCAGGCCAGGATCCAGCGGATCCTCGCTGAGCGCGTAGTCCAGGCAGCCCGGCTCGGCCCGGCTGCCCTCGACCTGGGCCCGCAGGTGCGGCCGCAGCTCGGCCAGGCGTTCGGGCGGAACGCGGATCGTGCCGGCGAGGATGACGGTCATGGGCGCGCTAGGCTTCCAGCCACGGCCGGTCCAAGGCCCGCTTGCTCTCATAGAGGTCGATGTCGGCGCTGTGCATCAGGGTCTCGCCGATGAAGTCCAGACCCTTGAGCATCTTGTCCTTGCGCACCGGATCGATGTCGAAATGGAAGCTCTTGCCCGAGGGCGAGATCACCGTCTGCTCGGCCAGGTCGATGCTGACCATGTGGTTGCCGCCCTTGGCCTCGTCCATCAGGACGGCGACTTCCTCGGGCTTCAGCACCACCGGCAGCAGGCCGTTGTTGAAGCAGTTGTTGTTGAAGATGTCGGCGAAGCTGGTCGAGATCACGCACATGATCCCGAAATCCATCAACGCCCACGGCGCGTGCTCGCGCGAGCTGCCGCAGCCGAAGTTGTCGCCGGCGATCAGCACCGATGAGCCTTTGTACTCCGGCCGGTTGAGCACGAAGTCGCTGATCTCGTGCCCCTCGCCGTCGAAGCGGAAGTCGTAGAACAGGCCCTTGGCCAGCCCCTCGCGCTCGACGGTCTTGAGGAACTGCTTGGGAATGATCTGGTCGGTGTCGATATTGGCCAGCGACAGCGGCGCCGCGCGGCCGTCGAGACGGGTGAAGGCTTGCATCAGGCGGTCTCCTCCAGCAGGGCGCGGACGTCGACCAGGTGGCCGGCGATCGCCGCCGCCGCCGCCATGGCCGGAGAGACCAGGTGGGTGCGGCCGGCGCGGCCCTGGCGGCCCTCGAAGTTGCGGTTGCTGGTCGAGGCGCAGCGCTCCTGCGGGGCCAGCTTGTCGGGGTTCATGGCCAGGCACATCGAGCAGCCCGGCTCGCGCCAGTCGAAGCCGGCGGCCTTGAAGATGGCGTCCAGGCCTTCGGCCTCGGCCTGTTCCTTGACCAGGCCCGAACCCGGCACGACCATGGCCTTGACGTGCGGCGCCACCAGGCGGCCATGCAGGAAGGCTTCCTGCACCACGGCGGCGGCGGCGCGCATGTCCTCGATCCGGCTGTTGGTGCACGAGCCGATGAACACCCGGTCGATGCGGGCCTCGCTGATCGGTTGGCCGGCGGTCAGGCCCATATAGTCCAGCGCCCGATGGGCGGCGGCGCGCTTGTCGGGGGTGGCGAAGCTTTCCGGATCCGGGACGTTGCCGGTCACCGGGATGACGTCCTCGGGCGAGGTGCCCCAGGTGACCATCGGGACCAGGGCCGAGCCGTCGATCACCACGGTGCGGTCGAAATGGGCGTCCGCGTCGCTGACGAAGCTCTTCCAGTACGACAGCGCCATGTCCCAGGCCGCGCCCTTCGGGGCCGAGGGCTTGCCCTGGATGTAGGCGAAGGTCTTGTCGTCGGGGGCGACCAGCCCGGCCTTGGCGCCGCCCTCGATGGTCAGGTTGCAGAGGGTCATGCGGCCTTCCATCGACAGGTCGCGGACCACCGGGCCGGCGAACTCGATGACATAGCCGGTGCCGCCGGCGGTGCCGATCTCGCCGATCACCGCCAGGGCGACATCTTTCGCCGTGACGCCGGGGCCCAGTTGGCCGTCGACGCGGACCAGCATGTTCCTGGCCTTCTCCTGGCGCAGGGTCTGGGTGGCCAGGACGTGCTCGACCTCGGAGGTGCCGATGCCGTGGGCCAGGGCCCCGAAGGCGCCGTGGGTCGAGGTGTGGCTGTCGCCGCAGACGATGGTCATGCCCGGCTGGGTGCGGCCCTGCTCGGGGCCGACCACGTGGACGATGCCGTTGCGGATGTCGCCCATCGGGAAGAATTCGATGCCGTTGTCCTGCACATTGCGAGCCAAGGTCTTGAGCTGCAATCTGGCCTCGTCGTCGGCCACGGCGTCGACGCCCTTGGCCTGGCCCTCGGTCGGGATGTTGTGGTCGGCCACGGCCAGCGTGCGGTCGGGCCGGCGCACCTTGCGGCCGGCCGCGCGAAGGCCGGCGAAGGCCTGCGGGGTGGTCACCTCGTGGATCAGGTGCAGGTCGATATAGAGGATCGCTTCGCCGTCCTGTTCGTTGACGACGTGAGCGTCCCAGATCTTGTCGTAGAGGGTCTTTGGTGCGCGGGTCATGATACCCGCGCATCTAGGCCTTGAGACGGGGCGCGTAAAGCGAGGAAACGCCGAAAATCAACGCCCGTCGGCGGCAAGTTGGATCAAACCTGCCTCGGCGAAGCCATGCAAAGGCCGTGCAGCGCATGTTTCTTGCCCCGACGCCGAGCCTGAGCGACGAAGACCGCGAACGCGGCCTGCGACATCTGGTCCGCGAGGCCGGCTATTCGAACGCCGTCACGGCGGTGACCAGCGGCGTCATCCTGACCGCCTTCGCCCTGCAACTGGGCGCCTCCAACACCACGATCGGCCTGCTGGCGGCGGTGACCTTCTGGGTGCAGCTGCTGCAACTGCCCGGCGTGCTGCTGGTCGAGGGGCTGCGCACCCGCAAGCGGATCTCGGTGCTGGCCAGCCTGATCAGCCGCTGCGCCCTGGTCGGCATGGCCCTGCTGGCCCTGACCGGCGGCGGCCAGCTACCCCTGACGGGGCTTGTCGCGGCCCAGGTCTTCTATTGCGGGGTAGCGACCTTCGGCGGCTGCGCCTGGAACGCCTGGGTGCGCGACCTGGCCCCCGAGCAGCGGATGGGACAGATCTTCGCCAAGCGCACCATCAACGCCACCATCGTCGGCCTGGTCGCCAGCCTGGCCGCCGCCCTGGCCCTGGATCGCGCGCCCGAAGGCTCGTTCCTGCGGCCGTTCGTGTTCGCGGGCCTCTACTTCGCCGCCTTCCTGGCCGGCCTGCTCAGCTGCCGCGAGCTGGCCCTGACCCCCGAGCCGCAGATGCCCGCCCCGGCCGAGCGGGTGAAGCTGGTCCCGCTGCTGCGCGCCCCGCTGAAGGACAGGAACTTTCGCCGGCTGATCGCCTTCCTGGCCAGCTGGCAGTTCGCGGTGAACCTGGCCACGCCGTTCTTCACGGTGTTCTTCGTCAAGCAGCTGGGGCTTTCGGTCACCTTCGTGGTGGTGCTCAGCGTGGTCAGCCAGGCCACCAACGTCCTGGCCTTGCGCAGCTGGGGCCTGCTGTCGGACCGCTTCGCCAACAAGTCGGTGCTGGCGGTGGCCGCGCCGCTGTTCATCGCCTGCATCGCGGCCATGGTCGGCGCCTCGCAGATCCATGACCGGCCCTGGGTGATGGCCTATCTGGTGGGCCTGCACGCCCTGATGGGGCTGGCCACCGCCGGCGTGACCCTGTCGTCGGGCAACATCGCCCTGAAGCTGTCGCCGCGCGGCTCGGCCACGGCCTATATCGCCGCCAACGCCCTGATCAGCTCGGCCGCCGCCGGCCTGGCGCCGCTGCTGGGCGGGATGTTCGCCGACTTCTTCGCCGCCCGCCAGCTGGAGATCCTGCTGCGCTGGACCAGCCCCGGCGACGTCTTGACCCTAATGCCGCTGCGGATCTCCAACTGGGACTTCTATTTCCTGATCGCCGCGATCCTGGGCCTCTACGCCCTGCACCGCCTGGCCATGGTCAAGGAGCAGGGCGAGATCGACAACCGGCTGATGGTCGGCGAGGTGCTGGCCCAGGCCCGCCGCGACGTGCGCAACGTCTCGCCGATCGCCGGCCTGAAGATGCTGACCGACGTGCCCGCCGCCCTGCTGCGCGACGCGCGGGTCCGCAAGCGCCTGCAGCGGATGCGCGACCGGCGTGACGCCCAGGCCGCCGCGCCGCCGCGCAAGCGCCGCTCGCCGCCGCATCGGGCCACGATCAGATAGGGCTTTCCGAACGCAAAGAGGGCGCGCCCATGTGTTTGGGGCGCGCCCTCATATCGCATTTCCTTCAGGGGCCATGACGCCGTTCCTGAAGAGGGCCACTCCCTAGCAAGGGGGCGGTCTATAAGCCCGTCGCAGAGCGGTGGGGGTGCGTTCACCAAACACCAGACAACGACGTTTTGTCAATACATTCGTGCGCTTGCACTCAAGCTTGGCCGCTGAAATCCATACGAAAAAGGCCCCGGCGTTTCCGCCGGGGCCCTGATCTTCGGCAGGTCGCCAAGCCTATTCGGCGTCGACGGCTTCCACCTTGCGGACGTTCGAGCGTTCGGCGATGCGGGCCGACTTACCGCGACGGTCGCGCAGGTAGTACAGTTTGGCGCGACGGACGACGCCGCGACGCTTGACTTCGATGCTTTCGATGCTCGGCGAGAGCAGGGGGAACAGACGCTCCACGCCTTCGCCGAACGAGATCTTGCGGACGGTGAAGCTCTCGTGCACGCCGCCGCCCGAACGGGCGATGCAGACGCCCTCGTAGGCCTGGACGCGCTCGCGCTCGCCTTCCTTGATGCGGACGTTGACGCGCAGGGTGTCGCCCGGCTCGAACTCGGGGATGGCGCGGGCGGCCAGCAGACGCTGGGCTTCTTCGCGCTCGAGTTCCTTGATGATGTTAGCAGCCATAATTCTAGTCTCCTTTGGGCTTACCCGTTTTCGGGCCGCCTTTTGCCTGTTGATTGGCGAGATGCGCTTCCCAGAGGTCTGGACGCCGCTCGCGGGTGGTTTCTTCACGCATGCTTTTCCGCCACTGGGCCACCTTCTTGTGGTCGCCCGACAGCAGCACCTCGGGGATGTCGAGCCCTTCGAACGTCCGCGGTCGCGTATATTGCGGATGTTCGAGGAGGCCGTCCTCGAAGCTCTCTTCCTGCGTGCTCTCGAAATTGCCCAGAACCCCTGGAGCCAATCGAACGCACGCCTCGATCACGACCATCGCCGCCGCCTCGCCACCGGCAAGAACAGCGTCTCCGACCGAGACCTCCTCGAACCCTCGGGCGTCGAGCACCCGCTGGTCCACCCCCTCGAAACGGCCGCACAGGACGATGACGCCCGGCGCTTTCGACCATTCCTTGACGCGCGCCTGGGTCAGGGGCCGACCCCGGGCGCTCATGTACAAAAGCGGCCGCCCACCGACCTCCACGCTGTCCAGCGCGGCGGCGATGACGTCCGCTTTCAATACCGCTCCCACGCCGCCACCCGCGGGGGTGTCGTCGAGGAAGCCGCGCTTATCCTTGGAAAACCCCCGAATGTCCAGTGTTTCCAAACGCCACAGGTCCTGTTCCTTCCACGACGTGCCGATCAGCGAGACGCCGAGCGGGCCGGGAAAGGCCTCGGGGAACATGGTCAGGACGGTGGCGGTGAAGGGCATGGGCGCTCCATAGCGCCCAAAGCCGCTGGAAATCTAGATCAGGCCCGGATTCTTGGGCCAGGACGATCCATCAGGTCAGGATCGTCTTGGGCAGCGGTTTGCCCGCTTCGGCGGGCATCAGCGGCGGGGTCAGCTTGACCGGTTCGCTGGTCGGGCCGGTGGGCGGCGCGACATGATGGGCGGGGGCCACGGCCAGCACGGCGGCGGTGGTCAGGGTGGCGGCGACGAGCGCCGTACCGACACGGATCTTCTTCCATGAAACCATGGGCCAGGGTCTTCCTGTGTTTCGGTTCGTTCAAACCAAAGCCCGGGAGAGGGGGAGGTTCCCGTTTTTGCGGCCGTGGCGAACCTCCTGCCTCTAGGCTAGGCAATTGACCCCGCCAAGGCGGCAATACGACGCGATCGCCGCAATTGGCCGATCGCCGTTTTCGCGGGCGCCCGCCCCCGCGGCGTGTCGGCGACGGGGCATTAGGGTCCGATTTCCGCGAGACGGCCGGGGCGAGATTGCCGATAGTCCGCTCGCCTGACCCCTCGGAGCGCCGCCATGACCTCGACCGCCGACCGTTTCCACGCCCTGCACGCCGGACCCGAGGTGCTGGTCCTGCCCAACGCCTGGGACGCGGCCAGCGCGGCGTTGATGGAGGACGCCGGGGCCAAGGCCGTGGCCACCTCCAGCGCCGCCGTGGCCTGGGCGCGGGGCTATGCCGACGGTGACGCCGTGCCCGTGGCGGCCGTCATCGACACCGTCGCCGGCATCGCCCGGGTGGTGTCGGTCCCCGTCACCGCCGACGTCGAGGGCGGCTACACCGACGACCTGGCGACCCTGGCCGAGACCATCAAGGCGGTGATTGGGGCCGGCGCCGTGGGAATCAATTTCGAGGACGGCCGCCGCGATCCGGACCTGCACGCGCGCAAGATCCAGACCGTCCGCGCCACCGCCGACCAGACGGGCGTGAACCTGTTCATCAACGCCCGTACGGACGTCTACCTGGCTGGGCTGGCGGCGGGGGAGGCCGCCCTGGCCGAAACCCTGCGGCGCGCGGCGCTCTACGCCCAGGCGGGGGCCAGCGGGATCTTCGTGCCGCTACCGATCGAGGAGGACCTGTTGTCGGCCCTCGCCGCCGGAATCGCCCTGCCGCTTAACGTCATGGGCCGCACGAGCATGCCCTCGGCCCGGCGCCTGGCGCAACTGGGCGTTCGGCGGCTGAGCTCGGCCACCGGCCCGTTCAACGCGGCCTATGGCGCAATGCTGGCGGGAACCCGCACCTATCTGGCCGACGGCGACACCACCGGCTATGCGGCGTTCGGCAAGGACCTGCCCAACCTGAACGCCCGCTTCGGCTAGGGCTTGGCGGGCGGAGAAGGCGCCGAGGCCTCGGCCGCCGCTTCTTGCCAGGTGAAGCGGATTGGCAAGACGATCCGGAGACCTTCGACCGTGTCGCCCTCTTTGGTCCACGGGTTCATCGCCATCACCTTGGCGGCTTGCAGCGCGGCCGCCCCGAAATCGAGCTTCGCCGGCTCTTCGCGCCTGGCCGAGCAGTCCACCAGGCGGCCGCCGGCGTCCACGGCGCAGTCGACCACGCCTAGGCCGCTGAAGACGCCGGCCTTGACCGCCGCCGCCGGATAGATCGCCGACATGCCCTCGGCGGTCAGGGTGGTGGTCCAGCGCGGATGGGCCAGCTGTCGCGTGTCCGGCGTGGCCGGGTCGCGGAAGCGGAAGGGCACGTCGATGTTGAGGTTTCGAACGGCCTTGGCGTCTTCCGGCCGCACATAGATCTGGAAGGCGCTCGCCAGGCTCTTGGCGGCGCGGCCGAAGCCCTTGCCTGAGGGGATTTCCGAAATCACCTCGCAGTCCTTCAGCGCGCCGCCCGGGTTGAGCCCGCAACGCAGCGCCGCCTGCCCCGACGCCGTGTCCTTGGCCGCCGCCGGCCAGGCCGCGCGCACCTGTTCGAGGCTGGGCGCGCGGACCCATGGCGGATCGACCATCAGCCGACGCGAACCGAACGTGGCCTCGGGGCCCCTGGCGGTGGGGGCCTCCCAATTGATCGGAATGGTGACGTCGCCGCCGGGCACGGGCTTGCCGCCGCGTATCTTGGGAGACATGCGAAACTGCGGCGACAGTTGCAGCGCCGCAGCGCCGAAGCCGAAGTCCGCGGGGCTTTCGAACAGCACGGCGCAGCGCTCCAGGAACCCCTCGACCGTGACGTTGCACTTGATCGTCGCCTTGCCGGCCGCGCCTTCCCGCAGGGCCTTGGTCGGGAACGCGGCGGCCAGGTCCTGGGCCGAGGGCTTGCGCAACCAGTCGGGATTGGAATCGCCCGGGGCCAGGAAAGAGAAGTCCGTCTCGAAACGCCTGCCGACGATCGACCCGCCCTGGCCGTCCGTGGTCTTGACGCGCTCCTTGGCCGACAGCGCCAGGGCCGCCTCGCCAAAGCCCAGACCGGCGGGCTTCTCGTCGATGACCCGGCAATCGACCTCGCGGCCGGCGTCGTCGGCCGTGCAGTCCAGCGTCGCTTCGCCCGAGATCTTCTTGTCGAAGGCCGCCTTGGGATAGACCGCCGCCTTCTCGGCGGCCGTGACCCGCCGCGCCACCAGGGGATGGACCTTCTCGTCGCCCGCCGTCGCCACGCCGCTCAACGCCGCCGTCGCGAACGCCGCCAGAACCCAGATCCTCATCATTCCCCCAATGAACGCTTCGGGCCGCGCACCAGGTTGCAGCCTAGGGTGGAGCCTATGGCGCCTTTCGTCGAAGCGCCACTGTCATCAGCGGCGTCCGAGGGTGTTTCCGCGCGGGCCGTGACCGCCTATCTTCCCGGCCATGACCGACACGCTCGCGCCCGATTCCGCCGCTTCCCTGCCGACCGCGGTGGAAGCCGACCGTCCCCTGACCCAGGACGGCCCCGCCGTACGGCTGTTCCTGGTCGACGGCTCGGCCTATCTGTTCCGCGCCTATCACGCCCTGCCGCCGCTGACCCGCAAGAGCGACGGCCTGCCGGTGGGCGCCGTCCAGGGCTTCTGCAACATGTTGTGGAAGCTGATGCGCGACATGCAGGGCGATACGCCCACCCACTTGGCGGTGATCTGGGACCACTCGGAGAAGACGTTCCGCAATAATCTCTACGACAAGTACAAGGCCCACCGGCCGCCGCCGCCCGAGGACCTGATCCCGCAGTTCCCACTGGTGCGCGAGGCCACCCGCGCCTTCGGCGTCCCGGCCATCGAACTGCCCGGCTACGAGGCCGACGACCTGATCGCCGCCTATGCCTGCCGGGTGCGCGAGCAGGGCGGCGAGACGGTGATCGTCTCGTCCGACAAGGACCTGATGCAGCTGGTCGGCGACGGGGTGTCGATGTTCGACCCCATGAAGGGCGTGCGCATTGACCGCGAGCAGGTGTTCGAGAAGTTCGGCGTCTATCCCGAGCGGGTGGTCGACGTGCAGTCGCTGTGCGGCGACAGCGTCGACAACGTCCCCGGGGCGCCTGGCATCGGCATCAAGACCGCGGCCCAGCTGATCAATGAATATGGCGACCTCGACACCCTGCTGGCGAGGGCCGGCGAGATCAAGCAGCCCAAGCGCCGCGAGACCCTGATCGAATACGCCGACCAGATTCGGTTGTCGCGGCAGCTGGTCCAGCTGGACTGCGACACGCCTCTGCCCGAGCCGATCGACGACCTGGTGGTGCGCGAGCCCGACAAGCAGGTGCTGGCCGACTTCCTGGAGACGATGGAGTTCCGGTCCCTGGCCCGCCGGGTCGGCGACGGCAACGCCTCGGCCGCGCCGCGCACGCTCGACCGCCCGGCCGCGACGCCGACCGCTCCGGTGCTGGGCGTGTCCTACATGGGCGCGGCGGCCCGCGCCGCCGCCAATCCGGTCGCCCAGCCGGCCAGCGTCGACCACGCGGCCTATGTCCGCATCCAGGACCTGGAAACCCTGAACGCCTGGGTCGCCAAGGCCACCGCCAAGGGGATCGTCGCCTTCGACACCGAGACCGACGCCCTGTCGTCGGCCACCGCGGGCCTGTGCGGCGTGTCGCTGGCCATCGCGCCGGGCGAGGCCTGCTACATTCCCGTCGGCCACTGCGAGAAGGACGGCCTGGCCCTGGAAGCCGCCGCCGACCTCGTGCAGATCCCGCTGGAAGAAGCCATCGCCGCCCTCAAGCCGCTGCTGGAGGATCCGGCGGTGCTGAAGGTGGCCCAGAACGCCAAGTACGACATCGCCGTCCTGGCCCGCCACGGGATCAAGGTGGGTCCGATCGAGGACACCATGCTGATCAGCTACGTGCTGGAGGCGGGGCTGCACGGCCATGGCATGGACGAGCTGTCGGAGCTGTGGCTGGGCCACAAGCCCATTCCGTTCAAGCAGGTGGCCGGCTCGGGCAAGGGCCAGATCAGCTTCAAGCACGTGGGCCTGGCCGAGGCGACCGCCTACGCCGCCGAGGACGCCGACGTCACCCTGCGGCTCTACGAGGCGCTCAAGCCCCGCCTGGCCCGCGAGGGTCTGCTGACCGTCTACGAGACCCTGGAGCGCCCGCTGCCGGCCGTGCTGGCGGCCATGGAGAACGAGGGCATCCGGGTCGATCCCGACACCCTGCGCCGCCTCTCCAACGAGTTCTCGATGCGGATGGCCGAGTTCGAGGCCCGGGCCCAGGAACTGGTCGGCCGTCCGTTCAACCTGGGCAGTCCCAAGCAGATCGGCGACGTGCTGTTCGGCGAGATGGCTCTGAAGGGCGGCAAGAAGACCGCCACCGGCCAATGGTCGACCGACAGCGACGTGCTGGAGGCCCTGGCCCTGGAGCACGAGCTGCCGCGCGTGCTGCTGGACTGGCGCCAGCTGTCCAAGCTGAAGGGCACCTATACCGAGAACCTGATCGCGGCCATCGCGCCCGGCGGCGGCAACCGGGTGCACACCTCCTACGCCCTGGCCTCGACCACCACGGGCCGCCTGTCGTCGTCCGACCCCAACCTGCAGAACATCCCGATCCGCACCGAAGAAGGCCGCAAGATCCGCAAGGCTTTCGTGGCCGCCCCGGGCAAGGTGCTGATCAGCGCCGACTACAGCCAGATCGAGCTGCGCCTGCTGGCCCACATCGGCGACATCCCCCAGCTGAAGACGGCCTTCCAGGAGGGCCTGGACATCCACGCCATGACCGCCTCGGAAATGTTCGGCGTGCCGATCGAAGGCATGCCCAGCGAGGTGCGCCGTCGGGCCAAGGCTATCAATTTCGGCATCGTCTACGGGATCTCGGCTTTCGGCCTGGCCAATCAGCTGTCGATCCCGCAGGGCGAGGCCGGGGCCTATATCAAGACCTATTTCGAGCGCTTCCCCGGCATCCAGGCCTATATGGAGGCGACCAAGGCGTTCGTGCGCGAGCACGGCTATGTCACCACCATCTTCGGGCGGAAGATCAACATCCCCGACATCGGCGGCAAGTCGGTGGCCCACCGGCAGTTCGCCGAGCGGGCGGCGATCAACGCTCCGATCCAGGGCGCCGCGGCCGACGTCATGCGCCGGGCCATGATCCGCATGCCGGGCGCGCTGGAAGCGGCGGGCCTGTCGGCGAAGATGCTGCTGCAGGTGCACGACGAACTGGTGTTCGAGGCGCCGGAAGCCGAGGCGGAGGCCACGATCAGCGTCGCCCGCGAGATCATGCAGGGCGCGGCCGCGCCGGCGGTGGCCATCTCGGTGCCGCTGACGGTCGAGGCCCGGGCCGCCGCCAACTGGGACGAGGCGCACTAAGGCGAAATTTTTTGCGACCTTCGGCGGCTACCGCTTCAGGTAGAACGTCTCGGCTTGTGTCACGCTCGAAGCCTTTGGGCATGCAATCCTGAATTGGGGCGGCGCGGCGAAACGCCGCCGTCGTCTGACCTTCCGCTTTGCGCCTGCGACCTTGCGTCACAGCACGGTTAAGGCCGTGGAAACCCTGCCGCCGCAACAGATGGGACGTGCGACGCGCGCTTCCGACTGCCGCCTAACTGTCCGTGGTCCATGAAGTTTTTGCGTCGCGATCTCAAGTGGAGCGCGTCCATGACCTTCGGCGATCTGAAAATCCCCCATAAGCTGATGGCGGTCTTCGCCGTGATGCTTTCGGCGATCGCGGTGATGGGCGTGACGCTGTTCGTCAACCAGACGAAATACGAAGCCTCGATCGAGCGCACCGAGCGCGCCTACCTGTCGCTGCGGGCCGCCGACACCGCCGCCTTCCGGCTGACCCGTCAGGAAAACTCGCTGCGCGGCTTCCTGCTGTCCGGCGACGAATACTACGTCAAGCGCCTGGAAGAGGCCCACAAGCCGAAGTTCCTGGCCGCGCTGGAGCAACTGCGCACCCTGGCCAAGGGCGACGAGGCCCAGCTGGCCCGGATCGCCGACGTCGACGCCGCCTACGCCGACTACCGCAAGAAGGCCATCGAGCCGGGCGAGACCCTGGCGCGCGATCCGGCCACCCACCAGCAGGCGGTCGACCTGGTCAAGCACGACGGCGTCGCCGACCAGGCGGTCTCGGTCGTCGAGGACGACATCGAGCTGATCGTCAAGAATTCGGAAGCCGTCGTCGCCGCCGAGGCCGCGGCCCAGAAGCGGTCCGCCCTGGAGGCCCGCCTGACCCTGGCGATCGGGATCGGCGTCGCCATCGCCATCGCCCTGGGCGGCGGCCTGCTGCTGTCGGGCGTCATCGCCGCGCCGGTCACCGCCATGACGGCGGCCATGCGCCGCCTGGCCTCGGGCGACAACGGCGTGGGCATCCCGGCCACCGGCCGCAAGGACGAGATCGGCCAGATGGCCGCCGCCGTGGCCACCTTCAAGGAAGCGGCGATCGCCAAGATCCAGCTGGAGGCCGTCGCCGAACAGACCCGCCTGACGGCCGAAAGCGAGCGCGCCGCCAATGACGACGAGCGCCGCGTGGTCGCCGCCGAGCAGAGCGCCGTGGTCGACCAGCTGGCCGCGAGCCTGGCGCGCTTGGCCCAGGGCGACCTGACCTGCCGCATCGACGCCGACTTCGCCGGCCGCTACCGCCAACTGCGCGAGGACTTCAACCTGGCGGTCGAAAAGCTGCGCGAGGCCATGGCGGCCATCATCGTTTCCACCAACGGCGTGCGCAGCGGCTCCGACGAGATCGCCGACGCCTCCGACAGCCTGGCCCGCCGCACCGAGCAGCAGGCCGCCAGCCTGGAAGAGACCGCCGCGGCCCTCGACGAGATCACCGCCACGGTCCGCAAGACCGCGTCCGGCGCCAAGGAGGCCTCCTCCGTGGTCGCCACCGCCCGCACTGACGCCGAGGAGTCCGGCCGTATTGTCAACCAGGCGGTCCACGCCATGACCGAGATCGAGACCTCGTCCGCCCAGGTCAGCCAGATCATCGGCGTCATCGACGAGATCGCCTTCCAGACCAACCTTCTGGCCCTGAACGCCGGTGTCGAAGCCGCCCGGGCCGGTGACGCAGGCCGCGGCTTCGCGGTCGTCGCCCAGGAAGTGCGGGCCCTGGCCCAGCGCTCGGCCGAGGCGGCCAAGGAGATCAAGACCCTGATCTCGACCTCGACCCAGCAGGTCGGGGCCGGGGTCGACCTGGTCGGCCAGACCGGCAAGGCCCTGCAGCGCATCGTCGCCCAGGTGGCCTCGATCGATGGCCTGGTCACCGAGATCGCCGCCTCCGCCGTCGAGCAGTCGACCGGCCTGCAGGAGGTCAACAAGGCGGTGAACCAGATGGACCAGGTGGTGCAGCAGAACGCCGCCATGGTCGAGGAAGCGACCGCGGCCAGCCATTCGCTGAAGAACGAGGCCAGCCAGCTGGCGGCCCTGGTCGATCGTTTCCGGGTCGGCGACGCGTCCGCGACGGTCCCGGCCGCTCGCGCGCCCGCCGCGCGGCCGACCCCGGCCCGCGCCGCCACCGCCGTCCGCCCCGGCCGGGCCAGCAACGCCGCCCTGGCGACCAAGGTCGACGACTGGGAAGAGTTCTGATCGGCGTCCCCTCGACGATCGGATGAAGGAAGGCTCCCCGGATTCGCCCCCGGGGAGCCTTCTGTCTTTTAGGGCCAGGCCTCCGCCTAGTACCAGCCCGCCTCGCGCAGCGTCCGGGCGTAGGCGCGGCTGACCGGCGCCTCGACGCCGTTGGTCAGGACCAGGGTGGCGCGGCCGTCGCCCCGCCTGGCGTCGCGGACCGCCGCCTTGGCCACCCACCAGGAGCGGTGGGTCTGGGCGCCCTCGATGCCCTCCAGCTCGGCCACGGCGTCGGACAGGCGCAGCAGGATCAGATCCTGGCCCTTGGAAGTGTGCAGGCGCAGATAGTGGTCCTCGGCCTCGACGGCGTAGATCTCGCCGCCGCGCAGGCGCGGAGGCAGGCGTTCGAGAAAGCGGGGCGGCGGCGCTTCCGGCGGTGCGGCGTGGGTCTCGACCAGGCGGCGCGTGGCCAGAGTCATCAGGGCGGTCATGCCGCTGGTCATCAGCAGGGTGACGCCGAAATAGGTCGCCGCGACGCGCGGGGTCAGGGGCGAGCGGCCGCCGGCCAGCCAGACCAGAACCGTGAACAGCGGGGTCAGCACCACGACGATGATCAGGGCGCGCCACCAGGTCGCGGCCAGGCTTGGCCACAGTCCGCCAATGGCCTGGGCCACGGTCGTGCCCAGCACCGCGCCCAGCGTGGACAGGCCGATCCAGTAGCCCAGGCGCGGAACCAGGGGCGTGTCGCTGGTGCCCAGCGCGCCGACCAGGGCCAGGAAGACGCCGGCGACCACCGCCACGGCCAGCGGCCGCAGGTAGCTGCGCAGGAGCGCCGGGACGGGCGTGTCCGTTGGCGCTTCGCCAATGGCGGTCGCCCGCCGTTCACGAACTGCCGACGCTTTCTCACGCACCTTGGGATGACCTCCGCCGCCGCCGATCCTAAGCCGGACCCGACCTTGATCGCCCCGGCACGGCGCGATCGCTTCGGGAGAAACAAGATGTCCGACACCAGCCTGTCAATCGGTCCGGCCCGCTTTATCCGCATGGTCGCCATCGGCCTGGCCGTCACGGTGGGCCTGATCCTGGCGACGGGCGCCGCCCGGGGCCATGGGCCGGGCGCGGTGCTGGGCGGTTTCGCGCACCTCAAGGGCCACCTGCACGCGCCCCATCTGGGCCTTCTGGCGGCCGCGCCGATCCAGATCCAGCTCCATGTGGCGGCCGTGACCACCGCCCTGGCGATCGGCGTCGTCCTGCTGCTGGGCCTGAAGGGGAACACCGTCCACCGCACGCTGGGCTGGCTGTGGGTGGCGGCCATGGCGACCGCGGCGATCTCGTCGCTGTTCATTCACCGCTCCAATCCTGGCGGCTACAGCTTCCTGCACCTGTTCGCCGGTTGGACCCTGATCGCCCTGCCCATGGGCGTTTTCGCGGCCCGCAAGCACAATGTCCGCCTGCATGGCCGGACGATGACGGGACTGTTCGTCGGCGGCCTGCTGATCGCCGGGGCCTTCGCCTTCATGCCCGGCCGGCTGATGTGGCAGGTGGCGTTCGGCTAGACGGGAGCGCGCCGCGCTTGCCAGGTCCGCACCAGGAGGCCTACGAACGGTCAAGCCATGCGCGGACCACGGAACATGACGTCGCAAGTTCGAGCCCCTCGCGCCCAGCCCGCCGCCCGCGCCAAGCCGGCCGGACGCGGCCGGCCGTCCAAGGCCGCGGGACGGGACCTGAAGGAAACCATCCTCGACGCCGCCGAGGGGCTGTTCGCGCGCCACGGCTTCCACGGCGTCACCATCCGCCAGGTGGCGGCCGAGGCCGGCGTCGACACCGCCCTGATCCACTACTATTTCGGCGCCAAGCGCGAGCTGTTCGACGCGGTGTTCCTGCGCCGGGCCGAGATCCTCAACACCGCCCGCAGCGTGTCGATGGACGCCTACGAGAAGCGCCATGCCGGGGCCATGACGGTCGAAGGAGTGATCGAGGCCTTCATCGAGCCCCTGCTGCGCATCTCCCAGGACGGCGGCCAGGGCTGGAAGAGCTACTTCGCCCTGGTGGCCCAGGTCAACAACACCCCGGCCTGGGGCGGCGAGACCATGGCGCGGTTCTTCGATCCCGTCGTCCATCGGCTGGTCGAGACCCTGAAGGTGGTTCGTCCGGACGCGGCCTATCGCGACCTCTACTGGAGCTACCAGTTCCTGACCGGCTCGATGATGCTGGCCTTGTCGGAGACTGGCCGCATCGATTCCCTGTCGGGCGGGGAGTGCCATTCCAGCGATCTGGGCGCGGTGCGAGCCCGATTGTTCGCCTACTGCGCCGCCGGCTTTGAGGCCGTGATCGCCCGCGCTCCGCGGGGCTGATCCCGAACCTTTCCCATGTCTTGCACTGTCCCGCGCGCTCATTTCATCAGTTGGTGAAAAAGGGCTGGCGCGAAGCGCAACTCTGGGTGACAGTGTTCTCCAATTCGCGAACGCATGAATTCGCGAAAGCCGGGAAATGCGTCCGTTCGACGGAGCTGTCCGGCACGGGACGGAACGCATAGGGGAGGGGAAAACCCATGAAGACGATGCTCAAGCTCGCGCTGCTGGCCGGCGCGGCCTGGTCGGCCGCCGCGACCACCGCGCTCGCCCAGGACGCCGCGCCCGCCGGCGCCGACGCCGCTTCCGGCCAGGTGGCGGTCGACGAACTGGTCGTCACCGCCCGCCGCCGCGAGGAGACCCTCAAGGACGTGCCGATCGCCGTCTCGGCCTTCAGCGCCGAGACCCTGGAGCGCCAGGCCGCCAACGACATCACCACACTGTCGCAGACGACGCCGAACATCACCGTGCAGACCGCGCGCGGCTCGAACTCGACCCTGATCTCCTACATCCGCGGCATCGGCCAGCAGGACCCGCTGTGGGGCTACGAGCCCGGCGTCGGCCTCTATGTCGACGACGTCTACATCTATCGCCCGCAGGGCGCGGTGCTGGACGTGTTCGACGTCTCGCGGATCGAGGTCCTGCGCGGTCCGCAAGGCACGCTGTATGGCCGCAACACCATCGGCGGGGCGATCAAGTACGTGACCAACCGCCTGGGCGACGAGGCCGGCGGCAAGATCCGCGGGACCTACGGCAGCTACAACCAGACCGACCTGCTGGTCGAGGGCCACACGCCCGTCGGCGGCGGTCTGTCGGTGGGCGGCGCCTACGCCCTCTACAAGCGCGACGGTTACGGCACGAACCTTACCACCGGCGCCGAGCACTACGACAAGGACGTCCAGGCCTATCGGCTGAGCGCCGAGTACAAGCCGAACGACGACTTGTTCTTCCGCCTGGCCTACGACCGGGTGGAGGACGACTCCAACCCCCGCCACGGCCACCGCGAACTGCCGGCCCTGGTCGGGGGCTACAAGGTGCTGGACGCCTATGACACCCAGGCGGGCCTCGGGGACAAGAACGCGGTCAAGACCGAGGGGCTGTCGCTGACCGGCGAATATCACGCCAGCGAATTCCTGACCTTCAAGTCGATCACCGCCGGTCGCAAGGGCCATACCCAGACCCTGATCGACTTCGACGGCACGCCGCTACCGACCCTGGACGTACCGGCCACCTATGACGACCGCTCGTTCTCGCAGGAACTGCAGGCGGTCTATTCGGACGACACCGTCCAGGGCGTGTTCGGCCTCTACTACATGAACAGCCAGGCCTCGGGCGAGTTCGACACCATCGCCGGCAACCTGGGCGTCTCGATCGCGGACGGCGGCAAGGTCAGCACCCAGAGCTTCGCGGCCTTCTTCGACGTTTCCGCCAGCTTCACCGACCGCTTCAAGGTCTCGCTGGGCGCCCGCGCCACCCGCGACCACAAGCGCAGCAACACCTTCCGGTTCTTCTACCTGGGCGCCACCCGCTCGCCCTACCAGGGCGGAACGCCGCGGCCGATCCTGCAGGTGCGCACCAACTACAGCGCCGAAAAGACCTTCGAGGAGTTCACCCCCCGCCTGTCGGCCTCGTACGAGCTGACCGACGACCTGAACACCTACGTGTCCTATTCGAAGGGCTACAAGTCGGGCGGCTGGGACATGCGCGGCGACGCCTTCCTGACCCCCCAGACGGTCGAGGGCTACGATCCCGAGACGGTCAACGCCTACGAGGTCGGCCTGAAGGGCAATCTGTTCGACCGCCGGGTGTCGTTCGCCACGGCCGCGTTCCTGTCCAAGTACAAGGACCAGCAGGTCACCACCCAGGTGGTCGTGCCCTCGGGCATCGCCAGCTCGGTCGACAATGCCGGCGCCTCAACCCTGTACGGCGTCGAGTTCGAGGCCAAGGCGGCGTTCAGCCAGCACCTGTCGGGCACGGTGGCCCTGGGCTACATCCACGCCAAGTACGACACCTTCAGCCGCTTCGTGCCTGGCGGCGCGCCCAACCCGCTGAACCCGTCGCAGACGATCCCGACCGGCGGCCAGATCGTCAACGTGGCCGACCTCTACGGCTTCCAGAACACCCCGGAATGGACGGGCAACGCCAGCCTGACCTGGCGCGGGACCGTGGCCGGCGGCGAGCTGCAGATCACCCCGATGGTCAGCTATCGCGACGACTACCAGCAGTTCGAGCTGCCCCTGCCGCTGCTGGACCAGAAGGCCTTCACCCTGGTGGACCTGACCGCCAGCTGGGCGCCGGAAGGCGGCCGCTACAAGATCTCGGTCGCCGGCAAGAACCTGACCGACGAACGCTATCGCACCGGCGGCTACAATTTCGGCGTCGCGACCTACAACAACTCGGTGATCGGCTTCTACGGCCCGCCGCGCACCTATTCGGCCTCGCTCGAGGTCAAGTTCTAGGGCGTCGCGCGGAAGATCGACATCCGCTCTTCCGCGCGGCTTGCCCTAGTGGCGGAACACCCGCACGCCGGTAAACGCCATGGTCAGGCCCAGGCGGTCGGCGGCCTCGATGACCTCGGGGTCGCGCATGGAGCCGCCCGGCTGGATGATCGCCGTGGCCCCGGCCTCCGCGGCCTGGATCAGGCCGTCGGCGAACGGGAAGAAGGCTTCCGAGGCGCAGGCGCAGCCCTTCAGGTCCAGGCCGAAATCGGCGGCGCGCAACGCCGCGATGCGGGCGCTGTCCTTGCGGTTCATCTGGCCGGCCCCGACGCCCAGGGTCTGGCCCGCGCGGGCGTAGACGATGGCGTTGGACTTGACGTGCTTGCCTACGGTGAAGGCGAACAGCATGTCGCGCACCTCCTCGTCCGTCGGCTGACGTTTCGTGACGATCTTCAGGTCCGAGGCCTTGATCCGGGCGTCGTCGCGCGACTGGACCAGGAAGCCGCCGGCCACCGACTTGAAAGTGTCGCCGCTCGACAGGGCGTCGGGCAGGCCGCCGGTGACCAGCAGGCGCAGGTTCTTCTTGGCGGCGAACACCGCGACGGCGTCGTCGTCGGCTTCGGGTGCGATCACCACCTCGGTGAAGATCTCGACCATCTGCAGCGCGGCTTCGCGGGTCAGGCGGGTGTTGACCGCGACGATGCCGCCGAAGGCGCTGGTCGGGTCACAGGCCAGGGCCCGCTCATAGGCCTCGCGCTGGGTGGCGCCGACCGCCACGCCGCAGGGGTTGGCGTGCTTGATGATCGCCACGGCCGGGCCGTCGGCCGGGTCGAACTCGGCGATCAGCTCGAAGGCCGCGTCGGTGTCGTTGATGTTGTTGTAGCTGAGTTCCTTGCCCTGCAGCTGGGCGGCCGTGGCCACGCCCGGGCGCGGGTTGGGGAAGGTGTAGAAGGCCGCCTTCTGGTGCGGGTTTTCGCCATAGCGCATGGTCTGGCGCAGCTCGCCGGCGATCGACTTGCGGGCCGGGAAGTCCTGACCCAATTGGGCGGCGAACCAGGTGGAGATCGCCGCGTCATAGGCCGCCGTGCGGGCGTAGGCGCGGGCCGCCAGGGTCTGGCGCAGGGCCAGGGTGGTGCCGCCGGCCTTCAGGGCGTCCAGCACCTCGGCCAGGTCCGACGGGTCGGTGCAGACGGCGACATAGCCGTGGTTCTTGGCCGCCGAACGGATCATGGCCGGGCCGCCGATGTCGATGTTCTCGACGCATTCGGCGTAGGACCCGCCCTTGGCGACCGTGGCCTCGAACGGATAGAGGTTCACGTACAGGATATCGATGCCGCCGATGCCGTGGTCGGCCATGGCCTTGGCGTGCTCGGGCGCATCGCGCACGCCCAGCAGCCCGCCATGCACGATCGGGTGCAGGGTCTTGACCCGGCCGTCCATCATCTCGGGGAACTGGGTCAGGTCCGCGACGTCCTTGACCGGGATCCCGGCCGCCGCGATCGCCGCCTTGGTGCCGCCGGTCGAGACCAGTTCGACCCCGGCCGCGTGCAGGACCTGGGCGGCCTCGACCAGGCCGGTCTTGTCTGAAACCGACAGCAGGGCGCGCCGGGGTGCGACGAGATCGGGGGCGGACGGATAGTCGGGGGCGGCGGGCACGGCGGACTCCTCGGGTCTGTTGACGACGGAATGGAGCCCAGGCGCGCGGCGGTTGAGGTCCGCGCTCCCCGATGGTTGCCCATCACTAGCGCCAGTCACGCGGACGGCGCGGAAAATACGGGGGTCGGCGGGGGAGTCAATGCGGGTTTCCGGCCGCTTCCCGTACGCCGCCCTCACGCCGACCCAGGAGGGTCGGCGCGCTGGTCTGGTTCAGAGGATGAAGTCCGTGGCGACCAGGGTCGGCCCGTAGACGATCAGGGTCGCGTCGGCGATGTGGTCGAGATTGTTGTCGAGCTGGACGGTGTAGTAGTTGGCGCCCGCCGGGTGCGAGATCAGGATCTCGCCCGCCACGCCGTGGAACTGGCTCACCAGCTTGAAGGCGGTGTCGCCGTTGGCGGCCTTGCCGTCGGCGTCGATGGCGCTGAAGTCCAGCTTGTCGATCCCGGATTCGAAGGCGTTGATGGTCTCGTACTTGCCGATCGGCAGGTCGCCCATGGCCAGGAACTGGAAGACGTCCTTGCCCGCGCCGCCGTCCATGGTGTCGGCGCCGGCGCCGCCGACCAGGATATCGGCGCCGCTGCCGCCCAGCAGGCGGTCGTTACCGTCGCCGCCGCTGATGAAATCGTTGCCGCCCATGCCGTCGATACGGTCGTCGCCCGCCTCGCCGTAGAAGGTGTTGGCCTGGGCCCCGCTGTCCGACAGGGTGTCGTTACCGGCCCCGGCATAGACGGTGCTGGCGCCCTGGGTGACCAGGGTGTCCGAGCCGCTGCCCAGCTTCCAGACCTCGACCGAGCTGACCGTGTCGACGAAGCCGTCGCCGGTGTTGACCACGCCGGTCGCCTCGTTGCCGACGATGGCGGTGGTGACGTCCGACCAGTCGCCGGTGTCGCGGCCCAGGCCGCCGTCGAGCACGTCGTTGCCCGCGCCGCCGTGCAGGATGTCGTCCCCGGCCTTGCCGTACAGGAAGTCGTTTCCGGCGCCGCCGTCGAGGACATTGGCGAAGTCGTTGCCCGTGAGCTTGTCGGCGCCCGACCCGCCGGTCAGGTTCTCGATGTTGATGAAGGTCATCGAGCCGAGCACGGTGCTCTGGGCGGTGGTCACGCCCAGGTCGACGATCATGGCGCTGGTCAGCCCCTTGAACGAGACCGTATCGACGCCCGCGCCGCCATCCAGCTCGTAGGCGCCGTTCGCGGCCATCAGGATGTCGTTGCCGGCCTCGCCGTGCAGGATGTCGGTCTTGGACGCGCTCGTCAGGGTGTCGGCGTTCGCCGTGCCCGAAAGGATGGCGTGGGCCGGCGCGGCCGGCGTCACGGGTGTCACGGGCGCCGCCGGTGCGGCCAAGACGCCGTCGGCGAGTTCGATGCCGGCCGAGGGCTGGGGAAGGACCTTGTCGCTGACAGTCGTGATGGAAAGGCCCTTGAAGTTGGCCGCGAAGGTCTCGGGCGAAGACTCCCGATAGACCCCTTCCTTGAAATAGGCGCCGACAAGGTCGTTGAACCCCAAGGCGCCGTGGAAGTCGACCAGCTCGACGCCGTTGCGCCAGACCACCAGGTGGCCCTGACCGAAGGGGTCGAACTTGATCTGGAGCTTGAAGTCGTACCACTGGCCCCGGACGACGTCAGCGGTGTCGGTGTAGTGCCGGACATAGCGGATGTCGGCCTCGGTCGAGATCGCCGCGCTGGAATCGCGGGTCACGATGCGCATCTTGTCGCCGACCATCTCGAGCGCGAAGGCCGGGCTGTGGCCGGCTTCGCCCTTGTCGAAGGTCGATTGCAGCTGAACCAGCGTCATCCAGTCGGCGGTGTTCTTCGCGCCCGGCTCGATCATGACGCTGAAGCTGATCTCGTAGGTCTGCCCGGCCTGCAGCTTCGCGGCGCTGGCGATCTCCGACCGTTCCTTGGTGGCGCCGTCGCCGGCCAGGTTGTCGCCCGCCCGCACCTCGAAGCGCGAGACGCCGTTGGCGGCCTGGTAGTTCCAGGCGTTCCCGACGTTTTGCACGTAATAGACTTGGTTTTCCGAATTCATGGACCTTGCTCCCCGACCCGTGGGGAAAATGGCTTGGCGTCCTATATTCGCGTTTAAGAAAGTCGGATAAAAGAGTGCTAACAAGATAACGCCGGGCTGTGATCTGGCTTTCGTTCCACTTATCGAGCGTTTTGTTAAATTAATTTTGAGTAAATGGCAGAGATATGGACCTAATTATACAAAGTGTACGGTCCGCAATGGCCCATTATGGTCTCTAATAGATCGAGTTGATGAGGCATTTCGCTCTAAAAACTGAAATACTGGGGATGGCGAAACGCGTTAACGATCGCCAAGATCTGGCGCATGCTTTTGTCGATGCGTCGTGTCGGCGCGGCTTGGGGCCTCGCGGCGCTTGTTAAGCTTAGCCATTGCGAACGCGTCGTCGCCGCGCCGTTGTCCGGGCGTGGCGAAACGACGCGCTGCATCGCAGCGAAAAATTTGGACGAAAATCGCGTTTCGATTGGGATCCGAAGATGTCCGAACACTTCAAGGCGCGACGCGGGGGCGATTGTCGCCATTTCACGGGCGGTCTGGAAGGGCGCTCCTAGGCCAGCCTGACCGGCAGCACGGCGCGCACGCCCTCGACGGCGAAGGTCAGCTTGGGCTGGCCGCCCAGGTCGGCCGACAGGCCGCGGTCCAGCAGACGCGTGCCGAAGCCCTTGCGGTCGGGAGGGGTCACCGGGGGGCCGTCGCGCTCGGCCCAGGTCAGGACCGCCCCGTCCTCGCCCGTCTGGTCCCAGGCGATGGCCACCTTGCCGGCCGGGGTCGACAAGGCGCCGTACTTGGCCGCGTTGGTGGCTAGCTCGTGCACGGCCAGGGCCAGGGAAAGGGCGGTGCTGGCGCCCACCCGAAGGCTGGGGCCGTCGATGCTGACCCGTCCCGGCTCCCGGTCGTCGATGAACGGGGCGACCCCCTGGCGCACGATGTCGTCCAGCGCCGCCCCCTCCCAGCTCTCGCGGGTCAGCACGTCGTGGGCGGCCGACATGGCCAGCAGCCGGTCGATCAGCCGTTCGCGCACCCGCACCGGCGTCTCGTCCGCGCGCAGGGTCTGGCGGACGATCGACTGGATCGAGGCCAAGGTGTTCTTGACCCGGTGGTTGAGCTCGTTGATCAGCAGCCGCTGGCGGGCCTCGGCCGCCTTGGTCTCGGTCATGTCCATGGCCATGCCGATATAGCCCTGGAACTGGCCTCGGGCGTCGATCCGCGGCCGGGCGTTGGCCACCATCCAGCGATAGCCGCCGTCGCCGCACCGGAACCGAGCCTCGAAGCCGTAGGCCCGGGGGCCCTCGGGCGCGCCGCGCGCCGCCGCCCGCCGAGCCCCGACCTCGGCGATGTCCTCCGGATGGATCATGCCGATCCAGGCGTCGCCCAGCAGGGCCTCGGCGTCTATGCCGGCGAACTCGGCGAAGGCTTCGTTGGCGAAGGTGATGCCGCCCGCGGCCGAGGTCATCCAGACCGGGGCGGGGGCCGAGTCGGCCATGGCCCGGAACCGGGCCTCGCTTTCGCGCAGGCGTTCCTCGGCCCGCTTGCGTTCGGTGATGTCGGCGTGCACGCCGATCCACTCGCGGATCGAGCCGTCGGCTTCGAGGGCGGCGACCGCGCGGACCGCGAAGTCGCGCCAGGCGCCGTCGTGGCGTCGCACCCGGTGCTCGAAGGTGAAGGGGCCGCCGCGGGCGACGGCGGCGTTCCAGGCCAAGAGGGTCGGCCCGGCGTCGTCGGGATGGACGGCGTCGACCCAGCCAAAGCCCTGGTATTCCTCGGGCGTCTGGCCGGTCAGCGCGGACCAGCCGGGCTGGTCGCCGACCATCCGGCCCGAGGCGTCGTTGGTCCACAGGATGCCGTCCACCGCGCCGATGGCGGCCCGGAACCGCGCCTCGCCGGCGGCCAGCCGCTCATGGACCACGACCCGATCGGTGACGTCGCGGATGAAACCCAGGAACACTGTCGCGTCGGCCTCCCCAAACGCGGCCAGCGACACCTCGATGGGGATCTCAACGCCATCCTTGCGCACCGCCATCAGCTGGGATTTCTGACGCTCGACCGGCGGCTCGGCCGAGGCCAGCCGCCGGCTCAGGATCTGGCGATAGGCGGTCTGGTGGCGCAACGGGGCCAGCACCTCGATCAGGCCTCGGCCCAGGACCTCCTCGCGCGGCCAGCCGAAGGCCGCTTCGGCGCGGGCGCTCCAATCCAGGATCACGCCCTGGGGGTCGAGGACCACCACGGGATCGATCGCGGTCCGCAGGATGGGCGACAGGGCGGTGAGATTCGACATCTGCCCCTCCCTCCGGCTGACGCGGTCGAAAACAGCTACAGGACGGGATGTTGACTGTGAATTCCGTCACCAAACCCGGGTGTGGGACGTAATGTCGCAGCCTTGCCCGATCCTAGTGGTCCGTCGCGCGGGCCAGTTTCCAGCGGATCTTGGCCCCCTTCTCGGGGCGGACCTGGCTCTTGAGCACGATGGCGCCGGCCCGCCGGACGTGACCATGGTCGAAATGGGCGGAGGGGGCGATGCTGACGTCGACGGCGTCGTTGCGCAGCCACCAGCCGACATTGGACGGGCCCTTGATCAGCACGCTCTTGCCGTCGCGGGCCAGCGAGGCCCGGGCGTCGGGGTGCAGGTGGAAGGTGACCGAGAAGGGCAGGTACCGGCGCGGGCCGTCGGGATTGGCCGAGCCGATCGGGATCAGACTGTCCTCGCCACGCAGTTCGTCGGCCTTGATGTCCAGATAGAGGCGACGGGCGTGGGTCAGGCCCAGCCGCCGCCAGCCGTCGTGGACGATGTCCAGCCAAACCCCGGTGTCGGCGTCGTGCCGCTTGATCTCGACCTCGGTGGCGCCGTCGATCAGCCAGGGACCCAGGGCCCCGGCGCGCCAGCCCGACAGCGGCCGTCCGGCCGAGCCGTCGCCCACCGACACGGTCGAGGCGGCGTCCGACAGCCGGAAGGCGTTGGCCCCGGTCGCCTCGGGGCTCCAGCCGCAGCTGGTGATCAGCCGGTCCTTGCCGAAGACGATCTCGACCGCGGCCGGTTGGGCGCAGGCGGCGACGCTGAGCGGGCCGACGGCCGGCGGACCGGCGTCGGCCATCACCTGGAGGCTGCCGCCCTGCATCTTCTGATAGCCGACGTGCGGGGCGGTCTCGGGCGGGCGCGGGCCATGGTCGTCATGGGCCAGGGCCGCCGCGATCCGGCGCGCCTCGACCGCTTCGCCGCCCTGGAAGGCCGCCAGGCAGCCGTCGGCCAGGGTGAAGAACCGCACCGACGCGCTCAGGCGGTCGATGGCCCGGCTCAGGCCCTCGGGCGCGGGGCGACCGCGCTGGCCCAGGGCGTCGTCGAGGGTCAGCAGGTCGAACAGGAGCTCCAGCCCCGCCTCCGGCGAGCGGCTGGCGTGGCCGCCGTCGGGCAGGACGGTCGCGTCCAGCAGGGCGATCACCCGCTTCAGCCCCCGGGCCATCAGCCGGTCGCTGGCCTTGCCGGTCAGGGCGCAGCCGGCGATGGTCGCGACCGCCGCTCGTTCCAGCTTGCGCTCGGGGGCGTCGGAGGCCTTGAGCAGCTGGCGCGCGCCCCGGGCGATGTCCAGGGCCATGGCCGAGATCTCGGCGTCGGACGCCTCGGGCGACAGGGCGCGAGCCGCGCAGGCCAGGTGGAACGTGCGCCGTTCGAGGCGTTCGCCGCTCCACGAGAATTCGTTCCAGGTTCCGAACACGCGCCGCCAGTCCTGCAGCAGCCGCAGCGCCAGCCGAGCCGAGCCCGGGCCGGCCGCCAGCAGGTGCGGCAGCCAGTCGAAGCCGTGCAGGGCGGTGGCGAACTGGCGGGTCGGGCTGGGCTGGTCGAACGGGTCGCCGGTCTCGCCCAGCCGCAGGGCGCCGCCGTCCAGCACCATCAGGCCTTCCAACAGTTGGCGGCCGCGTTCCGCGTCGACGGGGCGAGGGTCGTGCGGACGGGCGGTCAGGCCGACCGGGCGCGGCCGGCTGATCAGCGCGCGGTGCGGCGGCGAGCCGAACCACTCGCGTTCGACGTTGCCCTTGATCGCCGCGCCCAGAGCCTTGAGGAACACGCCCCGGGTGCGCCGGCCGCGACCACGGGCTTTAGGGCCGCCGGCCAGGGCGGAGGTCTTGCGGGCGGAACCTGTCTCTGGAGCCCCCTCCATGCCGCTGGATCAGCCCCCCTTCAGGGCGCGGATGTTGTCGGCATAGGCCGACGGTCCGCCCTTGAACACCGCCGAGCCGGCGACCAGGGCCGTGGCTCCCGCCGCCACGCATTGCGGGGCCGTAACCGGGGTGACGCCGCCGTCGACCTCGATGATGATGTCCGCGCCGGCCTTGTCGACCATCCGCCGCAAGGCCTCGACCTTGCGCAGCTGGCCGGGAATGAAGCTCTGGCCGCCGAAACCCGGGTTCACCGACATCACCAGCAGCAGGTCGACGTCTTCCAGGATCCATTCGACGTGGTCGATCGAGGTCGAGGGGTTGAACACCACCCCGGCCTTGGCCCCCAGTTCGCGGATGCGCTTGAGCGAGCGGTGCAGGTGCGGGCCGGCCTCGGGATGGATGCTGATCAGGTCGGCCCCGGCGGCGCGGAACGCCTCCAGGTACGGATCGGCCGGGCTGATCATCAGGTGGACGTCGAACGGGATGCTGGCGTGCGGCCGGATGGCTTTGACGATGTCCGGGCCCAGGGTGATGTTGGGCACGAAATGGCCGTCCATCACGTCGACATGCACCCAGTCGGCGCCGGCCGCCTCGATGGCGGCGACCTCTTCGCCCAGCTTGGCGAAGTCGGAGGCGAGAATGGACGGGGCGATCAGCGGCGCGGTCATGTCCATGGCTTAGCGGGCTAAGGCTCGCGCCACAAGCGAGCCCGTTGTCGTGTGGGGGTTTGCTCGCTCCGAAGCTCCAAGTTCGTGATCTCGCCCCTGTGACGTTGTCATCCCGGAAGCCTCGCAGAGGCTGTCCGGGATCCAGGGGACTGGGCCGGCGCGGCGCGGCTGTCCTGGATCCCGGACAAGCGCTGCGCCCTTCCGCCGTGGCGGGCCGCTTGCGCGACCCGAGGCCGGGATGACAACAATAATGGGGCTACGTCTTCACGAACCGCGCCGCGAAGAAGCCGTCCAGCCCGCCTTCGCGGTGATGCGGCAGGATCCGCAGCGTGCCGCGCGGCGTCAGGCTGGCGGCCGGCGCGCCGCCTTCCTCCGGGGCGATCGGGTCCAGGGCGATGTCCGGGTGGCGGGCCAGGAAAGCCTCGACCTGGGCCTCGCCCTCTTCGGGTTCAAGCGAGCATACGCAGTAGACGAGGCGGCCGCCGGGCTTGAGCCGGCCGGCGGCGCTGTCGAGCAGGCGGCTCTGGACGGCGGCCAGGCTGGCCACGTCGCCGGGGCGGGCGGCCCACAGCACATCGGGATGGCGGCGGAAGGTGCCGGTGGCCGAGCACGGGGCGTCCAGCAGCACGGCGTCGAAGGTCCGGCCGTCCTCCCAGGCCCCGGCGTCGGCGGCGACCACCTCGGCGGCCAGCTTCAGGCGGGCCAGGTTCTCGGTGACGCGCTGCAGGCGGGGCGCCGAGCGGTCGACGGCGACGGTGGCCGCGCCGGCGGCGGCCAGTTGCAGGGTCTTGCCGCCGGGCGCGGCGCACAGGTCCAGGGCGGTCTGGCCGGGCTGGACGTCCAGCAGGCGGGCGGGGATGGCGGCGGCGGCGTCCTGCACCCACCAGGTCCCGTCGTCAAAGGCCGGCCAGGCCGAGACGTCCCCCCGGCGCGACGTGCGCAGCGTGCCGCCGGGCAGGAGCTCGCCTTCCAGTTCGGCGGTCAGGGCGGCGGCGTCGACGCCCGGCTTCAGCGACAGGTCGGTGGCTGGCTCGAAGCCGATCTGGGCGGCGACGGCGTCGGCGGTCTCCTTGCCCCAGGCGCCGACCCAGCGGGCGTAGAGCCATGGCGGCGCCAGGTGTTCGGGCTCCGCCGAGGGCGGGCCGTCGCGCAGCAGGCCGCGCAGCACGGCGTTGACCAGGCCCTTGAACGGGCGGCTGGCCTTGTTGGCGCCAGCCAGCTCGACGCTGGTGGCCACGGCGGCGAAGGCCGGCACCTCCAGGAAGAAGGCCTGCGTGGCGCCCAGGCGCAGCAGGTTGCGCACGCGCGCCGGCGGCTCCTTGGCCAGCTTGCCGGCCAAGGCGCGGTCGATGGGCCCCAGGTGGCGCAGGGCGGCCATGGCCAGGGCCCGCGCGAAGGCCCGCTCCCGCGGTTCGAGAAAGCGGAAGGCGTTGGCCGAGGCGGCTTCGTCGAGGCCGCCGCGCCGCGACAGGGCCGCGTCGATGAGGGCGAGGGCGCCTTCCCGTGCCGGGAGGCCGTCATTGAGTTCCTGAGTCACCCGCCCGCCGTGCCCCGAGGCGGCGGCGAGCGCAAGCTTTTTGGCGTCGACGGTGCTAGGAAGACGATCATGTCCGAGACCGACCTGCCGCCCGGCGCGGCGCCCGACAAGCCGCTCACCCCCGCCGCCCGCCGCGCCCTGGAAGAGGCCGCCGCCCGCCGCGCGGCCGACCACGCCGCCACGCTGCCGACCGAGGAAGGCGGCCGCGACGGCCCCGAGCCGACACGGTTCGGCGACTGGGAGCGCAAGGGCGTGGCGGTCGATTTCTAGGCCTGGCTACAGAATGAAATCGCCGTGGACCAGCGAGGTCGTGTTGGCCACCAGGATCGAGAAGTCCGCGACCCCGTCGCCGTTGACATCGGCCTGGACCATCAGGCCCCCGGCGGCAGCGCCGTAGCGAAGCTCGCCGGCCACGTGGTGGAAGGCGCTTTGGCCGATGAAGGCGAACGGGTCATCAAGGCCGCCGACCACCGCGTCGATGGCCGACAGGTCGATGCGGTCGCCCTGGGCGTGCGAGAAGTCGGTGATCTTGTCGACGTCGCCCGGGTTGAAGGCGCCGAACACGAACAGGTCCGAGCCCGCGCCGCCGGTCAGGGTGTCGAAGCCCGCGCCCCCGGCCAGGGTGTCGGCGCCGCTTCCGCCGACCAGCGTGTTGTTGAACGCCGATCCGTTCAGCTTGACCGCCGTGGTGGCCCCCGAGGCGTCGACGTCCTCGAAGCCCGACACATAGGCGGTTCCGCCGATGACCTGGCTGGACGAGAAGTTGCCCAGGTTCACCGTGGCGGCAGTGTTGAGCACCAGGGTGTCGCGACCGGCTCCACCATCGATCACGGTGTCGGCGGCGTCATAGACGATGCGGTCGTCGCCGGCCTCGCCGCGCAGCTGGTCGGCGTCTGCGCCGCCGTCGAGGAAGTCATTGCCCAGTCCGCCCTTGAGGAGGTCGAAGCCCGCTCCGCCCCTCAGGGTGTCGGCGAAGGCTCCGCCCGTCAGGGTGTTGTTGAACTGCGAGCCGGTGACGGTGACCCCGCCGGCCGAGTCCGCGGCGTCGACATCCTCGAAGCCGGAGACATAGGCTGAGCCGCCGGTGACCTGGCTGGACGAGAAGTTTTCCAGATGCACGACGGCCGCCGCCTTGAGGATCAGGGTGTCGCGACCGGCCCCGCCATCGATGACCGTGTCGGCGGCGTCGTAGACGATGCGGTCGTCGCCGGCCTCGCCGCGCAGCTGGTCGGCGTCGGCCCCGCCGTCGAGGAAGTCATTGCCCAGTCCGCCCTTGAGGATGTCGAAGCCCGCTCCGCCCATCAGGGTGTCGGCGAAAGCTCCGCCGGTCAGGGTGTTGTTGAACTGCGAGCCGTTCAGGACGACGGCCCCGGCGGCCGCCGAGGCGTCGACGTCCTCGAAGCCCGCGACATAGGCCGATCCGCCGCTGATCTGGGTGGTCGAGAAGTTGCCCAGGTTCACCGTGGCGGCGGTGTTCAGGATCAGGGTGTCGCGACCGGCCCCGCCGTCGATGACGGTGTCGGCGGCGTCGTAGACGATACGGTCGTCGCCCGCCTCGCCGCGCTGCTGGTCCGAACCGGTCCCGCCGTCGAGCGAGTCGGCGCCCGCGCCGCCGCTCAGGATGTCCGCGCCGCCGCCGCCGGTCAGGAGGTCGGCATAGGCTCCGCCGATCAGCCTGTTGTCGGCGGCCGATCCGGTCAGGACGACGGCGCCGCTGGCGGCCGAGGCGTCGACGTCCTCGAAGCCGGTGACCACGGCGGTTCCACCCGCCACCTGGTTGACCGCGTCGCCAAGATTGACCGTGGCGGCCGCCTTCAGGACCAGGGTGTCATGGCCCGCGCCGCCGCTGATGGCGGCGACCGCGCGGTCGTAGGTGAAGGTGTCGTCGCCGGACAGGTCCAGCGCCTTCTCCGGCGTGGCGACCGGGTCGGGGCTGGCCAGGATCGTCGTCGTGGTCGTACCCGAACCCTCGACGTGCATGACCTTGGTCGAGTCGTCCGTGTTGTGGGCCCGAACGTCGAGGTCCAGGTTGTTGATGGTCAGCGAGCCGGCGCCCGACACGACCTCGGCGCCCAGCTCGACCGAAGCGACGTAGTCCGCCGAGGAGACCAGCTTCAGCCCCTCCAGGGTCTTGAGGATGCTGGCGATGTCGATCTGGCCCTTGGGCGTGTCGGCGTCCAGGACCACGGCGGTGTAGGTCCAGTCGCCGGCCTTGCTGGCGTAGATCTTGCCGGTGACCGAACCGTTGGAATAGGTCCCGACGACCTCCCCCGTGGGATCGAAGCCGCCCTTGTGCACCCAGACCATCACCTCGCTGGTGATGGTGTCGGCGCCGCCGTTGGGCGTGTCGGTCAGCCAGATGTCGAACGAGACGTTGAAGCCGCTGGTGTTGCCCTTGTAGCTGACGTCGTAGTCGGCGGTGAGTTGGCTTAGCGTGCTCACCTGGACCGGGAAGACGCCGCCGATGTCGCTGGCCTTGTGACCGCCGCTCATCGGAGCCGGGCCGAAGATCACTTCGGGATAGGCGCGGATGGTCGGGTAGGGTTCGGTGACGACGGGGAAGGACCAGTTGAAGGTGGTCTTGGCCGTCATGTCCGACGCGCTGTAGGCGCTGTCGATCGCGTAATCCGTCTTGTAGACGAGGTCGCCGGGGTTCCAGACGTTGTTGAGGACGTACCAGCCATGGGCCGTCCAGGCCGCGCCGGGGCCCGTCAGCTGGGAATAGCCGGCGGGAATGGCGGCGGGGTCGGCCTTCAGGCCGAAGTCGTAGGCGGTCAGGCTGGGCAGGGCGACGTCGCGGATCACCAGGGTCTCGCCATTGGCGAAGCCGAGCTTGACGTCCGCGCCGCTCTGGGTGGCCACGGCCTGAAGTTGGGCGAAGGTGCTGACGCCATAGCCGCCCAGTTGGATGACGTCGCTGCCGGGCTTGAAGTTCATGATCGCGTCGGAGCCGTTGCCGGCCGAGACCTTGAACAGGTCCGCGCCCGCGCCGCCGACCAGCACGTCGTCGCCGGCCAGGCCGTTCAGCGTCGCGCCGACGGTCCCAGCTACGATGATGTTGTTGAGGGCGTTGCCGGTTCCCGCCGTCGAGCCGGGGGAGTTCAGCAGCAGGTTCTCGACGTTGGCCGCCAGGGTCACCGGGCCCCAGAACCGGGCGTCGACGGTATCGACGCCTTCGCCGGCCTTCTCGACCACGACCGAGGTGTTGTCCCACAGGTAGTAGGTGTCGTCGCCCGCCCCGCCGATCAGGGTGTCGCCGCCCGAGCCGTGGAACACGTCGTTCTTGCTCGATCCGAGCTGGGTTTCCTTGGCCGAGCTGTTGGCCACCCAGTTGCTGGTCGAGCCCGAGAGCGTCAGCTCGAGCCCCTTGGCGGTGATGTATTTAGGCATGTACCCCTCCGAACACCGGAGGGTCTAGGCTTTTGGCCTGAACGATGAGTAGATCTTCGTGATTAATCTGCAGTTACTGAAGTATAACGTAGCGTTAATACCTGCAACTTGGCCGAAAGTACCCAATTATGCTCGCTTCTGCGAAGTGTATAGATCGAGACTTGCTACGATCTGACTAAACATAGCCGCGAAAAGGCTGGCATAGATCAGTATAGAGGGGCGGTCGCCGGGCTCCGGTTGGGCGTAGGCCAAAAGCAGAGCGCCGCGGACGCAGAGTCCGCGGCGCTCGAACGCCATAGCAGCATGGTCAAGGTTCGGAATTCGCCACGACCTGCTCGGGGCGAAGCGGCCGGCGCGCCATTTTGTCGCGCGGTTCGGACCGCGCCTCGCGGGCGCCGGTTCGAGTCCTGTTTTCGCTTCAGGCCTCCGCCATCTCCGCGACCACCTTCAGCGCCGCCTCGCGCGGGTCGTTGGCCGCGGTGATCGGACGGCCGCAGACCAGGTGGCTGGCGCCGGCCTTCAGGGCGTCGGCCGGGGTGGCGGCGCGGGCCTGGTCGTTCTTGGCCGACCAGAAGGGGCGCACGCCGGGGGTCACCACCAGGAAGTCGGGTCCGGCGATCTCGCGGGCCAGGGCGGCCTCGTGCGGCGAGGAGACGATGCCGTCGACGCCGCAATCCACCGCCTGGCGGATGCGCCGCGCCACCAGGTCGCGGGCCGAGAACGCGTAGCCCAGTTCGATCAGGTCGGCGTCGTTCAAGCTGGTCAGCACGGTGACGGCCAGGATCTTCAGGTCCGAGCCGCCCTTGGCCTTGACGGCGGCCTGCATCACCTGCGGCTCGGCGTGGACGGTCAGCAGGTCGCAGCCGGCCCCGGCCAGCACCCGGGCCGAGCGTTCCACGGTCGCGCCGATGTCGTGCAACTTCCAGTCCAGGAAGATCGACTTGCCCTCGCCCTTCAGGTCGCGGGCCAGGGCCATGCCGTCGGTGGCCAGCAGCTCCAGCCCGATCTTGTAGAACGACACCGCGTCGCCCAGCGTGTCGACCATCGCTCGGGCCTCGGCGACGCTGGGCAGGTCGAGCGGCAGGATCAGGCGCGGATCTGCCAGGAGTTTGGCGGTCATGGGCGTTCCCCGGGGTGTGGCGCGCGGGGTCGCATCGCCCTAAGAAGGGCGCGGATCCGCGCGAATTGAAAGCTAAGCACCCCGAATGAGCCAGGCCGAGCTCGCCGTCAACTTCTTCGTCGCCCTGTTCGCCCTGATCGACCCGATCGGCAACGTGCCGCTGTTCGCCGCCGCGACCCTGGGCGCGGCCGCCGCCGGCCGCCGGATGGTGGCGGTCTATATCGGCCTGTTCGTCGCCGCCTTCCTGATCTTCTTCTACTTCACCGGCGTGTCGCTGCTGGAGTTCTTCGGCATCTCGATGCCGGCTTTCCGCATCGCCGGCGGCATCATCCTGTTCATCCTGGGCCTGGACATGGTGCGCGACGACTTCACCACCATGTTCGCCGACGCCGCCGAGGGAATCGAAGGCCAGTCGGCGCGGGTCTACGCCAAGCAGCGGTTCGAGCGGTTGATCGTGCCGTTCGCCATGCCGCTGCTGATCGGGCCGGGCGCGATCTCGACGGTGATCATCTACGCCAGCGAGGCCAAGGGCTTCGGCCTGGCCGGCATGGCCATCGGCTGCGGGGTGATCGCGGCGGTCGCGGTGGTGCTGGTCGCCACCTTCTGGGCCTCGCCGATCATCAGCCGGGTGCTGGGCCGGATCGGCATGAGCATCGTGGTGCGGGTGCTGGGCCTGATCCTCTGCGCCCTGGCGGTGCAGTTCGTGCTGATCGGCGTGGGCGACGCGACGCGGGGCTTGGTGCGCCAGGACGCCAAGGCGCCGTACGCGGAGCACAAGTAGCGGACGAAACTGGGGACACACACTCGCCGCATGGCGTGGGTGAAACCTCTCGATAGGCTGGGGGCGAGTGTGTGTCCCCACCTTCAGGCGCCGCGTCTAAACCTTCCTGAACCGCGATCCCTGGCTAGCCATCAGGGCCAGGGCCCAGTCGTCGGGGATCAGCTTGGCCAGCACGGCGATGGCCTTGTTGGGCGAGCCGGGCACGCAGATCGCGCGATTGGCCTCGGCCGCCTCGTAGCCGGCGGCGGCCACCTCGTCGGCGCCCAGCCATAGCCAGGCCGGCAAGCTCTGGCTGACCTGGGCGCGGGTGCCGTTGACGTCGTGGAATTCCGAATAGGTGAAGCCCGGGCACAGGGCGCTGACGTGGACGCCGGCGCCTTGCGTCTCCAGGTGCAGGCTCTGGGAGAACTTCACCAGGAAGCTCTTGGTCGCCGCATAGAGGGTGTGGCCGGCCGCGCCGGGGGCCAGGCCGGCCAGGGAGGCGACGTTGACGATCCGGCCGAAGCCGCGCTCGACCATGCCCGGCAGCACCTTGTGGGTCAGGCCGCAGACCGAGACCAGCAGCACCTGCAGGAAAGCGCTCTGGTCGGCCCAGCGGGTCTGGGCGTAGGCGCCGGGCAGGCCGTAGCCGGCGTTGTTGACCAGGGCGTCGACCACCCGGCCCTCGGCCTCGATGGCGGCCAGCACCTGGTCGACGGCGTCGGGCTGAGCCAGGTCGGCGGCGATCGGATAGGCTTCGACGCCGAATCGCAGGCGAATCTCGGCGGCCAGGGCCTCCAGCCGGTCCAGCCGGCGCGCGGTCAGTGCCACGTCGTAGCCGTGGCTGGCATAGATGCGGGCGAAGGCGGCCCCGATGCCGGCGGAGGCGCCGGTGATCAGGGCGAGGCGGCGGGCCATGCGGCGTGTGTCCAGGCAACTGCAAACGTCACCGAGACGAAGCACGACCGCCGGTTTGGTTCAAGCATGCGCGCGGGAGGCCCCCTCCGTCACGGCGCGTATTCGCGCCGCGCCACCTCCCCCGCGACGCGGGTGAGGAGAGGGGGAGGGGGCGCTCGGGCTCAAGCGCCCCCTCGGCGGCGCCGGAGCGCCGCGGGCCCGTCCTTCGGGCTGGGGGATCAGGAAGGACGAGGCTTGTCGTGTTAGGCCGCCTCGCTGAGGGCCGGCTGGGCGCCGCGCGTCCAGCGCACGGCGGCCTCGGCGATGCGGACGCCGAACAGGCGGGCGGTCTCGCGGTCGCCGGCCGGGGGGCTGATCTCGGGCGAGGCGTTGTCCGACTGGCCGGCCAGGCCGATGAACGAGCCGACGCGGTTGAGGGTGTCGGGCCCGCGTTCGGCGGCGGTCACGCCGGGAGGGGCCAGGCCCAGGTTCACCCAGTTCATGCCGTGCTGGGCCGCCAGGATGGTCAGGCTTTCCAGGGCGTGGCCCTTGTCGCCGGCGAAGCTGTGCGAGTTGGTGAAGCCCGCGGCCAGCTTGTCCTTCCAGGCGCCGGTGAAGAACGCCCCGGCGGTGGCGTCGGCGAACACTTTGAACACGCCCGAGACGTCGCCCATGTAGGTCGGGGCGCCGAACACCACGGCGTCGGCCGCGGTGATCTCTTCGATGATCGGCGCGAAGTCCTGGGCGGCGTTGTCGATCTTCAACACCACGGGAGTCTGGCCGGCGTCGCGGACGCCCTCGGCGATCTTGTCGGCCAGGACGGCGGTGTGGCCGTAACCCGAGTGATAAACGATGGCGACCTTGGTCATGGTGGTGAGCCCTAAAAATGTTTCTCGGTCTCGCAACTGAAACCGTGGCGATTACGTATGACGCCCGCCGCGACTTTCCAGGGGATCGGCAACAGATGTTGATGCAGTTATTCTGCAGGCCGCTTCAGCGCGGATAAAAGCGCGGCCGAACAGGCGGCCGCCCACCACCCGTTCGGGTCGCCGATCCAGGAAAACATTGTCGGGGAGCGCCTAGGCCGCGGCCTCGACCGAGGCGCTGTTCAGCAGGTCGGCGACCGAGATCTGCGACAGGCGGTCGGCGACGGCGGTGTCGGCGGCGATCATCGCCCCGCGCACGGCGTCGGGGATCTTCTCGCCGACCGGGCAACCCTTGACGCCCTTGGGGGCGACGCCCAGGTGGGCGCAGCCGTTCACGGCCCGCAGCACGACATCCAGGGTGATGGTCTCGGGCGGCCTGAGCAGCCAGGCCCCGCCGTTGGCGCCGGCCCGCGCGCCGATCAGCCCCGCCTTGCCCAGCATGGCCGTCACGCGACGCACCACGACCGGGTTGGTCGGGACCGAGGCGGCGAGCTCCGCGCTGGCCACGGCGCGGTCGGCCGAAAAGGCGCTCTTGTGCGCCAGATAGGCCAGGGCGTGCGCGGCGACGGGAAATTTCTGACTGTCGGACATTTTTCTATGGCAGGACCCTAAGGGCGTCGCTCGTGCGTTCAACCAAAAACTGTCACCGCGGTTCGGCGGCAGGTCGCGATTGAACCGGGACGTGATTGGGTGTATCGCGCCCCGCTTGATCGATATGGGGCTCCGCACCGCGTTTTGCGAGGGCGACCCCGGAGGGATTGAATGGCTTCCGAAGCCTCTGGCGCCCCCGCTCCCGAAAGCGCCGCCTCATGTGAC
Organism: Caulobacter sp. BE254; assembly: GCF_031457295.1. Lineage (NCBI taxonomy): Bacteria > Pseudomonadati > Pseudomonadota > Alphaproteobacteria > Caulobacterales > Caulobacteraceae > Caulobacter > Caulobacter sp. BE254. Next base: position 7,911 of record NZ_JAVDWJ010000008.1, on the reverse strand, counting down.
GTCCCTCCGCAAGCCGGCCATGACCCGAAAGGGCACGGCTTCCTCGCCCTCGCGCTCGGCGCGGTGGGCGTGGTGTTCGGCGACATCGGCACCAGTCCGCTGTACGCCATGCGCGAGGCGCTGGCCCATTCGCGCAGCACCACCGCCACCGAGCACGCCGTGCTGGGCGTGGTGTCGCTGGTGCTGTGGACCCTGACCCTGTTCGTCACGATCAAGTACGTGATCTTCTTCATGCGGGCCGACAACAAGGGCGAGGGCGGCACCTTGGCCTTGATGGCCCTGGCCCAGAGGGCGCTGGGAAAGGTCGGCAACCGGCGCTCGACCGCTGTGTTCTTCCTGGGCGTGATCGGCGCGGCGCTGTTCTACGGCGACGGCATCATCACCCCGGCGATCTCGGTGCTGTCGGCGGTCGAGGGCATGAAGGACGCGCCGCATGTCGGCCACGCCCTGACGCCCTACATCCTGCCGATCTCGGCCGGGATCCTGGTGGCGCTGTTCCTGGTCCAGGCCAAGGGCACCCACCGGATGGCCGCCCTGTTCGGGCCGGTGATGGCCGCCTGGTTCCTGATCCTGGGCGCCCTGGGCCTGTTCCACCTGGTCGACGACCTGTCGATCCTGCGCGCCTTCAATCCCTGGTACGGCGTACGCTTCCTGCTCGAGAACGGCTTCCTGGGCTTCGTGATCCTGGGCAGCGTGTTCCTGGCGGTGACCGGCGCCGAGGCGCTGTACGCCGACATGGGCCATTTCGGCAAAGCCCCGATCCGCGCCGCCTGGCTGTGGCTGGCCTTCCCGTGCCTGGCCCTGAACTATCTGGGCCAGGGCTCTCTGGTGCTGGACCACCCGGCCTCGCGGCACAATCCGTTCTGGGACATGGTGCCGACCTTCGCCTATTGGCCGGTGCTGCTGATGGCCACGGTGGCCACGGTGATCGCCAGCCAAGCGGTGATCACCGGCGCCTTCTCGATGACCCAGCAGGCGGTGCAACTGGGCCTGCTGCCGCGTCTGGACATCAAGCGCACCTCCGAGACCCAGGCCGGCCAGATCTACGTGCCGGCCGTCAACACCTTCCTGCTGGTCGGCGTGCTGATCCTGCTGGTGATGTTCCAGAGCTCGCACAAGCTGGCCAGCGCCTACGGCATCGCCGTGACCGGGGCGATGTTCGTCGACACCCTGCTGGCCTATGTGGTGCTGCGCCTGGTGTGGAAGTGGAACCTCTGGCAGACCGCCGCCCTGCTGATCCCGCTGGCGATGATCGACATGGTGTTCATCGCCTCGAACATGCTGAAGATCCCGGACGGGGCCTGGCTGCCCCTGGCTTTCGGCGCGTTGTTGGTGCTGGTCATGTGGACCTGGACGCGCGGCGCCCAGATCCTGACCGACAAGACCCGCCGCGACAGCGTGCCCCTGGTCGACCTGATGGAGATCCTGCGGGCCCGCGCCCCGCACCGCGCCCCCGGCACGGCGATCTTCCTCACCTCCGACCCGGACATGACCCCGGTCGCCCTGATGCATAACCTCAAGCACAACAAGGTTTTGCACGAGCGCAACGTGATCCTGACCGTCCGCACGGCCGAGACGCCGCGGGTCGCCGACGAGGACCGGGTCCGCACCCAGGCGATCAACGCCGACTTCAAGAAGGTCGAGATCTTCTACGGCTTCATGGAAAGCCCCAACGTGCCCAAGGCTCTGGCCATCCTGCGCAAGCAGCAGGGTCTGAAGTTCGACATCATGGCCACCAGCTTCTTCCTGGGCCGCCGCTCGATCGTGCCGTCGGCCAACAGCGGCATGCCGCTGTGGCAGGACCGAATCTTCATCTTCCTGATGAAGAACGCCACCAACCCCACCGACTTCTTCAAGATCCCGCCCGGCCGCGTGGTCGAGCTGGGCGCCCAGGTGACGGTCTAGGATGAACATCCTCGGCGTCATCGGCGACGTGCTGTGGCTGCTGGCCCTGTCGATCATGGGCGGCGCCTCGCGCATGGCCTGGGGCAAGGTCAAGGACGTGCTGGTGCCGGTGCTGTGGGCGCCTTCGGGCCAGACCGTGTTGCGGGCGCCGCGCGCCGTGGCCCTGGCCTCGCTGCCGACCTTCGCCTTCCTGCTCAGCCTGTGGCTGCTGGTCGAGAGCCGCCGGCCGACCAGTCTGGACGTGGGGATCATCCTGCTGTGCGTGCGCGCCATCGTGGCGGCGATCTTCGCGGTGGTCCACCTGACCCAGGTGCGCCGCGCCCTGAACCAGCTGGCCGCCGAAGGCCAGATCAAGCTCTGACTCCGCCGTTGTCGCGCGGCGCCGTTTCAATCGTCGCGAAACCGCGCTAAACGCCCCGCGACCTTGTGTTTCTCCGGCGGAGAAACACGCTGCGACTTTGTGTTTCTCGGAAGGACCCCGTCATGGCTGGCAAGCCCGTGAAGAAGGTCGTGCTCGCCTATTCGGGCGGCCTCGACACCTCGATCATTCTCAAGTGGCTGCAGACCGAGTACGGGGCGGAGGTCGTCACCTTCACCGCCGACCTGGGGCAGGGCGAGGAGATCGAGCCGGCGCGCGCCAAGGCCCTGGCGGCCGGGGTCAAGCCGGAGAACATCTTCATCGAGGACGTGCGCGAGGAGTTCGTCCGCGACTTCGTGTTCCCGATGTTCCGGGCCAACACGGTCTATGAGGGCCAGTACCTGCTGGGCACCTCGATCGCCCGCCCGCTGATCGCCAAGAAGCAGATCGAGATCGCCCGCAAGACCGGCGCCGACGCCGTCAGCCACGGCGCGACCGGCAAGGGCAACGATCAGGTCCGCTTCGAGCTGGGCTATTACGGCCTGGAGCCCGACATCCATGTGATCGCGCCCTGGCGCGAATGGGACTTCAAGTCCCGCGAAGCCCTGCTGGACTTCGCCGAGAAGCACCAGATCCAGATCGCCAAGGACAAGCGCGGCGAGGCCCCGTTCAGCGTCGACGCCAACCTGCTGCACAGCTCGTCCGAGGGGAAGGTCCTGGAGGACCCGGCGGTCGAGGCTCCCGAGTTCGTCCACATGCGCACGATCGCGCCGGAAGACGCCCCCGACAAGCCGACGGTCATCACCATCGACTTCGAGAAGGGCGACCCCGTCGCCATCGACGGCGTGGCGATGAGCCCGGCGACCCTGCTGACCAAGCTGAACGAGCTGGGCCGCGACAACGGCATCGGCCGGCTGGATCTGGTCGAGAACCGCTTCGTCGGCATGAAGTCGCGCGGCGTCTACGAGACCCCGGGCGGCACGATCCTGCTGGCCGCCCACCGCGGCATCGAGTCGATCACCCTGGACCGCGGCGCCATGCACCTGAAGGACGAGCTGATGCCGAAATACGCATCGCTGGTCTATAACGGCTTCTGGTTCGCCCCCGAGCGCGAGATGCTGCAGGCGGCCATCGACTATAGCCAGGCCAAGGTCACCGGCCAGGTGCGGGTCAAGCTCTACAAGGGCAACGTCTCGGTCATCGGCCGCACCAGCCGCTACAGCCTCTACGACCAGGACTTGGTCACCTTCGAGGAGGGCAAGGTCGCCTACGATCACCGCGACGCCGGCGGCTTCATCAAGCTCAACGCCCTGCGCCTGCGCGTCCTGGCCAAGCGCGACAAGCGCGAAGGCTAGGGTTCACGGCCTTGCGGCACGACAAAGCCCCGCCGGCGACGGCGGGGCTTTTTTGTTGGATCCGCTTTCGACCCAAGTCGGGCGTCAGCAAGCGCCGTTCCCGGCCACGGCCTACTTTCTAGCGGCCGCGGGGGTCGATCGGGTGGGGGGCGTCGTCTCCGCCCGTTGCGAAAAAACCGAGAAATCCGGCAGCGGGTGCGCCTGGAGTTCGGCGTCGTTGCCGATCGGCAGTATGGACGCCCTCGACCCATCGAATGCCGGCCAGGCCGGCAGCCCACCGCCCGTCGGGCTGCCTGTTCGCGCGAACTGAACCACGGTGTCGGCCAGCCGATCCGCCAATCGCCGATCTTCCGCGGTCCAGGATCGCGGGTCCACGGCGAGATTGTCGAACATGTACTGGACGTCGACGCCGTGGCCGGCGCCACAGCCCCAGGAACAGGGCGTCGGCGGTTCCGCCGGACGGTGCGCGAAGTAGTAGACATACGATTTGGAGCGGCCGTATTTCGCCTGCAGGGCGGCCCAGTGCTCCATGCGCCAACCCCACCAGTCGTTGGTCAGTTGGTTGATGGAGGCGGCGGCCTCGGAATCGGTCGCGCCGGGATAGGCGGCCAGCACGCGATCAGACGGCGGATAGCCCAGGAGCTTGGTCATCTGGTCGCGGCGTCCGGCGGAGGTGGACGCACGGGGGTCCAGGTAGAACTCGATCAGGTCCTTGCCTTCCTCGGCGGTCCATCCCACCAGCAGCGGCACGTCGTTCTGACCGCGATCGCGATAGGTGGTGGTCAGGTCCGAGCGCAGCAGGCGCCCGTCCACATAGACGCGTGGCAGCCATGCCTGCTTCTGCAGGTCTTCGACGCTCAGCTTGCGCAGATCCGCCAGACGTTCCGCCCCGACGGCCTTGGCGAAGGCCAGGCCTTTTGCTTCGGCGACCGACTTCTGGTCGAAGCGGTGGTCGTCCTCGGGGTTGATCGGCATCGCATCGTTTCCGCTCTCGGCGATGGCGCGCTGAAACAGGCCCTTGGCCAGGGGAGACGCGACCAGCAGCGCGACCGACTCGCCCCCCGAGGAGTTGCCCATGATCGTCACGCGATCGGGATCCCCGCCGAAGGCCGCGATGTTCGTCTTGACCCAATGCAAGGCCGCGATCTGGTCGAGAATGCCCTGGTTGCCGGACACGTGGTCCGGCGACTCGGCGCTCAGTTCGGGAGACGCATAGAAACCGAATATGCCCAGACGATAGCTGAGGGTGACCACGATGGCCCCGCGCCTCGCCAGGTTGGCGCCGTTCTGCACGGGCACGGCGGCGGCCCCGCTGTCCATGGCGCCGCCGTGGATCCACACGACGACCGGCAGCTTTTCGGCCTTGGCCGGCGCCCATAGGTTCAAATACAGACAGTCTTCGCTTTTGGGGTTTGAAATCCAGGTCGCCGTCTGAGCGCATGCGGGGGAGAATTCCCGCGTCGTCCTTTGCCCCTCCCACGCGACGACGGGTTGCGGCGCGCGCCAGCGGAGGTCGCCCAGGGGCGGCGCCGCGAACGGGATTCCGAAATATTCATTGAGGCCGCTGTCTTGCGATCCCACGATCGCCCCCCCGGTCACCTTCACGGGATGGGTTGCCGGCAAGGCGTAACTGGCGTGAGCCAGGAACAGGCTCAAGAGGCCGGCGGCGGCGGTCCTCATCCCCAAAAGTTTCACGATTTCATCCCCCTGCGGTATCTTTCGGCCACGCTATCGATCGGCGTGCTTTTCTGTTCGCGACTTTTCGATCGAAAACACGTGGCCCACAATACCGACCGGGATTTCATCTTCGATTTCACCGACAGTGTCGACGAAACGCCGGCCTCAAGCCCGGTCCGTCACTTGATCTCGCCCGGCCGATAGGTCCGCTCGACATGGCCGGCCAGCTGGTCCGGATAGAAATAGACCGTCCGCAGGTCGCCCTTCGCATAGCGCTGGACCTGGTCGGCGAAGTGCCTGGAGGCCGGGTCGCCGCTTTCGCCGCCGGCCGACACGGCCAGGGCCTTCACCCTGGGCCCGAACTCGACCACGGCCACGAAGCTGTTGCCGCTGGTCCCGTAATAGGTCTTCGTCCCCGGATAGCGCTTGGCCCCGAACGAGGCCAGCGAGCCCCACTGGCCCGAGGTGAACGGCACGGGGGTCGAGGGCTTGTTGTCGTCGAAGGTCTGGACGATGGCGCCGTCGTTGCGCTGGAAACGGTTGATCCGGCCCCAGGGCGTGCGCCAGTCGCCGAAGTCGGCCGCCAGGCGGTCCGAGGCCTCGGCCAGGGCCGCCAGCTTCTGGGCCGGTGTCGTGCGCCCGGCCATGTAGGCGTAGACCGACACGCCGTCCGCCTTGGCCTGGGCCGCCGACTTCGCCCACAGGGCCTCGCCCCAGAACACCGCCAGCGAGGTCTCGGTCGAGGCCTGCGACCACTTCAGGTCCCAGGCCTTCAGCGCCGCCACCTGCGGTCCCAGCCGCGCCTTGAGCGGATCGCCGTCGGGCGTCTGGTCGTAGGCCCTGGACAGGGTCGGGATCAGGTCGGCGAAGGCGGTCAGGTACGGGTCGTAGGCGGCCTGGATCAGGGTCGGCAGGGTGAAGTCCTTCCGCGCGCTCAGCACCCGCGTGGCGTGAACCCCGCGCGGCGTCTCGCCGACGCTGTCCATGTAGCGCGGGAAGTCTGCTGGCCTGGGGCTGTAAGGACCCGCAGCCGAATAGGGCCAGTTGTTGGTGTTCATCAGCCAGCCGTTGGGCGGGTTCTTTAGGTGCGGCGCCTCGGACAGGGCGTGCAGCCCCTTCCAGTCGGTGGCCGGGTCCGAGCCGTCGACCGGCCTAGTGTAGTCGAAGCGGTCGTCGCGGCGCGGGATGAACTGCGGGTGCAGATAGGCCACCTCGCCCTTGTCGTCGGCGAACAGGGTGTTGTTCGAGGAGTTGGCCTTCAGCTCGGCGACCTTCAGGAAGCTCTTGTAATCGGTCGCCTTGGTGCGCAGGAACGACTGCTCCAGCGCCTCGACCGGCTTGTACATCATGGTGAAGGCGATCCATTTGCCGTCCGCCGCCCGGACGATTGGACCGTGGTGGGTGCGATAGACGGTGAAGGTTCGATGTCCCAGCGCGCCGTCGGCGGTCCTGTAGGCCACCTCGACGGTCGAGGTCGTCACCGGCCGTTCCTCGGCCCCGTACCGGTAGACCAGCTTGCCGTCCTTGCGCTCGACCGTCTCGGCGAACTCGTCCACCACGTCGACGGTGCTGGAGGTGTGCATCCAGCCGGCATGGGCGTTGAAGCCCTGGTAGACGAAGAACTGGCCCCAGGTCGCCGCGCCATAGGCGTTCAGCCCGGCGTCGCTGGTCATCTGCAGTTCGGAGCGGAAGAAGAACGAGGTGTGCGGGTTGATCAGCAGCAGGGCGTGGCCGTCCCGGGTGTTGGACGGGGCGATGGCGAAGCCGTTCGAACCGGTGGGTTCGCGGAATTCCACGGCCTGGGCCAGCTCGCGAGCCTTGACCTGCGCCGAGGCCTGCCGCCGCGGCTGGCCGTAGAAGGCCTCCAGCTCGCCCAGCGAGATCCGCTCGACGTCGCCGCCGATGCTGCCCTCGGTGAAGCTCAGCGCCATCCACGGCTCGAAGTGCGTGATGACCCTCGGCTTCGTTCCCGGATGGGTGGCCAGGTAGAAGTTCAGCCCGTCGGCCCAGGCGTCCATCAGCGCCTTCAGCCAGGCCGGGCTCTGGGCATAGCGGGCTTGCAGGTCGGCGGGATCGACGAACAGCCTCATCCGCAGGTCCTGCCAGATCGCCTTCTCGCCCTCGGCCTCGGCCGTGCGCCCCAGGGCGGTCAGGTAGTTGGCCTCGACGCGGTTGAAGTCGTCCTCGGCCTGGGCGTAAACCATGCCGAACACCGCGTCGGCGTCGCTCCTGCCGTGCACGTGGGCGATCCCCCAGTCGTCGCGGACGATCTGCACCCGGGCGGCGACGGCGCGCTGTCGGACCAGGTCGACGGCGGGCGCGGCGGCCAGGGCGGGCGTCGACAGCGTCCAGCAGGCGACCGTGACCAACAGCAGTTTTGCGAACACGAGAATCTCCGCGCTTGAAGGCGGAAGCGTCGGACGCTCGGCGCCGCTTGTCCAGTTCAGGCCGACGGGCCGCGTGCGAAGGCGGCGGGATCGGCGCAGCTGTTGGCGCGGGCCGCGGCCAGGGCGATGGAAGCCAGGATCACGGGCGGGTCTTCACGCCCCGGTCCCGGCGTCGGCGGCGGGCGCGGGATAGACGCTGACCTGTCGCTGGCCGTCGGGGCCCAGATTG
>NZ_JAVDWJ010000007.1:0-279754 GCF_031457295.1 Caulobacter sp. BE254 | reverse complement strand
GCCAGCCATCAGGTCGCCACCATCGACTTGACCGACCCCAAACCTGTCAGTCATGTCTCCGAACAGGTGTCCGCCATGTCCCCGGACTGAACAACGAGGCCCGGGATGACGGTGGTTAAAAAGCCTGGGGCGAACCCTCAGGCGCACTCGTCCAGCACGGGCTCCACCGTCGCCTCGTCCGGCGCCGGGAACGGGATCTTGAACGTGAAGGCCTGCGGCGTCGGGCCGTGGGCCTCCAGCAGGGCCAGCCTTTCCTTGGCTTCGTCGATGGTCGGGCGGTGGCCGGCCGGGACCCACCACAGGACCATGTAGAGGTCCATGTGCTCGAACCATTCGCGGCGGCGGCGCATGAACTGCACGTGACCGCTGCGATAGACATAGGCCCCCAGCGAGGGGATGTCGGTCCAGACCGACATGTTGATGGCGATCAGCGCGTCGTCGAACGGCTGCAGGTCGGTGGCGTTGTTGCCGTCGCCGGTCAGGCGCCAGACGAAGCCGGGCGAGGCCTCGGCCAGGGCGTTGATCGGGTCGAGATTGTCGGCGAAGTCCTTGATCATCGGGTGGTCGATGGGCGCGCGCAGGCGACCGATATTGACCTGGGCCAGGTGAAACTTCGCGCTCATGGGGATCCCTCCGTGTTCACCGAACATGGGGCGGCCAGGCCGGAGCGGAAGACGCCGCGCAAAGAAAAAGCGCCGCTCCCGGGGGAGGGCGCTTCGGATGCGACGGGGGACATGCGCATGCGCATGTCCCCGTCGTTGTCTCGACTTCGCCCTACGCGATCTCGACGCGGTAGCTTTCGATGACCGTGTTGGCCAGCAGTTTGTCGCACATGGCCTTGACCTCGGCCTCGGCCTTGGCGGCGTCGGTCTGCGTCAGGTCGAACTCGATGGTGCGGCCGACCCGCACGCCCGAGACGTCGGCCCAGCCCAGCCCGTGCAGGGCGGCTTCGACGGCCTTGCCCTGGACGTCGAGCACGCCGGGCTTGAGGAACACTTGAACCTTGGCTTTCATTTCGTCGTCCTGACCTTCTTCACCCTCTCCCATGGGGAGAGGGAGGGGCCCATGCGCAGCATGGGAGGGTGAGGGGGTGCGGGGCTTCCGGACAAGGCTTAACCCCTCATCCTCCCACGCGCCGAGCGGCGCGCGGGCCCCTCCTTCTCCCTCTGGGAGAAGGGGTTTAAGGCTAATGCACGCCGCCTTGGATGACGGTGGGCATTTCCTTCATGATGCCGAGGCGGCGGGCCACCTCGGTGTAGCTTTCGATGACATTGCCCAGGTCGCGGCGGAACCGGTCCTTGTCCATCTTCTCGTTGGTGGTCGAGTCCCACAGCCGGCAGCTGTCGGGGCTGATCTCGTCGGCCAGGATCACCCGGCTGAAGTCGCCTTCGTAGACGCGGCCGAACTCGATCTTGAAGTCCACCAGGGTGATGCCGACGCCGCTGAACAGGCCCGACAGATAGTCGTTCACCCGCAGGGCCATGGCCATCATGTCGTCGATCTCCTGGGTGGCGGCCCAGTTGAACGCGGTGATGTGCTCCTCGGAGACCATCGGGTCGCCCAGCTTGTCGTCCTTGTAGTAGAACTCGATGATCGAGCGCGGCAGCGGCGTGCCCTCGGCCAGACCCAGGCGGGTGGCGATCGAGCCGGCGGCGATGTTGCGCACCACCACCTCCAGCGGGATGATCTCGACTTCCTTGATCAGCTGCTCGCGCAGGCTGAGGCGGCGGATGAAGTGGTTCTGCACGCCGATGCCGTTCAGGCGAGTCATGATGTACTCGCTGATGCGGTTGTTGATCACGCCCTTGCCTTCGAGGACCGCCTTCTTCTGGGCGTTGAAGGCGGTGGCGTCGTCCTTGAAGTACTGGATGAGGGTGCCCGGCTCGGGGCCCTCATACAGGATCTTGGCCTTGCCTTCGTAGATCTTCTTGCGGCGGGTGGTCATGGCTCTCGTCGAGGCCCTTCTGGTTGCGGGCGCGCCCCTGTCCGGAAACCGGTCCGGAAAATCTCCGGAGAAACGAAAAGCGCGCGCGGCGGATAGCTGCGCGCGGCGTTCGACTCAAGGCCGCTCACGAAAAATGTCGTCCCGAAACTAGCTGAAGGCGGCCCCCGGCGCAAACAGCCCTAGCCGGATCGGCGGGATTGTGAGCGGATCGGTGACGCTGCGGCGTTGCTTCCGATTGCCCGGCGGCTCGCCAGAGGATATGCAGCCGGCTCAGAGACTATTGGGGCTTTCATGACCACCTTCGACGAACGCGAACAGGGTTTCGAACGCAAGTTCGCGCTGGAGCAGGAACAGGAATTCAAGGCGACCGCCCGCCGCAACCGTCTGCTGGGCGAATGGGCGGCCGAACTGATGGGCCTGGCGACGGTCGAGGAGTACGCCCGCGCCGTGGTGAAATCCGATTTCGAGCAGCCCGGCGACGAGGACGTGCTGCGCAAGGTCGCCGGCGACCTGAAGGGCTCGGGCGTCAATGTCGGCGAGGGCGAGGTCCGCCGGAAGATGGACGAGCTGCTGGCCCTGGCCCGCGGCCAGATCGCCGCCGGCGAATAGGATCGCCGCGGCCTTCCGCGAAATAATCTAACACCGCAGCAAGGCCCGGCCGCGACGCCCGTCGCCGCCGGGCCTTGTCGTTTGCGCGGTCGGACGGTTGAGTCGCGACGCTCACGGATCAAGTGCGCCTTTTGGTTGTTAGAAAACAAGACGACACGCAAAGGTTTTCTTGGGCGCCACCAGCGGCAGGATGTATCACACTCGCATAAGGCGATCCTGAAGGGTCGCTCAATGCCAGGAGGATGCATCATGGCCGACGATATCGGTACGCTTCACACCCAGAAGGCCGGCGACAAGATCGGGCTCTATTTCGTCAAGGCGGTGGTCGGCAATGTCGGCACGCCCGGCGCCCCGATCGTCAACCTGGCCCTCACCGTCCAGGCCGCCTCGGGCCATGTCAGCGGCATCGCCGAGGTCAACCAGGCGGTGTTGGGCGGCCATCACCGCTTCCCGGTCACCGGCCAGATCTACCAGACCGGTTTCGGCCCCAACCATCAGCTCGTCTCGTTGAGCGGCGAGTTCGTCTACAGCGTGCCGCCGCCCGCCATCGGTTCGTTCCTGGCCAAGTTCACGGCCGCCCTGACGGTCGACCAGGCCTGGAACGGCTCGGGCGGGTTCAACTATCTCAACACCCACGTCGAGCACGTGCCGGTCAAGCACGTCACCTGATACCGAGACCCTGAGCGAAGGCCCGCGCCGCGCGATGCGGCGCGGGCCTTTTCACGTCACCAGACCCGCGAGCGGGCTTCGGGCGGCAGGTAGTAGGTCTGCCCCGGCTTGACCCCGAAGGCGTCGTACCAGGCGTCGACATTGCGGGTGGGGCCCACCACGCGGAACGACGACGGCGCGTGCGGGTCCGACGCCATCTGTTGCTTGAGCGAGTCGGGGCGCGACTTGTCCTGCCACGACTGGGCGAAGGCCAGGAACAGGCGCTGGTCGCCCGTCAGCCCGCCGATCACCGGGACCGGCTTGCCGCCCAGCGAGGCGTGGTAGGCGTCCAGGGCCACCTGCAGGCCAGCCAGGTCGGCGATGTTCTCGCCCATGGTCAGCTTGCCGTTAATGTGGGCGCCGGGGACCGGCTCATAGGCGTCGTACTGCTTGCCCAGCACGTCGGCCTGGGCGTCGAAGCGCTTGGCGTCCTCGGCGGTCCACCAGTCGCGCAGCTTGCCGGTGGCGTCGATCTTGCGGCCCTGGTCGTCGAAGCCGTGGCTGATCTCGTGGCCGATCACCGCGCCGATCGCCCCGTAGTTCACCGCCGGATCGGCCGCCGGGTCGAAATAGGGCGCCTGCAGGATGCCGGCCGGGAAGACGATCTTGTTCTCCAGCCCGCCGTTGTAGGCGTTGACGGTCTGCGGGGTCATGCCCCACTTGCCGTGGTCGACCGGCTTGCCCAGGTCGCTCAGCGTATAGGCCCACTCGAAGCGCCGGCTGGCCGCGACATTGCCGTAGAGGTCATTGGCGTCCAGCTTCAGGCCCGAATAGTCGCGCCACTTGTCGGGATAGCCGACCATCACCTGCATCTTGCTCAGCTTGGTCAGGGCCTCGGCCTTGGTCGCCGGACTCATCCACGGGGCCTTCTCGATCCGCGCCGCCATGGCCGTCTTCAGGTTGGCGATCAGATCGACCATCTGGGCCTTGGAGCTGGGCGGGAAGTACTTGGCGACATAGGTCTGGCCGACCACCTCGCCCAGGCTGCCGTCGACCAGCTGCACGCCGCGCTTCCAGCGGGGCCGCAGGGTCGCCTGGCCGCTCAGGACCTTGGTGTACGCAAAGCGGCTGTCGACGAAGCGCTTGGACAGGTAGGGCGAGGTCTCGGCCACGATGTTGAAGGTCTGCCAGGCCTTCAGCGTCTCCAGCGGCGTCTCGTCATAGATCTTGGCGATGTCGCGCACCGCGGTCTTCTCGCCCAGCACCACCTTGGTCAGGCCCGGCATGCCGGCCGCGGCCAGGTAGGGCGTCCAGGGGAAGGGCGCGAAGGTCGCCAGCTCGGCCGCGGTGGCCGGGTTGTAGGTCTTGTCGATATCGCGGCGGTCGGCGACCGGCCAGCTGGCCTGGGCGATCTTGGTCTCGAAAGCCACGACGTCGGCGGCGCTCTTGGCCGGGTCCGGATAGCCGGCCATCTTCAGGGCCCGCTCGACGAAGGCGGTATAGGCCGCCAGCTGCGGCTTGAAGTCGTCGGTCAGGTAGTAGTCGCGGTCGGGCAGGCCCAGGCCCGCCTGGCCGATATAGAGGGTGTTGACCTCCGGGTTCTTGGCGTCCGGATAGATGTCCAGCGAGAAGACGCCGCTGCCGAACCCGCCCTGGGCCTGGCCCATGGCGACGGCGAAGTCGGCCTTGGACTTGATCGCGGCGATCCTGGCCAGGTCCGCTTTCAGCGGCTTGTCGTCGACCGCCTCGACCTTGGCCTCGTCGATGAAACTCTTATAGAGCGCGCCGATCGGTGTGGACGGATCGGCCGTCTCGATCAGGGTGCGCAGCTGGTCCTGCGAGCGGTTGTAGACGTCGTAGCCGACGCCGGCCGAGGCCTGGTCGTCGGGAATCTGGGTGCGCGCCGCCCAGGCGCCGTTGGCGTACTTGTCGAAGTCGGCGCCCGGCGACACCGATCGGTCGCCGGCGGTCAGGTCGACGCCCCAGTCGCCGTACATCGCCTTGGCGGGCGGATCGGCCGCCAGGGCTGCGGCGGGCAGGGTTGTTGACAGGGCGACCGCCGAAACGGCGGCCAGCAGGAACAGGCGCATAGGAAAGGTCTCCCCTCGAAGCCGGCGATGCTGCCCTAGTTCCGGGCGGGGCGCAGATGAAAATGCTGTAATGTCCCGCCGCCGTCGTGATTTGCCTTTTTGCACGACTTAGCTAACATGCTTAGCTAAGCGGAGGCCCCCCATGACCGTCGTCACCATCCACTACGCCAAGACCAACCTGTCGCGCCTGCTGGCCGAGGTCGAGGCTGGCGGCGAGGTCGTGATCGCCCGCGGCAAGACGCCGGTGGCGCGGTTGGTGCAGGAGCCGGTCGAAACGCCCAAGCCCAAGCGTCAGGCTGGGATGTGGAAGGGACGGGAAGGTTTCGGCCTCACGGAGAGCTTCTTCGATCCGCTGCCTGATGATGAACTCGCCCTGTGGAACGGCGAGGGCGATTGAGGCTGCTGCTGGACACGCACGCGCTGATCTGGTGGGGACACCAGGATCCGCGGCTTGGCGCTGCGGCGATGGCCGCCATCGCCGCCGAAGGCTCGACGGTCTTCGTCAGCGCCGCATCGGCCATGGAAATCACCACCAAGCACCGCATCGGCAAGCTCCCCGAGGCCGCCGTGCTGGCGGCGCGGTTCGAGAGCGAGATCGAAGCGCTGGGCTTCCATCCCTTGTCGGTGACCTTGACCCACGCCCGGTTCGCCGGTTCGCTGGCGATCCCTCACAAGGACCCCTTCGACCGGCTGCTGATCGCCCAGGCGATCGTCGAGGGCATGTTGCTGGTCTCGAACGAGGCGGTCTTTGACGGCTACGGCGTCAACCGGCTCTGGTAGGCAGGAAGGCCCGCAGCCCGTTCCAGAGCGCGGCCTTCTGCTCGAACGAGCGGGCGGCGTGGGCGGGGCTGGAGGAGGGCAGGGCCAAGGTGGCGACGCGGTCGCCGATCAGCCGCCCTCCCAGCTTCGCCGCCGTCCCGCCATTGAAGGCCACGGCGCGCAGGGCCGGCAGGCTGGCGACCAGGGCGACCAGGTCGTTGGCGGCCGGGTCGCGGATGGCGGCGTCGAGGCTGCCGGGCCGCTCGGCCTCGGCGATCACGTCCCATAGGCCCACGCCGCGCGACAGCAGGGCGGCCAGCCGCGCCTCATAGGCCAGTGCGACCAGCGGCGTGTCGAGCACGCCCTCCATCAGCCGCCAGAAGGCGTTCCGGGGGTTGCCGTAATACTGCCCCGCGGCCAGCGAGGCCTCGCCCGGCAGGCTGCCCAGGATCAGGACGCGGGTGCTTGCGTCGACGACGGGAGGAAAGCCGGACTTTCGGGTCATGCCGGATGTCCTGATTTCACGCGCTTTCACATTGGCGTCGTCATCCCGGGCCTTGTGCCCGGGACCCCTCTGTCCGCCGCAAGTGCGCAGGGGTGGCGCGGCCAGCGCGCCAAGGCGCTGCACATGCGGGCTGAACCAGGGGTCCCGGGCACAAGTGTTCAGTCCGGGGACATAGCTGACACCTCGGCCCCTGCTTCGCTAAGTCTAGCCAGCCCTTGGGCTGGTGACGTGGGGCATACACATTCGTGGACGACCTCGCCATATCGCCCGAAAATCCATAGACATACAGCTAGGGTCACCAATGTGCGACGCCTGTTGGAGCAATGGTTTGCTCGCAGAGAGGTGTCAGCTATGTCCCCGAACAAGTGTCAGCTATGTCCCCGGACTGAACAACAAGGCCCGGGATGACGATCATATAAGTTAGGAGCGAGGACCCCGTCAGCCCTGCTCGCCGAACACCCGCTTGAAGATCACGTCGACGTTCTTGGTGTGGTAGCCGTAGTCGAACAGCTCCTCGAGCTCGGCGTCCGACAGGGCCTTGCTGACCACCGGATCGGCCTTCAGGAAGTCGATGAACCGGCCCTCGCCGCGCCACACCTTCATCGAGTTGCCCTGCACGGCGGCATAGGCGTCCTCGCGCGACACGCCCTTCTGGGTCAGGGCCAGCATCACCCGTTGCGAAAACACCAGGCCGCCCAGCTTGTCCAGGTTCCTGGCCATGTTGTCGGGATAGATGTTGAAGCGCTCGATCACCCCGGCCAGGCGGCGCAGGGCGAAGTCCAGATGGATCGTCGCGTCCGGCCCGATGCCGCGCTCGACCGACGAGTGGCTGATGTCGCGCTCGTGCCAGAGGGCGACGTTCTCCAGGGCCGGGGTCACGGCCGAGCGGACCAGCCGGGCCAGGCCCGTCAGGTTCTCGGTCAGGATCGGGTTGCGCTTGTGGGGCATGGCCGAACTGCCCTTCTGCCCGACCTCGAACGGCTCTTCGGCCTCCAGCACCTCGGTGCGCTGCAGGTGGCGGATCTCGGTCGCCAGCCGCTCGACCGACGAGGCGACCACGCCCAGGGCGCAGAAATAGGCCGCGTGGCGGTCGCGCGGGATCACCTGGGTCGAGACCGGCTCGACCACCAGGCCCATCTTGTCGGCCACGTGCTGCTCGACGCGCGGATCGACATTGGCGAAGGTGCCCACCGCGCCCGAGATCGCGCAGGTGGCGATCTCGAACTTCGCCATCGCCAGGCGCTCCTTGGCGCGCTGGAACTCGGCATAATAGCCGGCCATTTTCAGGCCGAAGGTGATCGGTTCGGCGTGGATGCCGTGGCTGCGGCCCACGCACACCGTCATCTTGTGTTCCAGGGCCCGGCGCTTCAGGGCCGCCAGCAGCAGGTCGACGTCTTCGATCAGCAGGTCGGTGGCCTTGCTAAGCTGCACGGCGAAGCAGGTGTCCAGCACGTCGCTGCTGGTCATGCCCTGGTGCAGGAAGCGGGCTTCGGGGCCGACGATCTCCGACACGTGGGTCAGGAAGGCGATGACGTCGTGCTTGGTGACGCGCTCGATCTCGTCGATCCGGTCGCTGTCCCAGACCGCGTCGCGGCCCTTTTCCCAGATCGTCTGCGCGGCGAGCTTGGGGATCACCCCCAACTCGGCCATGGCGTCGGCGGCGTGGGCCTCGATCTCGAACCAGATCTTGTACTTGGTCTGGCTGGACCAGATGGCGGCGGCTTCGGGGCGGGAATAGCGGCTGATCATGAGGCGGGCGTTTGGTCCCGTCCGCCGGGGGAGTCAAGGGAAGGGGATTATTACTTGGGGTGAAGGCCCGAGCGTTTCCGCAAACGATCTTCCCTCCCCCTTGCGGGGAGGGTGGCCCGCGAAGCGGGTCGGGTGGGGAGCGGTGCAGGGTGTTGAGTGGGTTTGCTGGCTGACTCAGCAGGCCCCACCCGACCCTGGCGCTGCCAGGGCCACCCTCCCCACGAGGGGGAGGGAAGGAACTTGTGCTCGGCGTTCAGGAAGCAAAACTCCACGATTTCAACGCCCTGAACTTTCTCGACCCGATTTGATCCCCACCCTTCCAGACCGGCCGTATCCTGATCTCACCTGAAGGCACGGGAAGGGCGTCCGGCCGGCGACCGATGCGGCTTTCGGGGGTGGTCGAGCGGGAAGCGTTTGTCGGTGGTCTTCAGTGACAACCTTTCGCGACGGTCCTGGGCAGGTTCCCTGAAACATCGGGACGAAACCCAGGCGGCGAGGGATCGGCAAGCGCAACAGGCATGGGCTGAAATCGCCCATGCGATCCAGGGAACGCCAATTCCCTGCCCGTCGGGGGCCTCCATCGGAGCGGGTTAAAAATCCGCGACCCGAAGGCTTCCGGATAACGGTTCCACGCGAAGCGCCTGAACTTCGTCGAAACGGTACAAAACATCAAAGCTACTCCGGGCGAGGCCCGGGCGCTTCGCACCCTTCCCATCAGCTCAGCGGGCTTTCCGCGTGAGATCACACCCACTTGCCCCCACCTGACCGCTTCGCGGTCTGTCCGCCCCCATAGGGGGCGGAGCCGCACGGCGTCGACCTCAGGGCTCTTCCCCCTTTGGGGGAAGACGGTCGCGAAGCGACCCGTAGGGGGCAAGTGGACGTCTCAGGCCTGCGCCGCCGCTCGCTCCCGCATGTGCTTGACCATGCCGATCGCCGCCAGGGCGTAGTGCAGGGCGGCCCAGGCGTAGAAGCACAGCGAGACGATGATGCCCTGTTGGGTCGCCCGGGCCATGGCGCCGTGGCAGGCCTTGGCCAGGTCGGCGGGCGAGCCCTTGGGGGCCAGGCCGCCGGGGCACTGGGCGGTGAAGCTGGCCGCGCCGGGATCGGTGAACGAGCCGCCCAGGGCGTGGAAGATCGAGGAGGCTTCCGGATGGTTGAAATGGAACCGCGCCAGGTGGTCGATCAGCCAGCCGGTGAACACCGGCCCGCCGCCCAGGGCGATCAAATTGAGGAAGAAGAACAGCAGGGCCGTGGCCGTGGCCCGGCGGCGCGGCTCGACCGAGTTCTGGACCACGCCGAAGGTCGGGGCCAGGTAGGTATAGTGGAAGATGCCCGGGACCAGCAGGATCAGGGCGGTGGTCTGCCAGTGGGTCTGCAGATAGGCGGTGATGTAGATCGGGGTGCAGATCAGCAGGCCGATGGCCGGCACCAGGGCGTACCACTTGGCGCTGCGCTTGCCCGACCAGTCGGTCAGGAAGCCGCCGACCAGGGTGCCGACCCCGGCCGAGAAGCCGCCGATCAGGCCGACGATCAGGCCCACCTGGGCCAAGCCCAGCCCGTAGGTGCGGACGAAGTAGGGCGGTACGAACGCTCCGGAGCCGTACGAGCCGAACGAGGCGATGGTCACGCCCAGCATCATGTGCAGCACCGGCCACTTGCCGAACAGCACGGCCATGACGGCGCCCAGTTCCTTGAACTCGTTGACCAGCGAGAAGGGCGGCTTGGCCGGCTCGATGACCACATCCTCGGCCTCCAGCGGCCGTTCCTTGACCTCCGAATGGCCGCGCGGCGGCTCCTTGACGATCAGCTTGACCAGCACCGCCAGCAGGATGCCGGGCAGGCCGACGATCACGAATGCCACGCGCCAGCTGAACTCCTGGGCCAGCCAGCCGCCGGCCACCGCCCCGAACATCGTGCCCAGGGGAATGCCAAACGAATAGATCGACAGGGCCGAGGCGCGCTGCTTGGGCGCGTAATAGTCGCTGATCAGCGAGTGGCTGGGCGGCGAGCAGCCGGCCTCGCCGACCCCGACGCCGAAGCGGTAGAGGGCCAGCTGGGCGAAGCTGGCGGCGCTGCCGCACAGGGCCGTGAAGCCCGACCAGATGACCAGCGAGATCGAGATGATCGTCACCCGGTTCCAGCGCTCGGCCATCCGGGCGATGGGGATGCCCAGCAGCGTGTAGAGCAGGGCGAAGTACAGGCCGCCCAGCAGGCCCAGCTGGGTGTCGGTCAGCTTGAGGTCGACCTTGATGGCCTGGCCGATGGTGGCGATGATTGTGCGGTCGATGAAGTTGAAGGTGTAGGTGGCCAGCAGCAGCCCCAGCACCGCGGCCTTGTAGCCCTTCGAATACAGCGGCTGTGCGCCGGCTTGCGACAATGGCGGCTTCGCGCCGGCTTGCGAAACTGGCGGCATCGCGCCGCCCGGCGTCTTCGCCTGCGCCATCCTGGGCCTCTCCCTTCAAACATTTGTTCTAATCGTTGGGCCGACTGTAGACGTAACGGAAGCGCCAAGGCCAGAGGGGAAATCGCGGCGGTTTGGCGGCGCGTTGATGAACGCTGGACAACGAGGGCGCCCAGGTCCGTTCAGGCGCGAAGGTCTTCAATGGACCCATGGCCGCGACAGACGGTCTTGCAGGAGGTCCGCCATGCACGCCTTGCCCCGCCCACGTCCCGCGCCGGTCGCCCGGTCCGCCGAGATCGTTCCGTTCGAGGAGCTGAACCGCGCCCGAACGCTCCGCGCCCTGGGCCGCGACCCCGGCCCGCCCGCCGAACCGCACCCTTGGGCCTATGTCTTTCCGCGACCGCCGGTCGGCTAAAGCGACCCCGCGGCGATCCCTGGCGTTGTCGCGGGCGAGCGGTCGGGCTAAGCCCTGGCCAACGCTCGCTCGCCCAATGGCCGCTCGCCAAGGAGATTCGCCATGGAACTCGTCGTCGGCACCAAGAAGTGGTCCACCTGGTCGCTGCGTCCCTGGCTGGCGCTGAAGCGCACCGGGCAGCCGTTCAAGGAGACCGTGGTCGAGTTGCGCCAGGCCGGGACCTCCGAGACCGAGATCGCCAGGCATTCGCCCAGCCATTTGGTGCCGGTGCTCAAGGACGGCGACCTGGCGATCTGGGATTCCCTGGCGATCTGCGAATACCTGGCCGAGACGTTCCCGGCCGCCAAGCTGTGGCCCGACGACGCCGCCTTGCGGGCCCTGGGCCGGTCGGCGGCGGCCGAGATGCATTCGGGCTTCACCTCGCTGCGCGGCGAATGCCCGATGGCGCTGGAGGAAACGCCGCGGGTCGTGGCGATCTCCGAGGCCACCCAGAAGGACGTGCGCAAGATCGTCGAGCGCTGGAATCAGCTGCTCAAGCGCTCCGGCGGACCGTTCCTGCTGGGCGACTGGTCGATCGCCGACGCCTTCTACACCCCGGTGGCGACCCGGTTCCGCACCTATGGCGTCCACCTGTCGGACTACGGCGACACCGGTCCGGCCGGCGCCTATGCCGAGCGCCTGCTGGAAACGCCGGAGTTCCTGGCCTGGGAAGCCGACAGTCTAGCCTGAACTCAGTCCTGCGCCGGGAACATCGCGAAATAGGGCTCGGCCTCCTGCAGCACCCGCGCGAACGACGGGCGGGCCAGCAGGCGGTCGAGATAGGCCGAGACGACGGGATGGGCCTCGCCCAGCGGCGCCACCTTGTTGGCGTAGAACAGGGCCGGGGCCGCCGCGCAGTCGGCCAGGCTGAACGCCTCGCCCGTCGCCCAGGTCCGCCCCGCCAGCTGGGTCTCCAGCAGGTCGTAGGCCATGGCCAGCTGCGAGCGGGCGTGGGCGACACCGTGCGGGTCCTTGGCGTCGGCCGGCCGGATCCGGTCGCCGACGATCTTCTGCATCGACTCCTGGACATAGTTGTCGAACAGGCGGTCCAGCAGCCGCACCCGCAGGGCGGCCTCCGGTTCGTCCGGGATGAACCGAACCGGACCGGGATAGGCCGCCTGCAGATATTCGATGATGATCGAGGTTTCCGGAACCGCGCGGTCGCGAGCCTTGTCGACCAGCAGCGGCATCTTGGCCGTCGGCCAAAGCGCCTTGAACGCGGCGACCACCGCGGGGTCGCTCAGGTCGACCAGATGGGCCTCGAACGGCGTGTCGTTCTCGTAGAGGGCGATCAGCACCTTCCAGCAGTACGAGGCCAGCGGGTGCATGTGCAGCGTCAGGGACATGGGATCTCCGGGGATCGGGTCGGGGACACGCCCTTGGACGTGCCCCCGGTCATTGGCGCGGGTGGGGCGTCAGGCGTCTTCGCCCTGGCGCTCCAGCTCGGCCGCCAGCTTTTCGTACAGGTCGCGGCACCCGGCCTCGCGCTGGGCGGGGATGTCGTAGCCGTCCAGGAACGCGCCCTGTTCGGTGTAGGTCAGGCGCGTGCCCTTGCCCTCGGGCTTCAGCTCGATCGTGGCGACCGACACCGAGATGCGGTTTCCGTCGATGTCCATGGCGTAGGCGCTGATGATCCGCTGGTCCGGGACGATGTCCCAGTAGGTGGTCTCGTTGAGGATGGTCATCTTGCCGTCGGGGCTGAAGCGACCGTGCTCCTGGCCGCCGACCCGGAAGTCGTAGGTATATTCGGCCACCGGCCAGCCCTCGGACTTCACGAACCAGCGGTCGCGCGCCTCGGAATTGGAGAACGCCTTGAACACCCGGGCCGGCGAGGCGTCATAGACTCGGTTGATGACGAAGGTGGCGTGGACGACGGAGCGTTCGGTCATGGTCGTATCCTCTTGCGTGTGTTGAAGGTCAGTCTTCTTCGTCGCCGGTCGTGGCGCGCAGATACTCCCCCAGGCGGTCGAGCTTGCGTTCCATGAGCACGCGGCGTTCGTTGATCCAGGTCTCGGCGGCGCTGAGCGCCTCCGGTTCCAGGCGGCAGGTCCGCACCCGTCCGACCTTCTCCGAGCGGATCAGGCCGCTGCCCTCCAGCAGCTGCAGGTGCTGCATCACCGAGGGCAGGGACATGGCCAGGGGCTGGGCCAGTTCGCTGACCGAGGCCGGGCCGGCGCAGAGCCGCTCGACGATGCTGCGTCGGCTGGGATCGGCCAGCGCCTGGAACATCAGGTCGAGCGAGGGTTGTTGGTTAGTCATGTGCCTAAGTATCGTCAGGCCGTGCCCGCGTCAACGGATAGTTTGGCATTTGCCTAAGTATTCTGGTCCACCCGACGAAAAACGCCCCGGACGCAAGGTCCGGGGCGTTCGACGCGAGCCTAGCCCGCCAACCGACAGGGGAGGGATCGGGACGGCGGGCCGCTCGACCCTAGAACCGCGTGGACAGGGTGACGAACCCTTGGCGCGGCGGGATCGGGAAGGTCGAGTAGCTGCCGGCCGGCTGCGAGACGGTGACGTTCAGGTCGCCCTTCTTCTGGCCGAGATTGGTGATGTTGGCGCTGAGCTTCAGGTTGTCGATCGGCCAGTTGGCCGGCGTCTGGAAGTCGTAGCTGACCTGCAGGCTCAGCAACATGTAGCTGTCGACCTTCAGGTCGTTGGTGTAGGTCGCGAAGCGCTCGCCGACATAGTCGCCGATCAGCTGGGCCTCGAACGCGCCGAAATTGGCGCTGGCCACGAACTTGTTCATCCATTCGGGGCTGCCGGGAACCTTCTTGCCGGCGATGTGTACGACCGTCGGGGTCACCACGCCGCCGACCGTGGTCGAGCCGCTGGTATAGTCGTCCTGATAGACCGAGCGGTTGTAGGAGACCGCGTCGTAGAACGAGAAGTGGTCGCCCAGCTGCAGGGTCAGGGCCAGGTCGACGCCATCGGTCTTCACCGCGCCGACGTTCTGGACGATGGCCGCGCCGCCGATGATCGAGATCGCCGCCGCCGATGGGGCCACGCCCAGCAGGCGGTTGCTGAAGTCGGTGTGATAGACGCTCAGCTGGCCGTCGATCCCGGTGATCGGGCCCAGGGCGATCTCGCGCTTGCCCCGCACCCCGGCCTCGTAGGTCCAGGCGGTTTCAGGTTCGGCGGTCCGCTTGAACTGATCGAAGGCCGCCTGGCTGCCCAGGCTGAACGGCGACAGGCCGCCGCCGCCATAGGTCTGGAAGTGGCGCAGGTTCTTCTGGACGTTGACGAAGGCTTCCACGCCGCCGTCCAGGGTCCAGACCGCGCCCAGCTGCGGCAGGAACCAATCCTTGGTCTTGATATTGCCCACCGGCAGGCCGGTGGAGTTGACCAGAGAGCCGACGATCGGCTGCACCGGCACCGCGCCCGTGGCGTCCTGCACGCTGCTCTTGAAGCCGCCCTGCAGCACCAGGTTCTCGCGGATGCGCCACTGGTCCTGGACGTAGAACTGGTAGACCTTGTTGTCGATCTCGCTGCCGTACTGGGTGATCAGCCAGCCGGTCGGCACGTCGTAGGGCGTGGTCGGGTGGTTGATGTCGAACGGGTACCAGCGGCGATAGGCCGACGACTTGTTGTGCTCGTACCAGAAGCCGGCCTCGATCTGGTGGTCGCCGACCGTGGCGTTCAGGGTCGAGATCCCGCCCAGGCGGTCGATCTGGTACTCGGTGGTGCGGGTGGCGTAGCCCGAATTGCCGAACACCTTCTTCAGGTCCTGGCCCGGGAAGTAGAAGTTGAACAAGGCCGGAAGGCCGGCGACCCGGATCGGGCCGGCGACGATGCCGCGGCCATGGTCGTCGTGATAATAGACCTGGTTGGACCAGGTGACGTTGTCGGACAGCTTGGCGTCGTACTTCAGGTAACTCAGATAGTCGGTGCGCTGGGCGGCGCTGAAATAGTTGCGGTAGTTCTCGCCTTCCGAGGCGGGGTAGTTGCCGGCGGCGTCCAGATAGTCCAGCGCCGCGTGGAAATCGGGATAGAAGAACGGCCGAGTGTAGGGCTGGTAGCTGTCATAGGGTTTGCCGGCGCGGCCCGGGATATAGCGGGTGGTGCCGTCCTCGTTCGGCTCGATCTTGTCGGAATAGGACAGGTAGAAGGTCAGCTTGCCGGCCTCGCCGTCGCGCACATATTTCAGGTTGGCCTGGTCGCCGCCCTGGTGGCCGCGGAAGTCCCAGGCCCGGGCGTCCTGGTGGGCGTAGGCGAAGTAGGCGGTATTGTTGCCGCCGAACGTGCCGGTGTCGACGCGTAGGAAGGTGCGGGTGGTGGCGTAGCTGCCGACCGTCTCGTTCAGTTGGCCGCCGAACTGGGCGCGCGGGTCGCTGGTGAAGGTCTCGACGGCGCCGCCGAGATTGCTGGTCGAGGCGGTGCCCAGCGAGCCGGCGCCGGACGACAGGATGACCTTGCCGACCGCTTCGCTGATCACCGCGCGCTGTGGCGACAGGCCGTTGTAGTTGCCGTAGCTCTGGTCGCCCAGCGGCACGCCGTCCAGGGTGTAGCCCAGCTGCTGGCCGTTGAAGCCGTGGATGAACAGCGAAGTGTTCTGCTCGTTGTTGCCCCACGGATCGGCGGTGACGTACAGCACGCCCGGCAGGGTCTGGATGGCTTTCAGCGGCGACAGGCCGGGCAGGATCTTCTGCATTTCCGAACCGCTGAGCTGCACGGCCGAGCGGGTGGTCGACAGGCTGGTGACCAGCAGCTGGTCGACGGCGTCGGCGGGTTCGGCGGCCGGCTCGACCGCGGCTGGGGGCGGGGCGTCCGCCGCCTGGGCGACCGAAGCGATCGCCAGCACGCCGAGCGCGCTCGCCGCCAGCAGGACGTGGCGAGCAGATTTGATGAGCATGGAACCCTCCGACCTCCGCCCTTGGCGGGCGTTTCAAGGTCCGGGGTGTTAGGGCAAGCCTGCGACGCTTCGGCGAGGGTTTGGCGACGGGTTCGTGACGGCGCCTCAGCGCGCCGCCGGATGGGCCTTTTTCCAGACGGCGTAGGCGTCCAGCGCCTTTTTTGGGCTGGTGTTGAACCAGGCGTAGCCATTTCGGCGCTCCAGGCTCAGCTCGTTGACGTCGTCATGGAGGGTCTTGTCGCGGTCGCCGAACACCGGGGTGTTGGTGGCCCGGGCGTAGTAGCGGGCCCAGAGCGGGCCGGCTCCGGGCTTCGGCGTCAGGCGGCGGCCGCCCTCGGTGTCGCGGCCGCCGGTCCAGGCCTGGTTGTAGAGGGCGTGGGCGGCCAGGTAGTCGGCGCCGGCGCGCACCGCCGCCACCAGGTCCGGCGACGGGTTCGGCAGGCTCATCAGATAGAGCAGCAGGTCGGCGCTTTCCTCGGTCGAGAGTTCGGCCGGTTCGAAGTTGCGGCCCGCGACCGGCTTCAGGGTCAGGGCGTCGTGCTGCTGGGCCCAGATCGTGCGCTTGCCGTCGACGACGACCTGGGTGGCCAGGACGCAGGCCACCGCGCGGTCGGCCGCCGAGGCGGCCTGCCTGCGCAGGTCGGCCGGGGCGAAGGCGTAGTCGCCCTGGCCGTTGGCCACGTCGGTCAGCAGCTCGGCGGCTTCGGTGACGGCGTCGTCGTTATAGGTGATGGCGTCGTGATAGCCGCCCTCCAACGGCCAGACCTGAGGCCAGCCGCCGTTCGGAAACTGGGCCGCCAGCAGGTAGCGCACGCCGCGCAGGAAGCTGGCTCGCCAAGCCTCGCCCGCCGGACCCGGCGTCTGTCCGGCGACCCGGGCCAGGAAGCGCAGCTCGGTGATGGTGGCGTCGTTGTCCAGCGTGCCGACATAGTTCCAGCGCGGGTCGCGCGGCGTGTCGAAGTCGCCTTCGCCCAGGTGCTTGGAGACGTTGTCGGCGGCGTAGGGCTGCCCCGGCTGGCGCAGGGCGCCGGTGCGCGGCTGGTTCTTGCTCCAGCCGCCGGCCGGGGTCTGGAAGCTGACGATGACGTCGGCGATGTGGCGGGCCTCCGGCGTGGCGTACCAGGCCGCGTCGCGGTCAAGCGGCATGGCCTTGCGACCGCCGGGACCTTCCGCGGGCGGCGGCGGCGCGGGCTGGCCCGGCTTCAGCTCGGCGGCCAGGGCGGCGCGGTCGGCCAGGTTCTGCCTTTCGGAGCGCGTCAGATAGGCTTTCCAGACGGCGCGTTCCTGCACGGGCAGGGCGTCGATCCGCGCGGCGGTGATCGCCTGGGCGGGCGTGTTGGTCCCGATCACGGCGGCGTGGCTGGCGCCGCACAGCAGGACGACGCCGAGGACGAGGGTGGCGGGAAAGGGGCGGAAGGTCATGCGCGGCGTCCGATATTCGGCCGAGCTCGACCGTATGCGGAACGTCCGTCCAAAGGCGCCGGAACGCACCCCATTTTTCGGTCCAGCGACAGTCGAGTTTACGGATGGCCCCGAACCGGCTTTCATCGGACCGCATGGGAGGGACGCAATGGCTGCGCCAGACGCGACGACGCTCTTGGCCGATGATTTCGCCGATCCGCTGGTCGCTCGGATCGCCGCGTTTTTGCGTTCGATCGGGATCCCGGTCGAGGGCGCCACGCTGGAGGACGGGACCTTCCTGCCAGGCATAGCGGTGGTGGACGGCGGCTTGCGGGTCGACGCCTCCCGCCTGGACTGGCCCGGCGACCTGCTGCATGAGGCCGGGCATGTCGCCTGCGGTGATCCCGCGCGCCGGGAGGGCGTGTCCGACGATCCCGGCGAGGAGATGGCGGCCCTGGCCTGGTCCTTCGCCGCCGCGACCCACCTGGGTTTGGACCCGTCAGTGCCGTTCCACGAGGGCGGCTATCGCGGCGAAGGCGCGTCGCTGGCCGAGACTTTCAGCCGAGGCGGCTATGTCGGGGTCCCGATGCTGGCGATGTGGGGCCTGACCCATGAACCGCATCGGGCCAAGGCGGCAGGCGCGCCGCCCTATCCGCATATGCTGGCCTGGCGACGAACCTAGGGTAGGTGCGGGGTGACCCGGGCCTTGAGCAGGATCACCAACGCCGGATCCATGAAGGCGTAGTCATCGGGGATGTTCAGGCAGATCACCCGGCCCTTGATGTGCCGCTTGAAGCGCTTGGACAGCTTGTTGCGATGGGCGCGCTCCATCACGAAGATCAGGTCCGCCCATTCGACGAGTTCCCCGGTCAGGGGCTCTTCCGCGTCGTGGTTGGTTCCGGCCGAGGTCGCCTCGATCCCGGGCCAGGTCGAAAAGACCTGTTCGGCGGTGGGGCTGCGCAGCTTGTTCTGGCTGCAGACGAACAGCACCTTCTTCACGCGAAGGTCAGGCCGCCGCGAAGTCGCGCAGGGAGGTCAGGCCGCTCTGGTTGATCGGCAGGACGAAGCTGACCGTGGTGCCTTCGCCCGGGGAGGAGGTCATCTCCAGCGCGCCGTCATGCATCTCGACCAGCGACTTGGTCAGGGCCAGGCCCAGGCCCGTGCCTTGGGTGGTCTTGGCGTGCTGGCTCTCGACCTGCTCGAACGGCTTGGCCAGGCGGGCCAGATCCTCGGCGGCGATGCCGATGCCGGTGTCGGTGACCGAGACCCGCACGCGCTCGCCCAGCGGATCGCGGCGCACCTCGGCGCGGACGGTCACCCGGCCGGCGCGCGGGGTGAACTTGATGGCGTTGGACAGCAGGTTCAGCAGCACCTGCTTGACGGCGCGATAGTCGGCCTCGACCTCGGGCAGGACGGGGAAGTCGATCTCCAGCTTCAGGCCGGCGGCCTCGGCGCGGTTGCGCACCAGGCGCACGGCGTCCTCGGTGACATCTTCCAGATTCAGCGGCTCGAACTTCAGGTTCATCTTGCCGGCCTCGATCTTGGACATGTCGAGGATGTCGTTGATCAGGGCCAGCAGGTGCTGGCCGGAATTGTGGATGTCGAGGCTGTAGCCCTTGTAGCGCTGGTCGCCGAGCGGCCCGAACATCTCGTTCATCATGATCTCGGAGAAGCCGTTGATGGCGTTCAGCGGCGTGCGCAGCTCGTGCGACATATTGGCCAGGAACTCGCTCTTCGCCTTGTTGGCGCCCTCGGCCTTGACCTTCTCCATCTCGTACTTGCGGGCCAGCTCGGCCAGCTGCTCCTGCGAGCGCTCCAGGCCGGCGACGGCGTATTGCAGCTGCTCCTCGTTGAGGCGGCGGGCCTCTTCCTGGTTCTTGATGGCGGTGATGTCGGCGGCGGTCATCACCAGGCCGCCCTCGGCCGTGCGCCGCTCGCTGATCTGGATCCAGCGGCCGTCGTTCAACTCGGCCTCGCGCACGCCCTTGGCGCCGTCGGGGGCGGGTTGGTCCTGCTTGATCGCCAGGGCCGCGAACCGATTGACCTCGTTGCGCGGCGCGCCGGGCTTGAGCAGCTTGGGCTCGAGGTTGAAGACGTTGCGGTAGTTGCGGTTGCACATCAACAACCGGCCCTGGCGGTCCCAGAGCACGAAGGCCTCGGACACGCTTTCGATGGCGTCGCGCAGGCGGTTCTCGGCGGCCTGGGCGCGGGCCTGGGCCAGGCGTTCCTCGGTGACGTCCAGCGCCACGCCGATGATCCGCGAATAGCCGTCCTCGCCGGGCTTGCCGAAGCCCTGGCCGCGGGCGTCGATCCAGATGGCGCGCCCGCCGTCGCGGGCCGGCACCCGGAACGAAACGTCGAAGGCCCCGTAGGTCGCGGCGTTGGCCAGGGCTTGGCGGACCTTGTCGCGATGGTCGACCGAGACGCGGTCCAGCAGTTCCTGGCCGGGCACCACGCCGCCCCCGCCCCAGCCGAACATCGCGCCGGTGACATCGGACATGAATACCTGGTCGGCGCCCAGCTCCCATTCCCAGATGCCGCAGCGGGCGGCCTCGACGGCGAGGCGGAAGCGCTGCTCGCTGTCGACGAACTCCTTCTGGGCGGTCTCGACCCGGCGGCTCTGCAGCATCAGCATCAGGGCCAGGGCGATGCCGACGGCCAAGGGGGCCAGCAGCGAGAACGTGCCTTCCATGATCTGGCGATCGATATTGGCCACGGTGCGCGGCCGGGCGCCGGCGGCGGCCAGCAGGTCGCCCTGGGCCAGCGGCTGGATCGCCACGTCGAGGGTCTGGCCGTCGACCGACTGGCCGCGCAGGGCCGATGGGCCCGGCCCCAGATCGTCGAGGGACAGCGAGAAGGCTTCGCGCAGATTGGTCGCGCCCTGGATCGACCGACCGCTGGAGGCCAGGATCCGGCCGTCAGCCAGCATCAGCGCGCTGACCGCGCCCTTGGCCGGTTCGGCGACCAGGCGAACAGGATCGCTGGAGGCGATGACGAAGCCGCGGCCGCCGGCCACCGGCGTGGCCATGACGACGTAGAGGCGGCCGGTGGTCCCGCCGCCGATCCACAGGCTGCGGCCCGAGGCGCCGGCCGCTCGGGCTGCGGCCTTCCAGTCGGCGGAAGGGTCGCGGCCGGCGACCGCCAGCACGTCCGTGGGGCTGACCACCGCCACGGCCATGGCCTCGCCGCCGGCGGCGCGCAGGGCGGTCTCGGCCGCGTCGATGGGCGCGCTGGCGTCGCGCTGCAGCAGGTCGGAAGCGGCCGAAAGACCGGCCCGCTGGGCCGCCAGGTTGGTTTCGGCGGCGGCGGCGACCAGCTTGGCCTGGGCGGACAGACCCGCGCCGCCAGGTGGCGCATTGGCCTCGTCCTTGAGCCGGCTGATCCCGAAGGCGGTGTAGACGGCCAGCAGCAGCAGGGCGGCCAGGATCGCCAGGCGCACATAGGCCTGGGATGGCGACCGCGCGGCGCGCGAGCGGGCCGCGCCCGCCGCCGAAAGACCGGCCCCCGCCAGCCTCCCGGTTCTCGCCCCGCCACGCTCCAACGCCCAATACTCCCGAGAAACGCTCGGCGAGTCACTTCGCCGACATGGTGAATCTACCGCACGCCAAAGGGCCGCGTCACCGCCGAACCGTGGTTTTGGCCGGAGATGAGCCCTTTAGTCGCAACTGTGGCGCCGAAGAATCATCCCAAGCTCGGCGCCAGCGGGAGCCGGATCATCAATCCAAGGCGCGGGAAACCAGCTCCAAGACGTTCTTCGACAGACCGGCATGGCCGCGGATGCGCTCCAGTTGCTCTTGCATCAGGGCGCCCAGGTCGGGCACGTAGCGCCGCCAGGCGCCCAGCGGTTCGACGAGCCGAGCGGCGGTCATCGGGTTGAAGCCGTCGACCGCCAGGATCTGGTCGGCCAGGAAGCGATAGCCGGCCCCGGTCTCGTCGTGGAAGCGGGCAGGATTGCCGCTGGAGAAGCCCTGGACCAGGGCCCGCAGGCGGTTGGGGTTGCCGGCGTCGAAGTCGGGATGGGCGGTCAGGGCCAGGATCCGACCGATCGCGCCCTCGCCCGGGTCGCGGGCCTGGACGGCGAACCACTTGTCCAGCACCAGCGGCTCGTGCCGCCACTGGGCGTGGAAGGCGGCCAGGGCCTTCTCAGCCGGCGCGCCGCCGATCGCCACCAGGGCCGACAGGCCGCCCATGGCGTCGGTCATGTTAGCCGCGCTCTCGAAGTGGCCGACGACCCGCTCGACATTGACCGCGTGCGGGTCGGCCGCCAGCAGGTCGCAGCAGGCGTTGCGCAGGGCGCGCTTGCCCGCGGCTCGGGCGTCGGCCGAGAACTCGCCGCCGCTCTGCAGGTCGCCGTGCAGCCGCCGCAGCAGGTCGCCCAGGTGGACGGCGATGACGGTCTTCAGGTGGCCGCGGGCCGCGTGGATCGCGGCGGGGTCGACCGGATCCACGGCCAGGCTGAGGTCGCCCTCGGTGGGCAGGGCCAGCAACAGCGCCTTGAAGGCTGGATCCGAGGCCTCGTCGACCAGGGCCTTGCCCAGGGCGTCGGCATAGCGCTCCTCGCCCACCTCGTTGGGCGCGTCGGCGGCCCGGCCCAGAATCAGCTCCCGGGCCAGGGTCTGGCCGGCCTCCCAGCGGTTGAACAGATCCGGGTCGGCGGCGAACTGCACGTAGCGGTCGACGGGGCGGGTGTCGGTGGTCAGGTTGACCGGCGCCGAGAAGCCGCGCAGGGCCGAGATCACGGGCGCGCGTTCCACGCCCTCCCAGCGAACGGTCGTGGCGGGCGTGTCCAGAAGGACCACCTCGCTGTCACGCAGCACCTCGCCCTCGCCGTCGAGCAGGCCGATGGTCACGGGCACGGGCAGGGCGCGCTTTGTCGGCTGGCCGTTGGTCGGCGCGGTCGATTGCGTCAGGGTGATCTCCAGCGCCTTGGCCGTCTCGTCATAGGCGTGGGTCAGCGACACCGCCGGAGTGCCGGCCTGTTCGTACCAGGCGAAGAAGTCGCTCATGTCGCGGCCCGAGGCGTCGGCGAAGCAGGCGATGAAGGC
This sequence comes from Caulobacter sp. BE254, assembly GCF_031457295.1. Classification (NCBI taxonomy): domain Bacteria; kingdom Pseudomonadati; phylum Pseudomonadota; class Alphaproteobacteria; order Caulobacterales; family Caulobacteraceae; genus Caulobacter; species Caulobacter sp. BE254. The sequence goes on along the minus strand of NZ_JAVDWJ010000007.1, from coordinate 257,299 downwards.
CTCGACCGTGGTCGCCTCGCCGTCGTGGCGCTCGAAATAGAGATCCAGGCTCTTGCGGAAGGTCTCGGCGCCCAGGATCGTCTTGAGCATCCGGATCAGTTCGGCGCCCTTCTCGTAGATCGTCGCGGTGTAGAAGTTGTCGATCTTCAGGTAGCTCGACGGCCGCACGGGGTGGGCCAGGGGACCGGCGTCCTCGGCGAACTGGCGGGCGCGCAGGGCCTTGACGTCCTTGATCCGCTGGACGGCCTCGCCGCGCATGTCGGCGGAAAAGCTCTGGTCGCGGAAGACCGTCAGGCCTTCCTTCAGGCACAGCTGGAACCAGTCGCGGCAGGTGATGCGATTGCCGGTCCAGTTGTGAAAATATTCGTGGGCCACGACGCTTTCGATGCGTTCGTAGTCCATGTCGGTGGCGGTTTCGGGCGCGGCCAGCAGCAGGGAGCTGTTGAAGATGTTCAGCCCCTTGTTCTCCATGGCCCCGAAGTTGAAGTCGCGCACGGCGACGATCATGAACAGGTCCAGGTCGTACTCGCGGCCGAACGCCTCCTCGTCCCACTTCATCGAGCGTTTGAGAGCGTCCAGGGCGTAGGCGGCGCGCGGGGCCTGGCCGGGATCCACGAACACCCTCAGCGCCACGGTGCGGCCGCTCATGGTGACAAAGCTGTCCTCCAGCACGTCCAGCTCGCCGGCCACCAGGGCGAACAGATAGGCGGGCTTGGGGAAGGGGTCGTTCCAGACGGCGTAGTGGCGACCGTCCGGCTGGCTGGAGTCCACCTCGCCGCCTTCCCACAGGTTGCCGTTGCTCAGCAGGTAGGGGAACGCCGCATCGGCTTCGATCCGCACGGTGAAGCGGCTCAGCACGTCGGGGCGGTCCGGGAAGAAGGTGATGGTCCGGAAGCCCTCGGCTTCGCACTGGGTGCAGAACCGGCCGCCGGACATGTAGAGGCCCATCAGGGCCTTGTTGGCCGACGGATCGATCTCGACTTCGGTGGTCAGGTCGAAGGCGTCGGGAACCTGGTGGATCGTCAGGCCTTCGGTGTCGAGGCTGTATTGGTTGGCGCTCAACGCCTGGCCGTCGATGGCCACCGAGATCAGCTTCAGACGCTCGCCGTTCAGGAACAGCGGCTCGTCGGTCCCGCCGTTTCGTTTGACGCCCAGGGTCGCCTTGACCCGCGTCGCGGCGGGCTCCAGCTGGAACTCCAGGCTGGTCGTCTCGATCAGGAACGGAAACGGGCGGTAGTCCGAGAGCCGGACCGGCTGGGGCGTGTCTGTGCGCATGGTCGCAATGTAGGCAAGGACGGGGAGCGGGGCGAGGGCGCACTTGACCCGATCGTCGATTTGTCCGGACGGGCGGGCGGTCACCTAAACTGTTCGTCACTTGAACCCCGGCGCGAACCCGCCAAAGGTCGGCCTGCGTTCTGGGATCCGGTTCATGTCGCGTACGGAAGTTTCACCAACGGCGGTCGGCCTGGACATCGGCTCGCGCCGTTTCCTGCATCCGGGTCCGTTGCGCTGGCTGCGGGCGCTGGGCTGGGGCGGGCTGCTGTTCGTGGTCTTCATGGTTTTCTACGCCGTGGCCAGCCGTGCCGGGGAGCCGGCCCAAGGCGAAAGCGCCACGCCGCTCAGCTTCGTCCTGGTCGCGGTGCTCAGCGCCGTGGGGCTGGGGCTGTACGCCGTGGCGGTGAAGCTGGCCGAGGGGCGGTGGCCTGGCGAACTGGACCTGAAGCGGGCCACGCCCGAATTGGTGATCGGCGTCGTGATCGGCGCGGCGATGCTCAGCGCCGTGGTCGCGGCCTTGCTGCTGCTCGGCCTCTACGACATCTCGGGACCGGGGGCGTCCTCGCCGCTGGCGATGATCAATGTCGGCCTCGCCTCGGGGATCTTTGAGGAGCTGATCTTCCGGGCGATCATCCTGCGGCTGCTGATGCGGGCTTTTGGGGCCTGGCCGGCGCTGGCTCTGTCGGCGGCCCTGTTCGGCGCCCTGCACCTGGCCAATCCCAACGCCACGCCCGTGGCCGCGATCGCCATCGCGGTGGAGGCGGGCCTGATGCTGGCCTCGTTCTACCTGCTGACCGGCCGCCTGTGGGTGTCGATTGGCGCGCACGCGGCCTGGAACTTCACCCAGGGCTGGATCTGGGGCGCGCGAGTCTCGGGCATCCCGGTGCAGGAGAGTCTTTATCTGAGCACGCCCAAGGCCGGCGCGCCCAATTGGCTCAGCGGCGGGACCTTCGGCCCGGAGGCGTCAGTCCCGGCCATGGTGATCGGCACGAGCGTGGCGGTGGCGGTGCTCTATCGCGCCTGGAAGAAGGGGAATTTCAAGACGCGTTCGGAGTCAGGCCCGCTGGTCGCCGACGTCTTCGACTAAGGGGTCAGCCGGCCTCGACCAAGCCGGGCGCGGCGTCGGCGGCCGGCACTTCGTGCAGGCTTCGCTCGATCGCCGAGGCGCGCTGGGCCAGGGCGACCAGGGCCGGCGGCGCGTCCTCGGGATGGTCGGCGGCCAGCTCGACCAACTGGCGGGCCAGGGCGTGAAATTGCGGCGCGGCGGCGATCAGCCGGGCCTGGAACTCGATCTTGCGCGGATCGCGGTCGTATTCGGCCCCCGGAGTCCGCCAGCCGCCCCAGTCGTTGGGATCGGTGACCACGACCGGATAGGTGCCGGGATAGGGGTGGTGCAGGCAGTCGCTCTCCTGCTGCCACTTGTTGCGGGCCCGCAGGATGCGCCAGTTCGCCGTCGCCGTATCGGTGTCGCCGTCGACGCGGTCTTCCGCCCTAAGCTCGTGGGCCTGGAACTCGCGCCCCAGCCCGACGTCATAGGTGACGCGCACCGGCTCGTCGAAGCCCTTGGCCCAGATCGGCACGATCTTCTCGATCGTCGCCCAGGCGCCGACGCTCTCGACCCACACCTTCTGGTTCCGCTGGAAGACGGTCTTGGCCACGCACGCGTTCTCACTGAGTTCGGGACGGCCATAAGAACCTGAAATCCTTGACGCGAGGTCAATCTTTCCCTCGGGCGAACGATCGTTCATCGTGCCTGCGACGTCGCCACCAGAGCGGCCAGGGAGGAAGCCCAGGTGGATTTCGACTATTCCGACGACCAGAAGTTCCTGAAGGACGAGGCGCGCAAGTTCCTCGCCGCCCGCTGCCCGTCCTCCGTGGTGCGCGGCGTGCTCGACGACCCGGCCCGCAGCTACGACGCCGGGCTGTGGCGCGCCGTGGCCGAGCAGGGCTGGCTGGGCGCGGCGATCCCTGAAGAGCACGGCGGGCTTGGCCTGGGTCGCGTGGAGCTGTGCGCCATCGCCGAGGAGCTGGGCCGGGCCGTCGCGCCGATCCCATTCGCCTCCACGGTCTATGTCCTGGCCGAGGCGGTGATGGCCCACGGAACCGACACCCAGAAGGCCGCCATCCTGCCGCGCGTCGCGGCGGGCGAGCTGATCGGCTGTTTGGCGGTGTCAGAAGGGCCGGGGACGATCACGCCGTCGGCGCTTTCGGCCAAGGTCGAGGGCGGCAAGCTGACGGGCGTCAAGATCCCGGTCACCGACGGCGACGCGGCCGGCCTGGCCGTCGTGCTGGCCGGCGAGGGCGGGCGGCCCGGCCTGTTCCTGGTCGACCTCACGGCCAGCGGCGTCCATGTGGAGACGCTGGAGAGTTTGGACCCCACCCGCGGCGTGGCGCGCCTGACCTTCGACGGCGCGGCGGCCGAACGGCTGGGCGAGGCGGGCCGGGGCTTCGAGCTGGTGCAGGCGATCCTCGACCGCGCCGCGGTGCTGCTGGCCTTCGAGCAACTGGGCGGCGCCGACCGCTGCCTGGAGATGGCCCGCGAATACGCCCTGGGCCGCTACGCCTTCGGCCGCGTGATCGCCGGCTACCAGGCCATGAAGCACAAGATGGCCGACATGTACGTCAAGAACGAGGTCGCCCGTTCCAACGCCTATTATGGAGCCTGGGCCTTGAACGTCGACGCGCCGGAACTGCCGACCGCCGCGGCCGCCGCCCGCATCGCCGCCTCCGACGCCTTCTGGTTCGCCAGCAAGGAGAGCGTCCAGGTTCACGGCGGCATGGGCTTCACCTGGGACGTCGACTGCCATCTCTATTACCGCCGCTCGCGGCAGCTGAGCCTGGTGGCCGGATCGCCCAAGCTCTGGAAGGAGCGGCTGGTGAGCGAGCTCGAGAAAAAGAACGCGGCCTAGGCGGTGCGCGAAATCCTCGTCCTTCGACAGGCTCAGGATGAGGATTTCGAATGCGATCGCCGAGCCTGCCGCAGCCCTCATCCTGAGCTTGTCGAAGGACGAGGGCGGTCCCACGGAAGAAGACGCAAGATGGACTTCAACGACTCCCCCGAGGAAGCCGCCTATCGCGAGAACGCCCGCGCCTGGCTCGCCGAGAACGCCGCCGCTCATCGCGCCGAGCATGGCGAGCCCAAGCAGACCACGCCCGAGCACATGGCCGCGGCCAAGGCCTGGCAGGCGCGCAAGGCTGCGGCCGCCTATGCCTGCATCACCTGGCCCGCGGCCGTCGGCGGGGGCGGGGGCACGCCGATCCAGTCGGTGATCTTCGGCCAGGAGGAGGCCAAGGCCGGGGTCTCGTACGGCTATTTCACCATCGGCCTGGGCATGTGCGTGCCTACGGTGATGGCCTTCGCCGACGAGGCCACCAAGCAGCGCTTCGTCTCGCCCGCCGTGAAGGGCGAGGAAATCTGGTGCCAGCTGTTCTCCGAGCCGGCCGGCGGCTCCGACGTGGCGGCCCTGCGCACCCGGGCCGTCAGGGACGGCGACGACTGGGTGATCAACGGCCAGAAGGTCTGGACCACCGGCGCCCACTATTGCGACTACGGCATCGTCCTGGTCCGCACCGATCCCGACGCGCCCAAACACAAGGGCCTGACCATGTTCTGGATCGACATGCGCGACCCGGCGGTCGAGTGCCGGCCGATCCACCAGATGTCGGGCGGCCGCGAGTTCAACGAGGTCTATTTCACCGACCTGCGGGTCAAGGACAGCCAGCGGCTGGGCGCGGTGGGCGAGGGCTGGAAGGTGGCCCTGGTCACCCTGATGAACGAGCGCCTGGCGGTCGGCGGCTCGGCCGGCCCGGACTATCGCCAGGTGATGGAGCTGGCCCGCGGCCTGTCGGGCGCCAACGGCCCGGCCCTGAAGGACGCCGCCTTCCGCGAGAAGCTGGCCGACTGGTACGTCAACTCCCAGGGGCTGAAGTTCACCCGCTTCCGGACGATGACCGCCCTGTCGCGCGGCCAGACGCCGGGGCCGGAAAGCTCGATCGGCAAGATCATCGCCGCCAACCAGCTGCAGGACCTGGCCAACACCGCCGTCGAGGCCCAGGGCGAGTACGGCATCCTGACCGACCCGTCCCTGGCCCCGATGGAGGCGGCGTTCCAGCAGAGCCTGATGTGGGCCCCGGGCCTGCGGATCGCCGGCGGCACCGACGAGATTCTCAAGAACATCATCGCCGAACGCGTTCTGGGCCTGCCTGGGGACGTACGGGTCGACAAGGACGTGGCGTTCAAGGACATGCCGACCGGGCGGTGAGCAGGCGGGGTGGAGTTGGGGACAGGCCCATGGGCCTGTCCCCGTCCGGCGCACGGCGCGACGGGGCAAGCCTCAGCTCCCCTTCACGTCCTTGGTCGCCCGGGTCAGTTGCACGAACTCGGCCCGCAGGCCGTAGGGGTCCTCGCCGCGCGCGCCCTGGGCCAGGTCGGTGACCGCGCTCCAGTCGAAGCCGGCGTCGATCCAGGGATCGCCGCGCAGCTTCTGGCCGTAGGCGGCCACGGCCACGGCGAAGCGGGTGGATTCCGGCGCGGCGGCCAGGCTGGCGCGCAGGTCGCCCGCCCCGATCGGGCGCTCGATCAGCTTGGAGGTCGCGCCGCCTGGCAGCTTGTAGCGGATCTTCAGGAAGGCCAGCTCGCGCCCGCCCGTCGCCGGCGCGGGCTTGGCGCCGTAGCGGAGCGGGTCGGACGACGGCCTGGCCCCGACCGGGGTGATCTCGTAGATCGCCGTCACCGCCGCGCCCGAACCGACCTCGCCGGCGTCCACCTGGTCGTTGTTGAAGTCCTCGCGATTGAGCAGCCGGGTCTCGTAGCCGATCAGCCGGTATTCGCTGACCTGGGCCGGGTTGAACTCGACCTGGATCTTCACGTCGTCGGCGATCGGGAAGAGGGCGCTGTCGAAGTCGTCGCGCAGCAGCTTGCGGGCCTCCTGGAGGCTGTCGACATAGGCCGCCGTCCCGTTGCCGTTCTGGGCCAGGGCCTGCATCATCGTGTCGTTGTAGTTGCCGCGGCCGAAGCCGTAGACCGACAGATAGACGCCGCTCTTGCGCTGGTCGGACACGAAATCCTTCAGCCGCGCCGGCTCGGCGATGCCGACATTGAAGTCGCCGTCGGTCATCAGGATCACCCGGTTGACGGCCTTGGGGTCGAAGTTCTGCCGGGCCAGGTCGTAGGCCAGCTTCAGCCCCTGACCGCCGGCGGTCGAGCCGCCCGAGTGCAGGGCGGTCAGGGCGCAGCGCATCTTCAGCTTCGAGCGTCCGTCGGTGGGCGACAGCACCGCCCCGGCCGAACCGGCATAGGCCACGATCGCCACCCGGTCCTGTGCCCGTAGCTGGTCGATCAGCACGTTCAGCGCCTTCTGGGCCAGGGGCAGGCGGTCGGGTCCGGACATCGAGCCGGAGGTGTCGACCAGGAAGACCAGGTTCAGCGGCGGCTGGCCGGCGCGCGGCGCGGCGTAGCCCTGGACGCCGATGTGCAGCAGCTGGCGGTCCTTGGACCAGGGGGAGGGCACGACCGCCACGGTCGGCTTGAACGGCGGCTCCTGGGCGGTCGGGCGGGCGTAGCCGTAGTCGAAATAGTTGACCAGCTCCTCAACCCGCACGGCGTCGCGCGGCGGGGCGGCGCCCTCGTTGAGGAAGCGGCGGACATTGGCGTAGGCGGCGGTGTCGACATCGATCGAGAAGGTCGACACCGGCTCGTCCGCGACGCGCTTGACGGGATTGGCGACGGCGTTCGGATAGCGCTCGGTATCCCGGTCGCCGGGGATCGGAGGCAGGCCGGAGATCACCGGCGACGCCATTTGGTAGGCCACGCTAGGCGGTGGCGGTGGCGGTGGCGGTGGCGGCGGTGGGGGCGGGCTTTCGAAGCGTTCGCGGACTGGCGGGATCGGCAGGGGCGGCGGCGCCGTCATGTTGGCCGGCGGCATGAAGGCCGGACGGGGCTGGACGCTGGCGGTCGGGGTGCGTCGCTTGGCCGAGACCGTCAGCTGCTCCTGGGTCGGGGCGCTGAAGCCGAGGGCCGCGCAGGCTTCGGGGGTGACCGGCCCGTCCTGCGGCGCGGCGGCCAGGCCCGGGGTGGCGGCGGGGGCGGCGACGGCCAGGGCCAGCAGGCTGACCCCGGCGGCGCGAAGGAGGCGTGTGACCATGATCTTGTTCCTCTCCCGATGACGAGGAATGATTACACGTGTAAAACAATCGCACCAGTGATCGCCGAAGCCCAATCGTCGTTTCGCAGGCCCCGTGTCTATGGCGCCACCGTCGGCAGGAACTTCGGCTCGACTCGCCGATGGGTGGCCTGCTCGTAGGCGTAGCCCAGGTTCAGCAGTCGCGCCTCGCTCCAGGCCGGGCCGATGAAGCTCAGGCCCACCGGCAGGCCGCCGACCTGGCCCATCGGCACGGTCAGGTGCGGATAACCGGCCACGGCGGGCAGGGTGGTGGACGAGCCGCCGTAGTGGTCGCCGTTCAGCGGGTCGATGGTCCAGGCCGGGCCGGTGGTCGGGGCGACGATGGCCACCGCGCCCGTCTCCTTCAGGATCCTGTCGATCCCCTCGGGCCCGGCCAGGCGTTTGCCGTCGGCCACGGCCTTGATGTATTCCGGATCGTCATAGCCTTTGGTGGCTTCCGCCTTCTCGAAGCTCTCCTGGCCGAACCATTCCAGTTCCTTAGGGGTGGCCTTGTTGAAGGCGATCAGGTCCGCCAGGGTGCGGGTCTTGACCTTGGCGGGGTCGGTCGAGGCCAGATAGGCGTTCAGGTCGACCTTCAGCTCGGTATAGAGCACCACGCCCTCGGCCTTGCCGATCGGGCCCTCGTCGAAGGTCTTGACCTCGACCAGGGTCGCGCCCTGGGCCTTCAGGTCGGTCAGCGCCTGTTCGAACACCGCGTCCGTGCCGGGCGAATAGCCGGTGTAGAAGCGGGCGACGGCCAGGGTCACGCCCTTCAGGGCGTCCTTGGACAGGCCCTTGGCGTAGTCGGTCTTGCGGGCGTCGGCCTCGCGGGTGGCTGGGTCGGCGGGGTCGGAGCCGGCGATGGCGGTCAGGATCAGGGCCGCGTCGGTGACCGTGCGAGTCATCGGCCCGGCGGTGTCCTGGCTGTGGCTGATCGGCACGATGTGGGTGCGCGACACCAGGCCGACCGTGGGCTTGAGGCCGACCAGGCCGTTGATCGCCGCCGGGCAGGTGATCGAGCCGTCGGTCTCGGTACCGATCGCCGCCGGGGCCAGGCCCGCCGCCACCGCCGCGCCCGAACCACTGGACGAGCCGCAGGCGCTGCGGTCCAGCACATAGGGGTTGCGCACAGTGCCGCCCACGGCGCTCCAGCCGCTGATCGAGTGGCTGGAACGGATGTTGGCCCATTCCGACAGGTTGGTCTTGCCCAGGATCACCATGCCGGCGTCGGTCAGGCGCTTGACCAGCGGGGCGTCGCGGCCGGTGACATTGTCCTTCAGCGCCAGGGAGCCGGCGGTGGTGGCCGTGTCGTCGGCGCTCTCGATATTGTCCTTCAGCAGGATCGGCACGCCATGCAGCGGACCCCGGACCTTGCCGGCCTTGCGCTCGGCGTCCAGGGCCCGGGCGTCGGCCAGGGCGTGGGGGTTCAGGGCGATGACGGCGTGGAGCTGGGGGTTGACGCGTTCGATGAACTTCAACCGCACGCCGGTCTCGAACGCCGACGACATGGTCTTCGGATCACCCCAGAGCTGGCTGGGCGGCGGTGGCCCGCCGGTCATGCCGGTGACGACGATACTCTCCACTCGCGGTTCCGAGTTCGTCTTGGGCTTGGCCTTCTGGGCCAGCGTCGGCTGGGCGCCCGCCAGCGTGAAGCACACCGCCGCGCCGCCGAGCAGCAAGGTCTTCCGGATCACGCGTCTTCCCCCAACTTGACCAGTCCTCAGATGAACACCGCCACGTTCTGGCGCGCAACGATCAACGGCGTTCCGGCCCGGTCCCAGATCGCCATGTCCTGGGCGGAGTAGCCTTCGCGCACGGTGTCGGCCCGGCTTTTCATCAGGCGCCAGCCGTCGTCGCTGGGAACTGGCTCGGCCAGCACGTCCAGCGACCAGGTCATGGTCGAGATCGGGGCGCGTTCGGGGAACAGGGTCATGGCCGGCGGCGGCAGGGCGTCGGCCAGGGCGACCAGGGCGGCCAGGGAGCGGGCGGCCGGGTCCCTGTGGCGGATCCAGACCAGGAAATCGGGCGGGCCGGGGCGGCCGATGGGCGTGCCGCCGGCGGTCTTGAACTCGAACTGCTGGGTGAAGTTGGGACCCCGTCCCTCCGGGAAGAAGTCGGGCGCGGCGTCCGGGGCGATCGTGGCCGGCATGGGCAGGTCCAGGTGATCCAGCCGCGACTCGCGCGCCGCGCCGAAGGTCAGGATCGCCCGGGTGGCCAGGCCCTGCTCGCCGACCAGGTCGACGCCCATGAACAGGGTCGACTTGCCGCGCCGCAGGATCTCGGCGCGGATCGCCAGTTCGCCGGCCGCCGGGCCGATGAAGGCGAACTGACCCGAGCGCAGCGGCGGGGCGTCGGGAACCGCCCGCAGCGCCGCCTCCAGGCACAGGGCCGCCGACAGGCCGCCATAGGTGGTGCGGCCCTGGCGCCAGTCGTCGGGAACGTGGGCGGTGAAGCCGGCCTCGGTCCGGTCCATGGCGGCGATCAGGTCGGTGTAGGAGGTCACGCTGGGGCTTTCGGTTGTTTCGTGCGCGGAGGTTCGTCTTCTTTCGCTACGGAAGTCAAACGCCGCTTGCCCCCTCCGGCCCTCCGGGCCACCTCCCCCACAGGGGGAGGATCTAGTCGCGCCAGTTGCTCCCCCTCTGGGGGAGCTGTCGCGGAGCGACTGAGGGGGTCTTTGGCACGCTCTCTCGTCCTCACGCGATCTCTCGCTGAGCATATGGAAAGGGGCGCGGAGCGCCGGACATCGTCCGGAGTGTTTGAGTAGTAACCGTTTTCGACGAAGCCCGATCGCTCCGCGCGGTCGTTGTCCGGAAGCCCGCGGCGCTGAGCCCTGTTGGGGCCTCGCCGCCTTGAAGCCTCCGACGGGCGGGCCAGGTCAACGAACCCCGGTCCCGGACCGCGAGCGCGTCACCGCCCGCCTGTTGCTCAATCAGCCCTCGCGCCACGTCGTTTTTGTGTTCCAGGCCCGACCGGCTCCAGAGACGCGAGGTTTGGTCCCAAGGGACCGCCGACGGAGCTTCCCGCTCGATCGCCCCCCGCCGCCGCATCGGTCGCTGGCCATGCGCCCTTTCCCTGCGACGAGGTGAGACCAGGATAAGGGCGGTCTGGAAGGGTGAGGATCAAAACGGGTCGAGAAAGTTCAGGGCGTTGGAATCGTGGGGCTTTGCTGGCTGAACGCCGAGCATAAGCCGGGGACGTGCACTCACGGCAAGGCCTCGCGGATCGATCCACCGCCTCAGGGTGAGTGCATGTCCCCAACGCCACCCACGGCGCCATGCGACTTCGACACCAAACTCGGCGGATCCGTTGGGGACACGCACTCACAGCCAACGCCCTGCGAACCGGCGGGCGTCTTGCCGTGAGTGCGCGTCCCCGTAATGTCCCTCCGCAATTCGAGGCTTTCGAACTTGGACCGTTTCGTCGTGATCTCCGGCTGCTCCGGCGGCGGCAAGTCCACTCTGCTGGCCGAACTGGCGCCGCGCGGCTGGACCGTGGTTGAAGAGCCCGGCCGGCGGATCGTGCGGGAGGAACAGGCGGGTGAGGGCGCGGCCTTGCCGTGGATCGACGCGGCGGCCTTCGCCCGGCGGGCCATCGCCATGGCGCTGGCCGACCGCGAGGCGGCCGGACGCGGGGAGGGCTGGGTGCTCTTCGACCGGGGGCTGGTCGACGCGGCCGCGGCGCTCGAGCACGCCACGGGCGAGGCGGCGCTGGCGACGCTCGGTCGGGTCCACCGCTACCATCGGCGGGTGTTCCTGGCCCCGCCGTGGCCGGAGATCTTCGTCAACGACCCCGAGCGGCCGCATGGCTTCGAGGCGGCGCGGGCCGAGTACGAACGGCTGGTCGAGGCCTATGCGGCGCTGGACTACGCGGTGACGATCCTGCCGAAGGTGGGCGTCGCCGCGCGGGCCGACTTCGTGCTGGACGCGCTGGGTCCCCTCCCAGTGGAACGATAGCCAAAACGATTGTCATCCCGGACGAGCGCGTAGCGCGAAGATCCGGGACCGACGCGTGAACGCAAGCGCTTCCGGCGGTCCCGGATCGGCGGCCCTCCGGGCCTTGTCCGGGATGACAGCCTTGTTCAGGTTCAGAGCGACGGACGACGCCGCCGATCACCGACCCTTCAACTGCCGGTCGAAGAACTCCAGGTGGGTCTTCAGCACGTGCAGGCCCTTGGTCTTGCTGCCGGGCGCGCTGTGGCGCTCGCCGGGGTAGAGCATCATCTCGAACGGGATGGCGTCCTTCTGCAGCGCCGCGATCAGGCGGGTGCTGTTCTCGAAGATGACGTTGTCGTCGGCCATGCCGTGCAGCAGCAGGAGGCTGTTGGGCTTGAGGTTTTTCAGGCGGTCGAGCACGTCGGACTGGGCGTAGCCGTCCTTGTTCTCGTCCGGCTTGCCCATGAACTGCTCGGTATAGTGGGTGTCGTAGAGGCCCCATTCGGTGGGCGGCGCGCCGGCCGCCCCGGCCTTGAACGGGGTGTCCGGGGTGGTCATCAGCATCAGGGTCATGAAGCCGCCGTACGACCAGCCCATGACGCCCAGCTTGTCGGCGTCGACATAGGGCAGGCCGGCCAGGAACCTGGCGCCGGCCAGTTGGTCCTCGACCTCGACCGTGCCCATGCGGCGGTCCAAGGCCCGCTTGAACTTGGCCGAGCGGTTGGTGCTGCCGCGATTGTCCAGCTTGAAGATGACGTAGCCGTCCTCGAGATAGGGCCGCTCGCCGACCTTCTGCCAGGACCGGCTGACGGTCTGGGCGTGCGGGCCGCCATAGACCGAGACGATGGCCGGGTATTTCTTGGCCGGGTCAAAGCCGACCGGCTTGAGGATCTCGTAGTGCAGCACCTCGCCGTCGGCCGCCGTCAGCGTCCCGAACTCGGGAACGGGCAGGGTGGCGGCGTAGGGCCAGTAGGGATGGCCGGCGTCGAGCTTGTTCTCCTCGATCCAGCGCACCCGCTTGCCGGTCGCGTCGTAGAGCGCCATCTGCGGCGGGGTCTTGGGATCGCTGTAGCCGGCGGTGAAGGCGCCGCCGGTCTCGGCGACCTTGGCGGTCCACCAGCCACCCGCCGGGGTCAGGGCCTTGGGCCTGCCCGGTTTTGTGTAGGAGACCTCGTAGATCCGCCGCTCCAGCGGGGTGTCGATCGAGGCCGAGAAGATGGCGACCTTGCGGGCCTCGTCGACGCCTTCCAGGTCGGCGACGGGCCACTCGCCCTGGGTGACCTGGGCGATCAGCTTGCCGTCGGCGGCGTAGCGGTAGAGGTGCTTGTAGCCGGACTTCTCCGATGACCACAGGAACGTGCCGTCCTTCAGCGGATGGAAATCGTCGCTGAGCTCGATCCAGTGGGCGTCGGTGTCGGTGACGATCGTCTTGCCCTGTCCCGTGGCCGGGTCGTAGGCGATCAGCTCGAGCGTCTTCTGGTCGCGGGTCTGGCGCTGGACGTACAGGGTCTTGCCGTCGGCCGACCAGTCGACGCGGGCGACATAGATGTCCTTGTTCGGACCCAGGTCGATCTGGACGATCTTGCCCGTCGCCAGGTTCTGGACGAACAGGTCGACCACGGCGTTGGGGCGGCCGGCCCGCGGGTAGCGCTGCTCGACCACGGTCGCGCCGCCCGGGCCGATGTCGGCGCGGGGGATCACGTCGACGCCGCTCTCGTCCACGCGGGTGTAGGCGATGCTGGTCTCGCCGGGGTTCCACCAGTAGCCGGTGAAGCGGTCCATCTCTTCCTGGGCCACGAACTCGGCCGTGCCGAACGACAGGGCGTCCTTGCCTTGCGTCGTCAGGGCCTTCTCGGCTCCGCCGGCCACCGGCTTGATGTAGAGGTTCTGGTCGCGGACATAGGAGACGAAGGCGCCCTTGGGCGAGACCTTGGCGTCGACCTCGTCGCCGGGGGTCTCGGTCAGGCGCGTGACCTTGCCATCGGCGACGCTGTCCAGATAGAGGTCGCCGTCCAGCGGCACCAGGATGAACCGACCTTCCTCGTCCCAGCTGTATTCGACGATGCCGCGGGCCGAGACGCGGGCCCGTTCGCGGCGGGCCTTCTCGGCTTCGGACAGCTCCTTGCCGCTCGACGACAGCGCCGCCGAGTCGATCAGGCGGTAGGGCTCGCCGCCCTTGACGTCGGCCGCCCACAGGTCCTGGACGTTGGCCGCCTCGGGCTTGCCCTTCAGGTAGGTGACGCGCTTGCCGTCCGGCGACAGGGCCACGCCCTTGGCCGTGGGGCCGCCCAGGGCCGGGTCGGCGAAGATCCGTTCGGGGGTGAGTTTTTCCGCCAGGACCGGCGACGCCATCAAGGGAGAGGAAAGCGCGAGGCAGGCCGTGATGGCCAGGAGCGAGGGTCTGATCATGGCGCGGGACGCTAGAGGCGAGCGTCGCCGTTGTCAGCAGGGAAGTTCCGGCCCGCTCCGATGTGCGCGAGGTGCGTCAGCTCGCCGCGCTGGGCAGGAAACGCTTGCCATGACGCATCTGTTAGCGCTAACAGGATCCCGTGAGGCGCCGAGCGCCTCTGCCCTTCCTGGGCGTTTCCTCCCTAATAACTTTCAGCCCGGTCTTTTGGCCGGGCTTTCTTTTTGCGCGCGACGCCGAAGCGTCACGGGGGGAGCGCCCCCGCGCCCGGCGGAAAAACAAAAGGGCCGGAGGTTGCCCTCCGACCCTTTCGTCCTGGTGGCGATGTCGCCGTCCTAGAACTGCTTCTTGACGGTCACGAACGCCTGGCGAGGCGCGCCGGCCAGCAGCGTCTGGTTGTCGCCCGAATTGCCGAACCCGTTCGAACCGATGGTCGAGACATAGTCCTCGTCCGTCAGGTTGGTGATGTTGGCCTGAACCTCCAGGCCCTTGGTCCAGCCCTCGCCCTGGAAGCGATAGCCGGCCGTCAGGTCGACCAGGGTGTAGGACGGCACGCTCTGGTCGTTGGTGTAGGTGAAGAACCGCTTGTCGGTGTAGTTGGCCGAGACCTTGGCGAAGAAGCCGGCGTGCTCGTACGACAGCTCGGTCTTCAGCAGGGTCTTGGGCGTGTCGACCGTGTTCTTGCCGGCGGTGCGGGCCACCAGGGCGCCGGCGCCGTTGAACACGTCGTCGCTGTAGGTCGAGTCGTTATAGGCGTAGGAGACGAACAGCGACCAGTCGGGCAGGAAGCGCCACGTGCCGGCGACCTCGAAGCCCTGGCTCTCGACGCTGCCGACATTGGCCAGGACCGACGGGTTGCCGACGATGCCCGCGCCGGCCTGGGTGGCCAGCAGACGGTTCTCGAAGTCGACATGGTAGACGTCGACCACGGCCTGCAGCGTCTCGTTGTGGAAGCGCCAGCCCAGTTCGACGGTCTTGGACGATTCCGGCTTCAGGGTGCCTCGGATGGCGTTGAACCCGGCCTGGGTGGTCGAGAACGGTCCGCTGGTGGCCGCGGCGACGAAGGCGCGGATGTTCTCGGAATAGGAGCCGAAGAACTCGTGGTTGTCGTTCATCCGCCAGGTCGCGCCCACCTGCGGCAGGAAGCTGTCCTTGGAGACGATGGAGCCTGTGATCGCCCCGCTGGCGGGGGCGACGCTGGTGGTGGCCGCGTTCTTGACCCGCAGCGACTTGAAGCCGGCGTTGATCGTGAAGGCGTCGGTCACCGACCAGGTGTCCTGCAGGTGGAACTGGCTGGTCAGGGTCTGGAACCGGTAGGCCCATTGGGTGGCGAACGGGTTGGACTGGAACTCCAGGCTGTCGCGTTGCGGGGCGGCGCGGTCCAGGCCGTAGAAGCGGCGGGCCTGGTTGAAGTCGTTGTCCTCGTACCACCAGCCGCCTTCGACCTTGTGGCCGCCCAGGGTCAGGGTCGCCGCGCCGATCAGGCCCGCGCGGTTGATGTCGTACTCGGTGGTGCGGACCGAGATCGGCGCGTTGTTGGTGGTGGCGCCGGGCGTGTAGGCGTTGGGCGAGGGGACGTAGGGCGTGTACCACAGGCCCTGGCCGTTGTTGCTGTGGCCGTAGGCCGTGCCCGACAGGCTCAGGTGTTCGTTGACGTCGGCGTCGACGGTCACCGCGCCGATCACGTCGTCCCGCAGGCCGGCGGCGTCAAAATAGGCGTCGTCCAGGGTGGCGATCGGCGACGGATAGGCCGTACCGGCCGCCGGGTTGGTCGGCGGAGCGCCGGAGTCGCCGCGGTTGTTGCCGACGTCGGCGACCCGCACCGCCTTGGCCCAGTCTCCCGAGATGTTGTCCCAGCCGTAGCCGAGCCGCTTGATCATGCCCAGCGACAGGTCCTGGTAGTCGTTCTCGCGACGCTTGGAGCCGTTGGCCCAGGCGGTGATCGTCAGCGGGCCGGCCGGCTGGACGATCTTGAAATTGACCTGCTCTTGGTTCTGCTGGCCCTCGCCTTTCCACTTGTCGCCTTCCTGCTTGGAATAGCTGAGATAGGCGGTGGCTCCGCTGGGCAGGACGCCGGTGTCCAGGCGCACGAAGCCGCGCCAGGTGTTGTCGGACCCGCCGGTGGCCGCGGCCAGGACGCCGAACGTCTCCGACGGCTTGCGCGAGGTGAACTTCAGCGCCCCGCCAAGGTTCGAGGTCGAGGCGGTGTCGAGCGCGCCCGACCCCTGGGCCAGTTCGACCGTGCCGATGTTCTCCGACCCGATGGCGCGGCTGATGTGCAGGCCGTTGTAGTTGCCGTAGCTCATGTCGCCCAGCGGCACGCCGTCCAGGGTGAAGCCCAGCTGGTTCTGGTTGAAGCTGCGGATCGAGATGCGGGTCGACCACTCGTAGGCGCCGAAGGCGTCGGCCGACTGGAAGTTGACGCCGGGCAGCTTGGCGACGGCCTTGATCGGGCTGGTCCCGGCCGCTTCCAGCGACAGGGCCTGCGAGCTCAGCATCTGGACCGAGCGGCTCTGGCCCTGGCCCAGCACGACGACGGCGTCGACTTCGGTGGCGTCGGCGCCAGCGGCGTCGGCGGTAGCCGCGACGGCGGCGGGTTCGGCGGCCAGGGCCAGGTGCGGCGCGGCCAGCAGCAAGGCGCAGAAGGCCCCGCCCAGCATCAGGTGTCGTTTCATGCTTGTATCCCCATGCCGACGCTCAAGGGGAGCGGCGCCGGCTTGGGGAGGTGCGGTAACAGCGCTCGACGACAGCGCGCCGACAGTTCCGTGTCGGGTTTCCGACGGAACGGCGACGGTGTGGTGACGGCGGCCGTGCGTCCTTCGAGGCCCGCTTTCGCAGGCGCCTCAGGATGAGGAGCCTTGCTGCTTCTGACTTCCTCATCCTGAGGTGCGAGGCGGAGCCGAGCCTCGAAGGACGTAAGGCGCTCGCCGAAACCCGCCGGGAACATTGCGGAATCCCGCCCCGGACGCTATCTGAGCGCCCGACCCCCCGATCCCGGATACCGAAGAGGCCGACGCCCCCCATGGCTCAGCAATATATTTTCCAGATGCAAGGCCTGACCAAGGCCTATCCCGGCGGCAAGAAGGTCTTCGAGAACATCTGGCTGTCGTTCTATTCCGACGCCAAGATCGGCGTCGTGGGCGTCAACGGCTCGGGCAAGTCGACCCTGCTGAAGGTGATGGCCGGGATCGATAAGGAGTTCTCGGGCGAGGCCAAGGCCGCCGAGGGCATCCGCCGCGGCTACCTCCCGCAGGAGCCGGTGCTGGACCCGACGCTGGACGTCTGGGGCAACGTCATCGCCGATTGCGAGGACAAGCAGATCTTCGACCGCTACAACGCGGCCGCCAACAAGCTCGGCGAGGAATATTCCGACGAGCTGATGGAGGAAATGACCAAGCTCCAGGAGATCATCGACGCCCGCGACCTGTGGGACATCGACTCCAAGGTCGAGATGGCCATCGACGCCCTGCGCTGCCCGCCCAACGACGCCAATATCGAAAACCTGTCGGGCGGCGAGAAGCGCCGCATCGCCCTGGCCCGCCTGCTGCTCAGCAAGCCCGACATCATGCTGCTGGACGAACCGACCAACCACCTGGACGCCGAGTCGGTGGCCTGGCTGCAGCATCACCTGGAAAACTTCCCGGGCTGCGTGATCCTGGTCACCCACGATCGCTACTTCCTGGACCAGGTCACCAAGTGGACGCTGGAGCTCGATCGCGGCAAGGGCATCCCCTACGAGGGCAACTACTCTGGCTGGCTGGAGCAGAAGACCAAGCGCGTCGTGCAGGAGCAGTCGGAGTCCGACAGCCGCCAACGCGCGCTGACCCGCGAACTGGAATGGGTGCGCAGCTCGCCCAAGGCCCGCCAGTCCAAGTCTAAGGCCCGCCTGGCGAGCTACGAGGAAATGGTCTCGGCGCAGGAGAACGCCCGCGCCGCCCAGACCCAGGCGCACATCCAGATCCCGCCCGGCCCGCGCCTGGGCAACCTGGTGCTGGAAGTCACCGGCCTGGAGAAGGAATACGGCGACAAGGTGCTGTTCAAGGACCTGTCGTTCAAGCTGCCGCCCAACGGCATCGTCGGCGTTATCGGTCCGAACGGCGCCGGCAAGTCGACGCTGTTCAAGCTGATCACCGGCCGCGAACAGCCCGACCAGGGCACGGTCAAGGTCGGCGAGACGGTCAAGCTGTCCTACGTCGACCAGAGCCGCGACGCCCTGGATCCGAACAAGACCATCTGGCAGGAAGTTTCGGGCGGCACCGACGTGATGGTTGTCGGCAAGCGCGAGATCAATTCCAGAGCCTATGTCGGCAGCTTCAACTTCAAGGGCGCCGACCAGCAGAAGAAGGTCGGCCTGCTGTCGGGCGGTGAGCGCAACCGCGTCCACCTGGCCAAGACCCTGGCCACCGGCGGCAACCTGCTGCTGCTCGACGAACCGACCAACGACCTGGACATCGAGACCTTGCAGGCCCTGGAAGAGGCGCTGGAAGAGTTCGCCGGCTGCGCCGTGGTCATCAGCCACGATCGCTGGTTCCTGGACCGTCTGGCCACCCACATCCTGGCCTTCGAGGGCGACAGCCACGTCGAATGGTTCGAGGGCAATTTCGAGATGTACGAGGAAGACAAGAAGCGCCGCCTGGGCGCCGACAGCCTGATCCCCAAGCGCATCAAGTTCCAGAAGTTCGCGCGATAAGGCGAACGGATCGTCTAACGCGCAACGGGGCGGCCTGCGAGGGCCGCCCCGTCGTCGTTCGGGCCCAAGCCTATTTCGGTTCGGTCGGCGCGCCGGGCGTCGTGGTCGAGGGAAGGTTCGAACCCGGGGCCGGGGTCGAGGCGTCCGGCATGGTCGGCGGGGTGGCCGGCATGCTGGTCGAGGAGTCCGACGGCATGGTCGATGAGGTCGGCGGGTTCACCGAGCCGTCGGGGGTCGTCGAGGTCGAGCTCGACGTCGAGGCCGAGGTGTCGGTAGCGGGCGCCGTGGCCGAGGTGTCGGTCGACATGCCGGTCGAGGCCGAGCCGCTCCACCAGTCCTTGCTGGCCCGGACCTTGGGCGAGGCCTTCAGATAGGCGTCCAACTGGCTGTAGGGGATCGGCTGCGGGGGACTGGCCGCGGCGGTCGAGCCCTTGGACTGGGGCGCGGCCGAGGCGGCTCCGGCGACGAGCACGGCCAGCGCGACGCCGGCGGCGAGGGTTCTGATCATCATGGGGAGGTTCTCCAGAACTGGCGCGTCCACGGGATCGCGTCGCTCAACAAAACCCCTGAGCGTGACCGCAGTTCACAGCTTGACCTTTGCGACCGTCGGAACCTGGGTCCATGCGAGGGGGTTTTGAGAGGCCGATTCCCCGCCCGGCCCGGAGACAAGATGATCAAGGCGTTCGTCGAGGGGCGGCATGAAGCCTTGCGTGATCACTATTCCGGGACCTGGCGGCCAATAGCGTTCGCCAGGAACTGGAGTAGCTTGATCTGGCGAAACTGATCCCGATCTTTCAGGAACAGATCGCGGAGGCGCGGCCCGTGTTGGTCGCGCGCGTTATCCGGGATGGAGAACAGCATGCCCCAAACGCCCGCCGAGAAGCCCCACATCGTCCTCTCGCACGAGATGCTGATGCCGCTGCAGCCGCTGCTCGAGGGGGCTTACCAGGTGCACAGGCTTTGGGACTATCCCGACCACCTGGCGTTCCTGGATGGGCCGGGGCGACAGGTGCGAGCCATCGTCCACGCCGGCGAGCTGGTGCTGGCCAAGGACCTGCTGTCGGAGATGCCGCGACTGGGCCTGATCGCCTGCGTTAGCGTCGGCTATGACGGCGTCGACGTGCCGTGGTGCAAGCAGCACGGCATCGCCGTCACCCACTCGACGGGCCTCAACGCCGCCGACGTCGCCGACCACGCCGTGGGCCTGGTCCTGGCCGCCTGGCGCGGCATCGTCGAGGGCGACCAGAAGCTGCGCAGCGGCCACTGGACCAGCATGGAGCGGATGAGCCCTCGCCACGGCCTGCGCGGCCGCAAGGCGGGCATCGTCGGCCTGGGCCATATCGGCGAGGCCGTCGCCCGGCGGCTGGATGCGTTCGAGCTGAAGGTCTCGTGGTGGGCGCCGCGTCCGAAGGACACTGACCGCCCGCGCGCCAAAAGCCTGCTGGACCTGGCCCGCGACAGCGACATCCTGGTGGTCTGCGCCCGGCCGGACGCCAACAACCGTCACCTGATCAACCAGGCGGTCATCGAGGCCCTGGGGCCGCAGGGCCTGCTGGTCAACGTGGCGCGCGGCTCGCTGGTCGACGAGGACGCCCTGATCGCCGCGCTGAAGGACGGTCGGCTGGGCATGGCGGGGCTGGACGTGTTCGATCACGAACCGACCCCGGCCTCGCGCTGGGCCGGCGTGCCGCACACGGTGCTGACCCCCCACACCGCCGGGGCGACCCTGGACAGCATCCCGGCCATGGTCGGCTTGACGGTCGAGAACCTGCGGCGGTTCTTCAAGGGCGAGGCCCTGGCCTCGCCGGTGGACGGCTAGGGCTTCGGAGACCGAAAACCTCGTCCTTCGACAAGCTCAGGATGAGGTTTTCTACTGCTCGGGCATGTAATTGGTCCTCATCCTGAGCTTGTCGAAGGACGAGGACCACGCACGGCCTTGATGTCGATCCGACCTAGTCACACACTTGGGCCAAGGATTGCGCGCGCGGGATATCCGCAACGCCGAGGAGGTCCGGATGGCCAAGGTGCTGGGGTTGGGCGGGGTGTTCTTCAAGGCCGAGGACCCGGCCGCGGTCCGCGACTGGTACGCCCGGGTGCTGGGGTTCGAGGTGCAGGACTGGGGCGGGGTCATGTTCAAGTCTCTCAAGACCGGCTTCGCCAACTGGTCGCCGTTCGCCGCCGACACCCGCTATTTCGAACCGTCCCAGGCGCCGTTCATGATCAACTTCATCGTCGACGACCTGGACGGCGTGCTGGCCAAGGCGGCCGTCGAGGGCGTGGAGCCGACGGGGCGGCAGGACGAGGACATGGGGAAGTTCGCCTGGTTGATCGACCCGGCCGGGGTGAAGATTGAGCTTTGGGAGCCGTCGAAGCCGTCTCCAGAGGCATAGTTTGCCGCGCCGGGCCGCCGGGATTTCGGTCGTGGCGGTCGCGGCCTGGTCGGATTTCGCTTGCCAAACGGGACATAAAGATATCTTTATATCCCCATGAAGACGTCGGCCGAACAGGTTGTGGATTTGCTGCGCGCGGCAGGGGAATCGACCCGCCTGCGAGTGCTGGCCCTGCTGGCGACCGAGGAGCTGTCGGTGCTGGAGCTGTGCCGCATCCTCGACCAGAGCCAGCCGCGGGTGTCGCGGCATCTGAAGCTGCTGGCCGAGGCCGGGCTGGTCGAGCGTTTCCCCGACGGCGCCTGGGTCTTCTACCGCCTGGCGCTGAAGTCGCCGGGCCGCGTGCTGATCGACCAGGCGCTGAGCCTGATCGACGCCGACGACGCGACAGTCCGGGCCGACGCCGAAAAGCTGACCCTGGTGCGGGCCGAGCGCACCGCCGGCGCCCAGGCCTATTTCGCCCGCAACGCCGCCCGCTGGAACGAGATCCGCTCGCTCTATGTCGACGAGGCCGAGGTTGAGGACGCCATCCTGAAGGCGGCCGGCGAGGGGCCTTTCGACGAGATGGTCGATCTGGGCGCGGGCTCGGGCCGCATGCTGACGCTGTTCGGCCGGCGGGCCGGCGCGGCCCTGGGCCTGGACCTGTCGCAGCAGATGCTCAACATCGCCCGCGACGAGGTGGCCAAGGCCGGCCTGGCGCGCTGCGAGCTGCGCCACGGCGACATCTTCGCCACCGGCCTGCCGGGCGGTTGCGCCGACCTGGTGACCGTGCACCAGGTGCTGCACTATCTGGGCGATCCCGCCGCGGCGGTGGCCGAGGCCGCGCGCCTGGTGGCCGCCGGCGGCCTGCTGCTGATCGCCGATTTCGCGCCGCACGAGCACGAGTTCCTGCGCGAGGTCCACCAGCACCGCCGCCTGGGCTTCGCCGACGTCGAGATCCTGCCGTGGATCGAGGCCGCGGGCCTGGTCCCGGACAGCAACATCGCCCTGCCGCCGACCTCGGCCGAGGGGCTTACCGTCAAGATCTGGACGGCCCGCCGTCCCGCCGTGAAATCCGCCGAGAGAAGCGCCGCATGACCCCGCCCGCCAGCCCGTCCGCCAGCCCGTCTCACGCCCGCCGCGTCATCGGCCCGGTCGCTCGCGCGGGCGAGCGCACCGACCGCCCGCGCGTCTCGTTCGAGTTCTTCCCGCCCAAGACCGAGCAGATGGAGCAGAACCTGTGGGCGGCGATCAACCGCCTGGCCCCGCTGGACCCGGCCTTCGTCTCGGTCACCTACGGGGCCGGCGGCTCGACGCGCGAGCGCACCCACCGCACGGTCAAGCGCATCCTGGACGAGACCAGCCTCAAGCCCGCCGCCCACCTGACCTGCGTCGGCGCCAGCCGCGCCGAGGTCGACGAGGTGATCCGCGAATACTGGGAGACCGGCGTGCGCCACGTGGTGTCGCTGCGCGGCGACCCGCCTCCCGGCGAGGGCGGCATCGGCGGCGTCTACGCGCCCCGCGAGGACGGCTACAGGAACGCCACCGAGCTGACGGCGGCCCTGAGGGCCATCGCCCCGTTCGAGGTGATGGTCGGGGTCTATCCGGAAAAGCACCCCGAAAGCCCGTCGATCGCGCACGACATCGAGGTGCTGAAGGCCAAGGTCGACGCCGGCGCCACCCTGGCCATCAGCCAGTTCTTCTTCGACACCGACGCCTTCCTGCGCTTCGTCGACAAGGTGCGAGCGGCCGGGATCACCATCCCGATCGTGCCGGGCGTCATGCCGGTGACCAATTTCAAGGGCCTGGTGAAGATGTCGGCCGCCTGCCAGACGGCGGTGCCCGGCTGGCTGGCCAATCTGTTCGACGGCCTGGACGAGGACGCCGACACCCGCCGGCTGATCGCCTGCTCGGTGGCCTCGGAGATGTGCGCCAAGCTGCAGGAGCAGGGCTTTTCCGACTTCCACTTCTACACCCTGAACCGGGCTGACCTGGTCTATGCGATCTGCCGCGTGCTGGGCGTGCGCGAGGTCGCGCCGGCGCCGTCCCCGATCTCGGCGGAGGCCGCGGCGTGAAACGCGCGGCGTCGATCCTGCTGGCGGTCGTCGCCCTGGCGGTCTTCGCGCCGGGCGCGACGGCGTTCGCCGCCGATCCGGCCAACTGGTCCAAGCCCATCCGCCCCTACCGGGTGGTCGGCAACATCTATTATGTCGGGTCCGAAGGACTGTCGGCCTGGCTGATCTCGTCGTCGGAAGGCCACGTGCTGCTGGACAGCGGGCCGTCGCCGGCGGGCGCCAAGCTGATCGAGGCCAACATCCAGGCCCTGGGCTTCAAGCTCTCGGACGTGAAGGTCCTGATCAACTCCCACGCCCATTTCGACCACGCCGGCGGGCTGGCCCAGCTGAAGGCCGACACCGGCGCCAAGGTCTGGGCCTCGCGGCCGGACGAGCCGGCCCTGAAGAAGGGCCAGCACTTCGGCGACAACGACAATGGGCTGACGCCGTTCGCGCCGGTCAAGGTCGACAAGGGGTTCGGCGACGGCCAGAAGCTGAAGCTGGGCGAGACCACCCTGATCGCCCACTTGACGCCGGGCCATACGATCGGCTGCACCACCTGGACCACCCAGGTGGTCGACCGGGGCCGGCCGCTGAACGTCACCTTCCCCTGTTCAGCCTCGGTGGCCGGCAACGTGCTGGTGGGCAACAAGACCTACAGGACCATCGTCGCCGACTATCGCGCCACCTTCGCCACGCTGAAGGCGCTGCCGACCGACGTGATGCTGCCCAGCCACGAGGAGCAGGGCGGTCTGTTGGCCAAGCGCAGGAAGATGCTGGCCGGCGACGTCAACGCCTTCATCGACCCGACCGAGCTGGCGCGCTATGCGGCGACCTCGGAAGAGGCGTTCGACAAGGAGCTGGCCCGCCAGCAGGCCGCCCGCAAGCCGTGACACGTGCGCGAAGGCGCGAAATTGAGTCCCGCTTCCTCGCGAAGCGCTAGAAAGACCCGAACGGCCGGAGCCCCACCTTCCGGCAGGAGCCGACCATGACCGATCTCACCACCCGGGCCGGACGCATCGCCGCCCTCAAGGCCGCCGCCAAGGAACGCATCCTGATCCTCGACGGCTCGTGGGGCGTGATGTTCCAGAAGAAGAAGCTGACCGAGGCCGACTATCGCGCCGAGCGCTTCGCCGACTACGACGGCCAGATGAAGGGCAACAACGACATCCTGTGCCTGACGCGGCCCGACCTGGTGGCCGAGCTGCACGACGCCTATTTCGCCGCCGGCGCCGACATCTCCGAGACCAACACCTTCTCGGGCACCACCATCGCCCAGGCCGACTACGGCCTGGACGCGGCCGTCGTGCGTGACATCAACTACGAAGGGGCCCGCATCGGCCGCCAGGTCGCCGACCGCTGGCTGGCCGAGCATCCGGACAAGCCGCGCTTCATCGCCGGCTCGATCGGGCCGCTGAACGTCATGCTGTCGATGTCGTCGGACGTGAACGATCCGGGCGCGCGCAAGGTGACCTTCGACCAGGTCTATCAGGCTTATCGCGAGCAGGTGGCGGCGCTGTACGAGGGCGGGGTCGACCTGTTCCTGATCGAGACCATCACCGACACCCTCAACTGCAAGGCCGCGATCAAGGCGATCCTGGACCTGCGCGACGAGGGCCACGAGGAGCTGCCGATCTGGATCAGCGGCACCATCACCGACCGCTCGGGCCGCACCCTGTCGGGCCAGACGGCCGAGGCGTTCTGGAACTCGATCAAGCACTGCAAGCCGTTCGCGGTGGGCTTCAACTGCGCCCTGGGCGCCGACCTGATGCGACCGCACATCGCCGAGATGGCCCGCATCGCCGACACCCTGGTCGCCGCCTATCCCAACGCCGGCCTGCCCAACGCCATGGGCGAGTATGACGAAGAACCGCATCAGACCGGCCACCAACTGCATGAGTGGGCCAAGGACGGCATCGTCAACATCCTGGGCGGCTGCTGCGGCACCACCCCCGACCACATCCGGCATGTGGCCGACGAGGTGCGCGGCCTGACGCCCCGCGCCATCCCCGAGCGCCCCAAGGCCATGCGCCTGGCGGGTCTGGAACCGTTCGAGCTGGCTTGAGACCTTTCACGATGCGCACGACGATCCTCTTTGGCGGCATGAGCCGCGAGCGCCTGGTCTCGGTGGCCAGCGCCAAGGCCTTGGCCAAGGCCTTGCCGGACGCCGACCTGTGGTTCTGGGCGCCCGACGACCAGGTCTATGTCGCCAGCGACGCGGTGCTGCAGGCCCACGAGCGGCCGTTCGAGATCGACCTGCCGACCGAAGGCGCGCCGATCGGCGGGATCGAAGCCGCGCTCGACAAGGCCAAGGCCGAGGACCGCGTGCTGGTGCTGGGCATGCACGGCGGCGCGGCCGAGAACGGCGACCTGGCGGCTCTGTGCGAGGCGCGCGTCGTGGCCTTCACCGGTTCGGACTCGGCCTCCAGCCGCCTGGCCTTCGACAAGATCGCCACCAAGGCCGCCGTGGCCAAGGCCGGCGTCGTCGCGCCCTCGACGGTGGCCCTGGCCGACGCCCCGGCGGCGCTGGCGAAGTACGGCAAGCTGGTCGCCAAACCGGTGGCCGACGGCTCCAGTTACGGCCTGATCTTCGTCAACGAAGCCGCCGATCTTGAAAAGCTCAAGGCCGCCGCCGCCCGCGAGGCCTACGTCATCGAGCCGTTCGTGGCCGGGGCCGAGGCCACCTGCGGGGTGCTGGAGCAGGACGGCCAGGTCTTCGCCCTGCCGCCGGTCGAGATCCGCCCCGCCGACGGCGCGTTCGACTATGTCGGCAAGTACCTGGCCAAGACGACGGAAGAGATCTGCCCGGCCACCTTCGCGCCGCAGGTCAACGCCGCCATGCAGGAGGCCGCCCTGAAGGCCCACAAGACCGTGGGGGCGGGCGGCTATTCACGCAGCGACTTCATCGTCACGCTGGACGGCCCGATCTTCCTGGAGATCAACACCCTGCCGGGCATGACGGCGGCCTCGCTGTATCCAAAGTCGCTGAAGGCCCAGGGGATCGCGTTCAAGGATTTCCTGGACGGTCAGATCGCCCTGGCGGTCGCCCGCGCCGGACGCGTCAGCGAGGGGGCGGCCTGATCATGGAAGCCTGGGCCAACGGACCTTTCGACAACGACGACGCCTTGGACTTCATCGACGACCTGGCCGAGGCGCCGGAGTGGCGCACCGTCGTGCAGGCGCTCGACTACGTCACCAAGACGGCGGGCTATCTGGAAGCGCCGGAGGGCTCGATCGCCGTGGCGGCCGCCGCCATCGTCGCGGCGTCGGTCGGCGACGTGGCGATCCTGCCCGACAACCATCGCGAGCTGAAAGCCGCCCTCGGCGCGCCGCCAGAAGGCGCGGTCGCCCTGGCCCGATCCGCCCTGGCGCGCGTTGTCGCTCCAGCCTCCGAACTCGACGAACTCTGGCAGGAGGGGGACGACCACGACGCGTGGCTCGCCCAGATCGCCGCCCTGCAAACGACCTTGAGTACACGCCCATGAGACCCGTCTTCGTCAACATCGGTGAGCGCACCAACGTCACCGGATCGGCCAAGTTCAAGAAGCTGGTCGTCGAGGGCGACTATTCGGCC
Source organism: Caulobacter sp. BE254 (assembly GCF_031457295.1). NCBI lineage: Bacteria > Pseudomonadati > Pseudomonadota > Alphaproteobacteria > Caulobacterales > Caulobacteraceae > Caulobacter > Caulobacter sp. BE254. The sequence goes on along the minus strand of NZ_JAVDWJ010000007.1, from coordinate 230,840 downwards.
GCGCTGTCGGTGGCCCGCCAGCAGGTCGAGGCCGGCGCCCAGGTCATCGACGTCAACATGGACGAGGGCCTGCTGGACTCCAAGCAGGCCATGGTCACCTTCCTGAACCTGATGGCCGCCGAGCCCGACATCGCCCGGGTGCCGGTGATGATCGACAGCTCCAAGTGGGAGGTGATCGAGGCCGGCCTGAAGTGCGTGCAGGGCAAGGCCATCGTCAACTCGATCTCGATGAAGGAAGGCGAGGCCAAGTTCATCGAGCAGGCCCAGCTGTGCCTGCGCTACGGTGCGGCCGTGGTGGTCATGGCCTTCGACGAGGTCGGCCAGGCCGACACCGCCGCCCGCAAGATCGAGATCTGCGAGAAGGCCTACACCATCCTGGTCGACAAGGTGGGCTTCCCGCCGGAAGACATCATCTTCGACCCCAACATCTTCGCGGTGGCGACGGGGATCGAGGAGCACGACAACTACGCCGTCGACTTCATCGAGGGCACGCGCGAGATCAAGAAGCGCTGCCCCTACGCCCGAATCTCGGGCGGGGTGTCGAACGTCTCATTCAGCTTCCGCGGCAACGAGCCGGTGCGGCGGGCCATCCACTCGGTGTTCCTGTACCACGCCATTGCGGCGGGCATGGACATGGGCATCGTCAACGCCGGCGACCTGCCGGTCTATGACGCCCTGGATCCGGAGCTGCGCGAGGCCGTCGAGGACGTGATCCTCAACCGCCCGCAGCGCACCAACGTCTCCAACACCGAGCGCCTGGTCGACATGGCCCCGCGCTACAAGGGCGACAAGAGCCAGGCTCAGACCGCCAATCTGGAATGGCGCAAGGGCACGGTGAACGAGCGCATCACCCACGCCCTGGTCAACGGCATTACCGAGTTCATCAACGAGGACACCGAGGAAGCCCGCCTGTCCGTCGAGCGGCCGCTGCACGTCATCGAAGGCCACCTGATGGACGGCATGAACGTCGTCGGCGACCTGTTCGGCTCGGGCAAGATGTTCCTGCCGCAGGTGGTCAAGTCGGCCCGCGTCATGAAGCAGGCCGTGGCCTGGCTGGAGCCGTTCATGGAGGCCGAGAAGGCCGGCAAGCCGCGCGAGCAGGCCGGCCGCATCCTGATGGCCACGGTCAAGGGCGACGTCCACGACATCGGCAAGAACATCGTCGGCGTCGTGCTGCAATGTAACAACTACGAGGTCATCGACCTCGGCGTGATGGTGCCGGCCGACCGCATCCTCGACGAAGCGCGCAAGCACAATGTCGACATGATCGGCCTGTCGGGCCTGATCACCCCGTCGCTGGACGAGATGGTGTTCGTGGCCTCGGAGATGGAGCGCCAGGGGTTCACCATGCCGCTGCTGATCGGCGGGGCCACCACCAGCCGCACCCACACGGCGGTCAAGATCGAGCCGGCCTATCGCAACGGCTCGACGACCTATGTGCTGGACGCCAGCCGGGCGGTGGGCGTGGTCTCGGGGCTGCTGTCGGCGAGCGAGCGCGACCGCCTGCAGGCCGAGACGCGGGCCGAATATGTCCGCATCCGCGAGCAGTACGCCCGCGGCCAGACGGCCAAGGCGCGCACCAAGATCAGCGACGCCCGCAAGCGCAAGTTCGCCATCGACTGGGAAGGCTATACGCCGCCCAAGCCGACCTTCATCGGCGCGCGGACCTTCGAGCCGTCGTTGGAAGAGCTGGTCCCGTTCATCGACTGGTCGCCGTTCTTCGCCAGCTGGGAGCTGATCGGCCGCTTCCCGCAGATCCTGGAGGACGACGTGGTCGGCCAGGCGGCCACCGACCTCTATCGCGACGCCCGCGCCATGCTCGACAAGGTGGTGGCCGAGAAGTGGTTCGGGGCCAAGGGCGTGGTCGGCTTCTGGCCGGCCCAGGCCGACGGCGACGACATCGTCCTCTACACGGACGAAAGCCGCTCGACCCAGCTGGCCCGCCTGTTCACCCTGCGCCAGCAGATGGACAAGTCCGAGGGCAAGGCCAACCTGGCCCTGGCCGATTTCGTCGCGCCGATCGGGCAAGGCCCCGACTACATGGGCGGTTTCGCCGTCACCGCCGGCCACGGCGAGGATGAGATCGTCAAGCGCTTCAAGGACGCCGGCGACGACTACAGCGCCATCATGGCCTCAGCCCTGGCCGACCGCCTGGCCGAGGCCTTCGCCGAGTGGCTGCACTACAAGGCCCGCGTCGAGCTGTGGGGCTATGCGCCGGACGAGTCGCGCGACGTCGACGTGATGATCGCCGAGAAGTACCAGGGCATCCGCCCGGCCCCCGGCTATCCGGCCCAGCCCGACCACACCGAGAAGGGCACGCTGTTCAAGCTGCTGGACGCCGAGGCGGCCACCGGCATGATCCTGACGGAAAGCTACGCCATGAGTCCCGGCGCGGCCGTGTCGGGCTTCTATTTCAGCCACCCGCAGTCGCACTATTTCGGGGTCGGCAAGGTCGATCTCGACCAGGTCGAGGACTATGCCCGCCGAAAAGGCTGGGATGTGGCCATGGCCGAGAAATGGCTGTCGCCGATCCTCAACTACGACCCGGGCGCGAGGGCGCGGGGCGAGGCGGCTTAGGGCCATAAAACGGAGGCTAGCCGCGGGTGGGTGCTGGGCGGGCGACGCCACGCGACCTCCGCGTGTCCTATGCCTCACTTTGCGGTAACATCAGCGCCATGGCTGAACAGCGCGCTCCTCGCCTTGCCGTGCTCATCGACGCGGACAATGCGTCTCCCCGCATCGCGCCGGGGCTGTTCCAGGAAATCGCCAAGATCGGGGAAGCCAGCCTCCGACGGATCTATGGCGACTTCTCGACCCCGCGCCTGAAGGGATGGACGGACGTGCTGTCCGTCCACGCGATCATGCCCTACCAGAACTTCGCCCATACACCGGGCAAGAACGCGTCGGACATCGCCCTGGTGATCGACGCCATGGACCTGCTGCACGCGGGCCGCTTCGACGGATTCTGTCTGGTGTCGTCAGACAGCGATTTCACCAGGCTGGCGGCTCGCATTCGCGAGCAGGGCGTCGATGTCTACGGCTTTGGGGAACGCAAGACCCCGGAGAGCTTCCGGCAGGCCTGCAGCCGGTTCGTCTATACCGAGAACCTGCTGCCCGAGGCTTTGGCCCCGATATCGCCCGACCACGTGCCCACCACCCTCGTTTCGGCGCGTCAGCCGCCGACCGCGGCGGTCCCCCTGATCCGAACGGCCCTGGCCCAGCTGGATGTGGACGAAGGGGGCGGCTGGATACCCTTGGGCCGGGTCGGCCAGCAACTTGCGATCCTCGCGCCCGATTTCGATCCACGAACCTACGGTCAGGCCAAACTAAGCGACCTCGTGACCAAGGTCGGCCTTTTCGAAATCCGAAGCTCGGAGGCCGGCGCGGTTCAGATCAGGACGAAGCCCACCCAGGGGGTGCGTGTCCGCAAGGCGTGAGGTCGGGGGGCGAGGTTCCGGGGGCTTGGGCCTGCCCTGTCGGGGGCCTTGAAGCTCGACGAGCTTAGTCCAGCAAGCTGGCCAACCTTATTGCCAGTTCCGGCGCCAGCAACGCCGCCACCTCCATGTCAGCCTCGAACGACCGAACCGATCGATAGCCCTCGTCCGTTGGATCGCGATGGACGATCACCCGCCGCGCTTCGACATCCACCACCCAATAGTCGCGCACGCCATGGTCGGCGTAGATCGCCGCCTTCAGGCCCAGGTCGCGCGACAGGCTGTCGTCGCTGACCTCGATCAACAAGGTGACATCGCCGCCCGACAGTTCCTGCGGCTTGAAGGCGCGCGGATAGAGCATCAGGTCGGGTTCTACGAACAGCATTTCTGCCAGGTAGAGCGTGGTCTCGACGCCGAGGATCAGGTTGTCGGAGGCCTTGCGCGCCAGCCAGCGGAGCAGGGCGCTCTTGGCAATTTCGTGGTCGTTCCTCTTGGCGGCCATGACCACGAGCTCCCCCCCGATCAGCTCGACATTCTCGTCCTCCTGCATCACGCCGGCCTCGACCATGCGGAACACGTCCTGCGTGGTGAACAGCCGGCGGGGCAGGTCAGCGGAGGGGCGAACGGGCGCGTTCATGGGGCGAGATTAACACGGTGGACCAGGCCGCGCACCCAGCGCTCATACCTGAGGCGGACACCGTTCCGCCGTCTCCTTCAGCCGCTCGATCAGCCAACGTCCCGCCGGTCCGGGCGGGGCGTCGGGGCGGTGGGCGGCGTACCAGGGCATGATGAAGCCCGCGGCGGGCGCGTCGCTCAGCTTGATCTCCACCAGAGCGCCCGACTTCAGGTCGGCTTCGACTCGATCCGACGGCATGCCGCCCCAGCCCAGGCCGGCCAGCAGGAAGGCGTGCTTGGCGCCCAGGTCGGCCAGGCGCCAGGTGCGGGGCGAGAACACCCCATACTCGCGGCCCTGGGTCAGAGACGAGCGATCGGTCAACACCAACTGCACGTGGCGCGCCAGTTCCTCGGTCGGAACCGGGCCCTTGAAGGCGGCCAACGGATGGTCCGAGGCGGCGACATGGATCAGGCGCAACGATTGGAGCTGCTCGCGCACCAGGGTGACGGGCATGTCGGGCAGGGCGCTCATCACAGCGAAGGCGCAGCGGCCGTCCAGGACGGGCTGCATCACCGCGCCCAAGGCCTCGACGTGCACGCGCAGCGCCGTGTCGGGGAAGTGGGCCTGGAAGTCGCCGATCGCGTGGGTCAGGACGTGCATCGGGAACATCACGTCGACGACGATCGAGACCTCCGGCTCCAGTCCGCCTGCGAGGCTGGCGGCGCGGGCCTTGAAGGCGTCCATGCGGCCCGCCACTTCGCGGGCCTCGACGACCAGGGCCCGGCCGGCTTCGGTCAGCACCGGCAGGCGGGCGGCCCGGTCGAACAGGCGCACGCCCAGCTGGCCTTCCAGATTGGCGAGGGTCTGGCTGACCACCGACTGGGCGCGCCCCAGCCGGCGGCCGGCCGCCGAGAAGCTGCCCTCGTCGGCGGCGGCGAGGAAGGTGCGCATCTGATCGAGCGTGACGCCGTCCAGCATGTATCTGTCCTGACGATGGATATTATCTAATCATATAGGCTGCCGCGCTGGTTGGGGAAGGCCTAGATCGTTCGTCGCGCCAGAGGGCGCTTCGGAGTTCCAAGGTCATGAAACTGCTTCACATCGATTCCAGCATCCTGGGCGCAGGCTCGGTGAGCCGCACGCTGTCGGCCGCGATCGTCGCCGCCCAGACCGCACAGCATCCCGGCCTGGAGATCGTCCGCCGGGACCTGGCCGCCCAGCCGCTGGACCACCTGACGGGCGCCCATCTGGCCGCCGGCCAAGGCGCGACGCCGGAGAACGCCGCCCTGGCCGCCGACATCGCCTCGGGCCAGGCCGCTCTCGACGAGTTCCTGGCCGCCGACATCGTGGTGATCGGCGCGCCGATGTACAACTTCTCGATCTCCACCCAGCTGAAGGCCTGGATCGATCGCGTCGCCGTCGCCGGCCGCACCTTCCGCTACACCGAGAACGGCCCCGAGGGCTTGGCCGGCGACAAGACGGTGATCATCGCCTCGTCGCGGGGAGGCCACTACGGCGAGGGCGCGCCCGCCGCCGGCCTGGACCACCAGGAGACCTACCTGAAAGGCCTGTTCGGCTTCCTGGGGGTCACCGACCTGCGTTTCATCCGCGCCGAGGGCGTGGCCCTGGGCGAAGAAGCCCGCGGCAAGTCGCTGGAGGCGGCCCAGGGCGAGATCCTGAAGCTGGCGGCCTGACCCACGGCGCCCAACGCGTGGCGCGATCCGGCCAGGGCGGGAAGGCTCGTGCGCCTTTCCGCCCGTCGGCGTCGCGGGCCAGAGCTTGACCTGAAGTTGCGATGCCCCCACTGCTTTGTCCCGCGCACAGTGGCGCTTTAGGACCTACGGGGGAATTTGATGACCGACGCGACCGCGCCCACCTCGGGCGAGACGCTGACGTTTGGCCAGACGCTGAAGTCGTCGGACTTCGTCGGGCTGGGGATCAAGAACGGCCTGCTGAACATGGTGACGCTCGGCGTCTACAGCTTCTGGGCCAAGACCGCGACGCGGCGAAGCATCTGGGAGAAGGTCAGCCTGAACGGCGAGGCCTTCAGCTACACCGGCAAGGGGCTGGAACTGTTCCTGGGCTTCCTGTTGGGCATGGCGATCCTGTTCGTGCCTTACGTGGCGCTGGTCATCCTGACCGTGGTCAACCCACTGTTCATGCTGTTGATCATCCCGTTCTACGTCGCCCTGATCGTGGCGCTGGGCGCGGCGACGTTCATGGCGTTCCGCTATGTCGCCGGTCGCACCGTCTGGCGAGGCACGCGGTTCCAGCTGGCGGGCTCGCCGGCCAAGTTCGGCTGGTCCTATCTGGGCTATTTCCTGCTGTTCTGCGTGACGCTGGGCTGGTTCTCGCCGGCCATGACCATGCGGCTGTCGGGCAAGCTGTGGGGCGGTCTGGCGTTCGGCGACAAGAAGCTGGATTGGCGGCGTTCGGACAAGGAAGGCCTCTATGGCCCGTTCACCCTGGCCTGGCTGGTCGGCTTCTTCGGCTATATCGGCTTCATCGCCCTGATGGCGCCGGCGATGATGGCCAACGCCCAGGCCGGCGGCGCGCCGGACGTGGCTCTGGTCGGCAAGCTCTACGCCTATCTGCTGGTCTATATCCTCGTCGTCGTGGTGGCTTCCGCCGCCTATCACGCGGCGCTGATGCGGGCCGTGATCACGGCGATCCGCGTCGACGAGGTGCAGTTCTCCATCGCGGTGAAGGCCGTCGACCTGATCGTCCTCAGCCTGACCAACGTGCTGATCCTGATCTTCTCGCTGGGTTTCCTGCTGCCAGTGGTCGAGGCGCGTTCGGCGCGCTTCGTGCTGTCGCGTCTGTCCAGCACGGGCACGGTCGACCTCTCGAACGTCCGGCAGGCGCCGGCCAGCTCCGGCGCCGACGAGGGCCTGGCGGACGCCTTCGGCATCAGCACGTTCTGATCCGACGGACTCGGCGCGAGGGCGTGGGCGTCCCCGGCGAACTCGGCTAGGTTTCCCGGCGAATCCGGGAGGCCAGCGTGAGCCAGTTCAATCGACGTGACGTCCTGGCGCTGAGCGCCGCGACACTGGCCGTGGCGACGGCTGGCAAGGCCGCGGCGGCCGCCGCGCCCGGCGACGCCGCCGCCGAGGCGCTGCTGGCCCAGGTCGCTGAGGACCTGATGCGGGAATATCCCGAGAACGCCTCGGCCCTGGGTCTGGACAAGGGCGAGCGCGCGGCCCTGAAGTCCAGCCTGACCGACCGCTCGCTGGAGGGCCGGAGCAAGCTGGCGGCCGCCGCCAGGGCCCGCGTGGCCCGGATGAAGGCGGTCGACCGCAAGGGCCTGAGCCCCGCCGCCGCCCTCGACCTCGGCGTCGTCCAGACGGCCCACGAACTGGCCATCGAAGGCTTCGACTTCCCCTATGGCGACGCGATCGGCCTGTCGTCGCAATGGTCCTATCGCAACGCGCCCTATGTGGTGGCCCAGAACACCGGGGCCTTCGTCGAGACGCCGGACTTCCTGGACAGCCTGCACGGCGTGGCCAATGCGGCGGACGTCGAGGCCTATTTGCATCGCCTGGAGCTCTACGCCGCGCAGCTGGACGGCGAGACGGCGCGGCTGAAGCACGACGGCGCGATGGGGGTGATCGCCCCCGACTTCCTGCTGGACAAGACCCTGAAGCAGCAGAAGGGCGCCCGCGCCCAGCCCGTCGCCGACCGGGGCCTGGTCACCTCGCTGGCCCGCAAGGCCAAGGATCTTCCGGGCGACCACGCGCGCCGCGCCGCCGCCATCGTCGAGGGCAAGATCGCCCCGGCCATGGACCGCCAGATCGCCGAACTGACCGCCCACCGGGCCAAGGCGACCTCAGACGCCGGCGCCTGGAAGCTGCCGAACGGCGAGGCCTATTACGCCTGGGCGCTGCGGGCCGGCACCACCAGCCGCCTGACGCCCGACGAGGTCCACCGGATGGGCGAGGAGCAGCTGAAGGCGTTGTTCGCGCGCATGGACACGCTGCTGAAGGCCCAGGGCCTGACCCAGGGCAGCGTCGGCGCACGGATGAAGGCGCTGGGCGAGGACCCCAGGAACCTGTTCCCCAACACCGATGAAGGCCGAACCCAGATCCTGGCTTATCTGAACGGCCGGGTGGCCGACATCCGCACCCGCCTGCCGCGCGCCTTCGCCACGCTGGTTCCGGGCAACCTGGTCATCAAGCGCGTGCCGGTCGAGATTCAGGACGGCGCGCCCGGCGGCTACGCGGCGGCCGGCTCGATCGACGGAACCGTGCCCGGCAACTACTACATCAACCTGCGCGACACGGGCATGTGGCCGCGCTACGGCCTGCCGACCCTGACCTATCACGAGGGCCTGCCGGGCCACATCTGGCAGGGGGAGTACACCTACAAGCTGCCGCTGGTCCGCTCGCTGCTGGCCTTCAACGCCTATTCGGAAGGCTGGGCCCTCTATGCGGAACAGCTGGCCGACGAGCTGGGCGCCTATGACGGCGATCCGCTGGGCCAGCTGGGCTATCTGCAGTCCATCGCCTTCCGCGCCTGCCGCCTGGTGGTCGACACCGGCATCCACGCCAAGCGCTGGACCCGCGATCAGGCGATCGACTGGTTCGTGGCCACCAACGGCTCGACCCGCCAGGAAGTGCAGGGCGAGGTCGACCGCTACTGCGCCTGGCCGGGCCAGGCCTGCGGCTACAAGGTCGGCCACAGCGAGATCGTCCGCCTGCGGGGCAAGGCCCAGGCCGCCCTGGGCGCCCGCTTCGACCTGCGCACCTTCGACGACGCGGTGGTGATGGGCGGCAACGTCCCGCTGACCGAGCTCGAAGGGGTGATCGACGCTTACATCGTCGGAAAACGGACTGCCTGAGTCCCCATAAGCCGCTCATCCCGGCGAATGCCGGGATCCAGATGGACTAGCTGTGGGGCTGACGCCAAAAAACGCTGAGTTCTTTCAATCCATCACACCGCCAAGGGATCTGGGGCCCAGCATTCGCCGGGATGAACGGAAGGTGGGGCGGGCCGAGCCCTCTAGCCAAAACTCGCGCTTTGCGTTCATCCTGACACGCACGGAGGCGCACGACCTCCGGTGGGGCAGGGGGCGAAGGTGAGCGACAACGGCATCAGCCGCAGGACGCTAGGCGCGCTGACGATCGGCGGAGCGGCTAGCCTGGGCCTGGGCGGCTGCGACCGCGTCGGACCGACCGAGGCGACGATCCGGTCGCGCCAGTTTCCGAAGGACTTCGTCTGGGGCGTGGCGACGGCGGCCTTCCAGACCGAGGGCTCGCCGGTCGCCGACGGTCGCGGCCCCAGCATCTGGGACACCTTTGAAAAGCAGCCGGGCCGAATCAAGGACGGCTCGAACGCCGACGTCGCCACCGACAGCTACCGCCGCTACGCCGAGGACGTCGACCTGATCGCCGGGGCGGGCCTGAAGGCCTTCCGCTTCTCGATCGCCTGGTCGCGGGTGCTGCCCACCGGTGCGGGGACGGTCAACGCCGCGGGCCTGGATCACTACGAGCGCCTGGTCGACGCGTGTCTGGCCAAGGGGATCACGCCCTACGCCACCCTGTTCCACTGGGACCTGCCCCAGGCCCTGCAGGACAAGGGCGGGTGGAGCGCGCGCGACACCGCCAAGAGTTTCGCCGACTACGCCGCCGCGGTGGCCGGCCGGCTCGGCGACCGGCTCAAGCATGTCATCACCTTGAACGAGCCGGCCGTGCACACGGTGTTCGGCCATGTGCTGGGCGAGCACGCGCCGGGGCTCAAGGACATCGCCCTGCTGGGGCCGACCACCCACCACATGAACCTGGGCCAAGGCCTGGCGATCCAGGCCCTGCGCGCGGCCCAGGGCGACCTGAAGATCGGCACGACCCAGGCCTTGCAGCCTTGCCGCGCCTCGGGCGGACCGCTGGCGTTCTGGAACCGGCCGGCGGCCGACGGCCTGGACGGCCTGTGGAACCGCGCCTGGCTCGATCCGCTGCTGAAGGGAACCTATCCGGCGCTGATGGACGACTTCCTCGACGGCCACGTCCGCGACGGGGATCTGGCGACCATCCGCCAGCCGATCGACTTCCTGGGGGTCAACTACTACGCCCCCGCCTATGTGAAGCTGGACCTGGCCAGTCCCAGCCACATCGCGATCGGGGCGCCGCCGAAGGGCGCCGAACTGGACGCCTTCGGCCGGCAGATCGATCCGTCCGGCCTGGCCGAGGTGCTGGCGATGGTCCGCCGCGACTATGGCAACCCGCCCGTGCTGATCACCGAGAACGGCTGCTCGGACCCCTTCGGCGACGGCCCGGCGGTGACCGACGACGCCTTCCGCTGCCAGTACCTGCGCCGCCACCTGGAGGCGGTGAAGAGCGCCATGGAAGCCGGCTCGCGGATCGGCGGCTACTTCACCTGGACCCTGATCGACAACTGGGAATGGGACATCGGCTATACGTCGAAGTTCGGCCTGGTGGCCATGGACCGCGCTACCGGCGTGCGGACGCCCAAGACGTCGTATGGGTGGTTCAAGGGCGTGGCGACGACGGGGTTGCTGCCGGCCTCCTAGCGCCCTCTCCCATGGGGAGAGGGAGGGGCCCAAGCGAAGCTTGGGAGGGTGAGGGGTTCTGCGCCCGACGGCGTGCCGGCAGGGCGCTTGAGTGAAATCGGTGAGGGTGTAACCCCTCGCCCTCCCACCGCTACGCGGCGGGCCCCGCCCTCTCCCGCTGGGAGAGGGTTCTTTGTCTCTAGTCCGCCTTGCAGATCAGCACGTTCTTGCCGCCGCGCTTGGCGGGGACCAGGCTGCCGGCGCAGGGCTTGGGATCGTTCGGGTCGATGATGATCTCGCCCTTGGCGGCGATCGGCATGGCGGCGGGCTTGGCGCCGATCGGCGGCAGGGCCGTGGCGGTCTTTCTGGCGGTAGACTGGACCTTGGGCTTCGCGGCGGCTGGCGTCTTCACCGGAGCCGGGGCCACGGGAGTCTCGGCCACGGGGGCCTCCGCCACCGGCGCGGGCGGCGGCGCCTCGGGTTCGGCCGCGGGCGCGGCGGTCTCGGCCGGGCTGGAGGCCGGCTCCGGCGTCGGGGTTTCCGTGGCCGGAACGGCGCTTTTCTTGACGTTGTAGTTCAGGGCCTGGCCGAACAGGTTGGACTTGGTCTCCAGCGCCTTGGCGCGCGTGTCGCAGTCGCCGGGCGGGCTCCAGCTCATCCACACCTGGGCTAGGCGGGCCTTGTCGATCTGGTCGGCTCCGGTCCAGACCGAATGGCCCTTCTTGATGGCCGCCGCGCCATATTCCGAGATCGGGCGGGGGCTGGCCTTTTCGGCCGCGACGATGGCCGAGCGGTAGACGGCGAGGTCCTTCTTGGCCTGGTCGCGCATCGCCGGATATTCCTTCATGGCCGCCTTGAAGCCGTCGGGGCCGGGGAAGGTCTTCTCGATGCGGGTCACCTCCGGCATCACCTTGTCGTACAGCTCGACATAGCCGCCCAGCGCGCCGTAGCACCAGCCGACATAGCCGTAGTCGTCGGTCGGGGCCGTGGCGACGGGCTGGGTGCGGGGCGGGGGAGCCGAAGCGGTCGGCGCGGTGGACACTGGAGCGTCCTGGGCCAGCAGGGCCAGGGCGAGAAGGAAGGCGGTCGCCATGCGGGCGGAGGTCCTCTTGTAGGGCGTCGCTCAGAGAGTCGGTCGCGTTCGAATAGAGCATTTCCGGCCCGTTTGAGACCAGAGCGTGGCGCCGGCGTGTTTTGCACCGCCGTCGACCAAGCGGCGCCATAACGGCTGAACGGGCCAAAACGCTCCCGTTCGCGGCAAAGATTCCTGTACGCAGCCGAGCGTTGCGTGAGTCGCCACAGCTTCTGCACGTTACAAAGTTTCAATGTGCGCCGCAGCAAGCAGCGGGTGGGGGCGTGACGTTTTTGTGCTAGAAGGCAAAACGGGAGCGTGATCCGTTGAGAGGCGGGGGACGTGTCCGCCGTCATCACTCCGCCACGCTTCTGGACTTTCGTCACGGCATGACCTTCTGGCGTAACATCGCAACCCTCGCCGCGCGCCGGCTGGACATGGCCGAGTGCCAGGAATGTCCGCCCGGGCTGCCCGGTCAGGATCCTGCCTTCTCGACGGCGGTCACGGCGCTGGGCGCGAAGCTGGCCAAGGCCGACGGCTCGGCCGACGGCGACGAATACGCCGCCTTCGCCGAGGTGTTCCACCCCGACCCCGAGTCGGAGAACAACATCCACCGCCTGTACGACCTGGCGCGCCAGACGACGCACGGCTTCGAGAGCTACGCCAAGCGGCTGGCCAAGCGCTATCGCACCTGCCCGCAGATCCTCGAGGACGTGCTGGACGGCCTGTTCCACATCGCCAAGGCCGACGGGGCGGTGACCCAGGACGAGCTGAGCTACCTGGAGCGGGTGGCCGACCTGTTCGGCATGTCGCCGCTGTCGTTCCGTCGCCTGACGGCGACCCACGTCGGCACGGGCCCGGACGACCCCTACCGCATCCTCGACGTGCCGGCCGACGCCGACGACGCGGTGGTGCACTCGGCCTGGCGCGCGGCGATGTCGGAAGCCCACCCCGACCGCGCCCGGGCCCGCGGCCTGCCGCTGGAGTTCATCGAGGTGGCCGAAGCCAAGTCGGCGGCCATCAACGCCGCCTTCAGCACGGTGATGCGCGAACGGCGCGAATTGGCCGGTCTCGGCGCGAACTAGGGCGTCGGGCGGTTCAACAAGGCCGCCAATTCGCCATGGTTAGCGCCGAATTCATTTTACGGAACGATCCGGCGGGTGTTCAGTTGATGTTCAGGACTGGCGCCCCATCTTGATTCATAGGGCGGAGCACGCCTGCGAGGACGACCATGGAGACAGGCAAGGCTACCGGTATCGCTTGGCGCAGCCTGGTGACGCTCGCCGGCGCCGTGGCGACCTCGATCGCCGTCGCCGCCGCCGCGGTGATCGCGGTGGTGTTCGCCGCCACCCTGGTGGTGATCGGCTTCATGGCCACCGCCCTGCTCGGCCTCGCCGCCTTCGCCTTCCGCGGCCGCACCGCGCCCGCCGCCGCGCCCAGCGGCGACCCCGGCCTGATCGAAGCCCGCCACATGGGCGGCCATTCGTGGGTGGCCTACGGCTGGAACGAGCGGCGCTAGCTGGCGCGGCTGTCGGAATCGCGGTTTCTGGACTTCAGATCTTCGCCACGACCCCGATCGCCCCGGCGAGAAGCGGTGCGGTCATCGTCAGCAGGGCTGCAATCTCGTCGTGTTTGAGCACATTATGTGTGAGGAAGTCTGGCGCATCGCCTTCAACCGCGACAAGCTTCAAGCGACGCGACAGGCTTAGGACGGCAGGGACGGCGACGGCCACGAGGGCAAGGGAATAACCCGCGCCGAAATACAGGCGAGCACCCTCGGCGAAGGCCTGAACCTGCTCGGCGCCGTTGGCCAGGGTCGCGGCGGATACGCTTTCCTTCGTGGCGGCCTTTGCGGCCAGGCCGATAAAGACCGCCGGCCATTTCAGCCACTGGCCCATGAAGGCGGTTGAGTGGGTCAGCAGGATCGAAGCTAGGACGAGCTGAATCTTCAGGTCGCGTCGCTTGGCGTTCAAGCTTTGAGCGTTGTCGAGACCCGGTGGGTAATGCCGACTCAATACCGACACGCCAGCCAACATGACGACGACCGTCACGGTCATGGTCAAGACGAACAACAGACGCGTCGTCACACTAGCCATGAACGCAAACTGCGTTCCATAGGCCGGGAGCGCTATGGCTTCGGTCAGCTTGAACAACACGGGCGCATCCTTCAGGGGGTCCGGTCGCCACCATGGGCTCGCAAACAGGGCGACGCCGGCGATCAGCCAAACCAACAGGGCGAACACGAAACCCGTCAGGGCGAGGTTACGGAACAGGACACGCAGGCTGACCAGAACGCAGGCGGGCGCCAAGGCCAAGCCGCCCAGCACCAGCGCCATCCATTCCAGACGTCCGCCCGCTAGCACGACAGGGATTGCGGCATTGGCCTGGTAGGTTGTCAGCAGGTTCGAAAGACGTTCGTGGTCGGCTTGGCCGCCGACGCCAAAGCGCCATAACACGAGCTGCGCGCCCATGATGGCGACCGCCGGGAGGATCAGACCGAAAAACCCCCAGCGTCGCCCAAATCTGGCGAGACCGTCACCCCGATCGTTGATCATCATCATGTTCCCCCAGTGATCCACGGGCTTCGGGGTTAGGTCGAAGCTTGACCCTAGAATACTCCGAGTTCAACTCTTAGTGTATTTATTGTGGTGTCACAACTTCTGTCTGAGCTTCCTTGAGGGGGAACCTAGCCCTTGCCCTCCGTCGCCGCTTCCCCGACACTGCCTTCAAACAACTGTTTGGCCGCCAAGGCCCCGGGAGGACGACATGATCGGCGTGGTGGCGGTGCTGAAGGTTCAGCCGGACAAGACGGCGGACTTCGAAAAGGTCTTCCTCGGCCTGCAAAACAGGGTGAAGGCCAACGAGCCGGGCTGCCTCGTCTATCAGCTGACCCGCAGCAAGGCCGAGGCCGGGACCTACAAGGTGCTGGAGCTCTACGCCTCGGAAGACGCCCTGAAGGCCCACGGTTCCAGCGACTACTTCAAGGCCGCCGGCGCGGCCATGGGGCCGTTCATGGCCGGCCGACCCGAGATCGAATATCTCGACGCGGTGGAGTAGGGACCGCCGGGATCGTCGATCGTGCAACGGCGCCCATCGATCGCCGCACGTTCGCCTTCCCACGCAGGACTCAGTTTTTCTCTATAGTCTTTAAACGCAACCCACCCTTATAACCGCTGCTGACCTAGCCCTCCCGCGGAGCTCCCATGGCCCTCGACGCCCTGTTCAAGCCGTTCGAATTCAAGTCGCTGAAGCTGCCGAACCGGGTGGTGATGGCGCCGATGACCCGGTCGTTCTCGCCCGGCGGCGTGGCCACCAACGACGTCGCCGCCTATTACCGCCGGCGCGCCGAGAACCAGGTCGGGCTGATCGTCACCGAGGGCACGGGCGTGGCCCGGCCGGCCTCGCTGAACGACGCCAACATCCCGCGCTTCCACGGCGAGAAGGAGTTGGCGGCCTGGAAGAAGGTGGTCGACGAGGTGCACGCCGCCGGCGGCCTGATCGCCCCGCAGCTGTGGCACGTGGGCTCGGCCAAGGGCAAGGACGTGCTGGGCAAGATCGACAGCCCCTCGGGCCTGTCCAAGCCGGGCGGCAACCCGTTCACCGAACCGATGACCGACGAGGACGTGGCCGACACCATCGCCGCCTTCGCCAGCGCCGCCGCCAACGCCAAGACCCTGGGCTTCGACGCCATCGAGCTGCACGGGGCCCACGGCTACCTGATCGACCAGTTTTTCTGGAACGGCACCAACGTCCGCGACGACGTGTTCGGCGGTCCCGGCATCGCCGAGCGCAGCAAGTTCGCCGCCGAGATCCTCAAGGCCGTCCGCGCCGCCGTCGGTCCTGACTATCCGGTGATCATCCGCCTGTCGCAGTGGAAGCAGCAGGACTACGCGGTCAAGAACGCCGAGACCCCGCAACTGCTGGAGGCCTGGCTGCAGCCGCTGGCCGACGCCGGCGCCGACATCTTCCACTGCTCGCAACGGCGGTTCTGGGAGCCGGAGTTCGAGGGCAGCGACCTGAACTTCGCCGGCTGGGCCAAGAAGCTGACCGGCGCCCCGACCATCACCGTCGGCTCGGTGGGCCTGTCGGGCGAGTTCATCGCGGCGTTCGGCGGCGAGGGCAGCCAGCCCGCCTCGATCGACGGCCTGCTCGAACGCCTGGAGCGCGACGAGTTCGACCTGGTCGGCGTCGGCCGCGCCATCCTGCAGGACCCCGAATGGGTGGTGAAGATCCGCGACGGCCGCCAGGACGAACTGAAGAGCTTCGAGCGCTCGGCGCTGGGGGTGCTGTACTAGGCAGAGCGCCCAGGAAGATCCTCACCCTGTGGGGGAGGTGTCGGCGTAGCCGACGGAGGGGGGAGTTGGCCGAGGTGGGTCTACTCCCCCCACCGGCGCTTCGCGCCGCCTCCCCCACAGGGGGAGGTCCTAGCCAGGCTAAGCGATCGTCGTGACCAGACCGCCCTCGGCCTTCAGCGACGCGCCGTTGGTGGCCGCCGAAAGCGGGCTGGCGACATAGGCGACTAGGCTGGCGATTTCCTGCGGCTCGATCATCCGCTGCAGCAGCGAGGCCGAGCGGTGCTTGGCGAAGAACTCGGCCTCGTGCTCTTCGGGCGAGGCGTCCGGATTGCTGGACACGCTCTTGAGGAAGTCGGCGATGGCCGCGGCGCGGGTCGGTCCGGGCAGGACCGAATTGACCGTCACGCCCGTGCCCTTGGTCTGCTGGGCCATGCCCCGGGCGACCGCCAGCTGGGCGCTCTTGGTCATGCCGTAGTGGACCATCTCGCCCGGGATCGCCAGGCCGGACTCGCTGGAGATGAAGATCACCCGGCCCCAGTCGCGCTCCAGCATGCCGGGGAAATAGCCGCGCGACAGCCGCACGCCGCTCATCACATTGACCTCGAACAGATGCAGCCAGTCCTCGTCCGGGATGTCGGCGAAGGCCTTCATCTCATAGATGCCCAGGTTGTTGACCAGGATGTCGACCTGGGGAACCGCGGCCAGCAACGTCGCGGCGCCCTTGGCGGTGGCCGCATCGGCCAGGACGCCTGAGACGTTCGCGCCGCCCGAGGCGCGGATGTCGCTTACCGCCGCGTCGAGCTTGGCCTGGTCGCGGCCGGTGACGAACACCGTCGCGCCCTCCACGGCCAGGGTGCGGGCGATCTCCAGGCCGATGCCGGCGGTCGAGCCGGTCACCAGGGCGGTCTTGTTTCCGAGTTTGAGATCCATCGAAGGACTCCTCTTTGTTTTGCGACGCCAAAGATGGGACGCAAGCCGAGCTGGACCATGCCTTGGCGCGGCACATGGCCTGTGACTTCAGTTCACAGGTCGCGCCGATCAGGCGTTGAAGTTCAGTCTCAACCCCGGACGCGGCCACCGGGCCTTGTAGAGCCTGCCCGTTCCCGAGGCCGTGATCCAGGCGTCGCGCATTTCGGCGCCGCCGAAGCAGATGTTGGTGACGATCGCGTCGGGCACGGCGATATGCTCGGTGGTCCCATCCGGCGAGAAGGCTGTGATCCCGCCGTTGATGATCGTCGCCACGCAGACCCTGCCGTCGGCCTCGACCGCCAGGCTGTCCAGCATCTGGTAGCCCGGCAGGTTGCAGACCACGTTCCCCGGCTGCAGCGGCGCGGGGGGATCGGCCAGCACGCCCGGCTCGGCCACGTCGAACGACCACAGCCGCCCCAGCAGGGTGTCGGCCATGTAGACGGTCTTCTCGTCGGGCGAGAGACCCACGCCGTTGGGCGAAACGAAATGGTCGCGCCGGCGGACGATCTTCGAGCCGTCGGACAGGGCGTAGTACAGCGCGCCGTACTTGCGGCCGTCGGGGGTGCTGCAGCCGTGGTCGGTGAACCAGAAGCCGCCCTGTCGATCGAAGACCAGGTCATTGGGGCCCACCAGAGCCTTGCCGTCGCATTCGGTGTAGAGGGTGGTCACAGCGCCGGTGACGAGGTCGACCCGCTGGATCGAGCCGCCCGTGTGGGTGGGCGGGGTGGGGCCGGGCACGTTGAGGCCGCCCATGTCGATGCACTGGAAGCTGCCGCCGTTGTTGGCGACATAGATCGCCCCGTCCGGCCCGATGGCGGCGCCGTTGGGGCCGCCGGGGACCTCGGCTACTGTCCCCTTGCGTCCGTCGGGACGCACCCGGGTCAGGACCTGGCCCTGCATTTCGACGAGGATCACCGAGCCGTCGGCCATGGCGATCGGGCCTTCCGGAAACCGCAGGCCCTCGGCGACGAGTTCCAGCTCCATGCGTCTCTCCCTGGATGACGCCTCTATCGGGCGCGTTCAGGGAGTAAACGGATGTTTGAACGGCACGGCAAGCGCCTTACCGAGGCGCAGCGCCTCAGTTCAGGTCATAGAGCTCGTAGGCGATCAGCCCGCCATCGCTGCCCAGGAAGGCCCGGCCGTGGGCCGAGCGCACCAGGGCCTCGCGATCCACCCACTTGGGCGTGGCGTCCGAAGCGTCCGCGCCCTGGGTCGCGCAGGGGACGGTCAGGCGCACCGACTGGCGAGGCCTGAAGCGCTTGCCGCGCTCGGCCCGGATCGCCCGGCCGAACACTCGGCAGCTGGCGACCTCGCCGCCGTCCAGCGGCCGCACCTTGACCACGTTGAACACCACCACGTCGGTGGCCGCCGCCCGCGCCAGGCTGTCGCCCTGGCCCAGTCCGATGTCGGCCAGGGCCACGTCGGTCACCCCGGCGGTCAGGGCCAGGACGCTGAGAAGGACGGCCAGGGCGCGGGGAGGGGGACGCATCAGCGGCGCTCCAGGACACGGAAGACGAAGGCGTGGTCGTCGTCGGGACCGGCAGGATGCGCCTCGCGGCGCACCTCGGTCCAGGCCGCTTCGTCGAACGCGGGAAAGCTGACGTCGCCGTCGACCTCGGCCTGCACCTCGGTCAGGTACAGCCGCCTGGCCTTGGGCAGGGCGGTCTCGAACAGGGCGCGGCCGCCGATCACGCAGACCTCGTCGACGCCGTCCTCGGCCGCCTGCTCCTTGGCCATCTGCACGGCCTCCAGGAAGCTCTCGCAGACCACCGCCTGGGGCGGCTCGAACGAGCCGTCGCGCGACAGCACGATGTTCATCCGCCCCGGCAGCGGCTTGCGAGGCAGGCTATCCCAGGTCTTGCGTCCCATGATCACCGGCTTGCCCATCGTACAGGCCTTGAAGATCGCCAGGTCGGACTTCAGCCGCCACGGCAGGTCGTTGTCGCGGCCGATGACGCCGTTAAGGGAACGGGCCACCGGGCCGACGGTAAGGATAACGGACATGCGACATGTTTACCCTGCGTCGGCCGTCGCGGCCACCCGGTCTGTCGGGCTTGCGACTTTCGCGGACGGATCAGCCGCCGAAGGGGACGATGATCTGCTGGGCGCTGGCGCGGGCGATCATCTCGCCGTCCGGACGGCGGAAGTCGGCCTCGACATGGATCATGCCCCGGGTCCGGGCGACCACGCGGCCTTCGAGCGCGAGAACCTCGGCCTTGCCCACGCGGATGAAGTCGACCTTCAGGTTGCTGGTGCGGAACACGGCGTCGGCGGGGGCGACGGTCATGGCCGCGAAGGCCAGGATCTGGTCGGCCAGGGCGGCGATATAGCCGCCGAACAGCGAGCCGTCGCTGTTGAGCAGTTCCGGGGCCGGCGTCCAGGTCTTGTGGACCCATCCCTCGCCCCAGTCGTCCAGGCCGCCGAGCTTCAGGGTCTGGACGACGGGCGGGAAGGGCGTGTCGCCGCCCCGGATCTGGTCGAGCCGATCGGTGGCCCAGGTCAAACCGCGACCGCCGCCTTGATGTGCGGATGGGCCTCGTAGCCTTCCAGCTGGAAGTCCTCGTATTCGAAGGCGAACAGGTCGCGCTTGTCGGCCATCTTCAGGGTGGGGAAGGGCTTGGGCTCGCGCTGGATCTGCTCGCGGGCCTGGTCCAGGTGGTTCAGATACAGGTGCGCGTCACCGAAGGTGTGGACGAACTCGCCCGGCTGCAGGCCGACGACCTGGGCGACCATCAGGGTCAGCAGGGCGTAGGAGGCGATGTTGAACGGCACGCCCAGGAAGACGTCGGCGCTACGCTGGTAGAGCTGGCAGCTCAGCTTTCCATCGGCGACGAAGAACTGGAACAGGCAATGGCAGGGCGGCAGGGCCATGTCCTCGACATCGGCCGGGTTCCAGGCGCTGACGATGTGCCGACGGCTGTTGGGATTGGTCTTCAGGCCCTCGACCAGGTTGGCGATCTGGTCGATCGACCGGCCGTCAGGCGCGGCCCAGGACCGCCACTGCTTGCCGTAGACCGGGCCCAGGTCGCCGTTCTCGTCGGCCCACTCGTCCCAGATCTTGCAGCCGTTGTCCTGCAGGTACTTCACGTTGGTGTCGCCGCGCAGGAACCACAGCAGCTCGACGATGATCGAGCGCAGGTGCAGCTTCTTGGTGGTCAGGACCGGAAAGCCTTGCGACAGGTCGAAGCGGATTTGCCGGCCGAACACGCCCAGGGTGCCGGTGCCGGTGCGGTCGCCGCGCTGGACGCCGTTCGCAAGGATGTCGGCGAGCAGGTTCAGGTACTGCCGCTCGGGATGGTCGGCGGAGGCGGGATCGGCGTGGACGGGCGCGTGGGCGTTCATGCCGCCAGAGTGCCGCCGAATCGAGATGTTCGCCAGTGTATTGGCTGGGGACAGGCGCATGCGCCTGTCCCCAGACGAGCGTCCTGCTACCGCGACGGCTCCAGGCCGGTGTTCAGCACCCAGCCGACATTGTCGTTCTCGTCGGACACTTCCCACCACAGGCCGTTCTTCTCGCCGGTGGGATAGACGATGGCGCCGGCGGGCAAGGCGCGGATCAGCTTGCCGCCGGCCGCGGCCGTAGCGCGCATGTTGGTCACGCGGATGGCGGTGAAGGTCTTGGACGGCGCGGCCGCGGCGGCCGAGGCGGTGGTGGCCGACACCAGGCCCAGGTCGGTGACCAGCTTGGTGTAGCTGTTGATGAACGACAGGGTGATGATCCGGCCGATCTCGGTGTCCTCGTAGCCGCCGCCGACCGCGCCGCCGAAGCCGATCGCGCCGCCCAGGCCGAAGCCGATGTCGTTCTTCGCGGCGTAACCTTCCTGCACGGCCACCGTCTCGGTGGTGCGCACGTTGGTCAGGGACAGCACGGTGTTGGCTTCGAGCTTCTTGGTCTTGATGCCGCCGATCAGGCCGCCGGCCCGGCCGCCGATCACCCCGCCCAGCAGGCCCGCCACCGCGCCGCCGCCCGAATTGGCGTCGCTGGCCTGGACCTCGGCCACCAGCACGTAGTCGGCGGCCTTGACCTGGCCCTGGCCGACGTTGGAGCCGCGCTGCAGGCCCAGATTGCCGCCGATGTTGCGCTCGATCTGGGCGGCGTTCAGGCCCGCGCCCCGGTCGACCAGGTTGAAGCAGCCCGACTTCTGGACCATGGCCTTCAGCAGTTTCTGCGGCGAGGCCAGATTGTATTGCGTCCAGCCCCGAGGGTCGTCGCCGTCGATGATCGACAGCGTGCCCAGCTTGCGGGCGCAGCGGGGGATCTCGGCGACGGCCTGGGTCTGCAGCTTCTGCGCGTTGCTGGGCTTGGCCTGGGCGAACACCGCCGAAGGCGCGAGAACGGACAAGGTGACGCTGGCCGCCACCAGTCCCGACAGCAATTTCATGATTTGCCCCTAAATGCTCTAAAGCTTGAGAACCAACCCTAGCTTGTGGCAGGTCCCCAGCCAAGGCCTGGCTCAACCCGCGAAACCGCCCTCGTCCAGGAAGGCCTGTTCGGCCGCCGTCGTCGCGCGCCCCAGCGCCGCGTTGCGGTGGGGAAAGCGGCCGAAGCGGGCGATGATGTCCCGATGGGCGATGGCCCATTTGAGGCTGTCGGCGTCGCCGGTGTCCTTCAGCAGGCCTTCGAACAGGGCGATGCTGGTCTCCTGGTCGGCCAGGGATTCGGAGTGCTCGTAGGGCAGGTAGAAGAACGGCCGCAGTTCAGGCGCGACGGCCTTGTCGTGGCCTGCCGCCACGGCGGCCGCGGCGATGGCGCGGGCCTTGCCGTCGGTGGCGAAGGCGTGGCCGCCGCCGCGGTAGAGGTTGCGGGGAAACTGGTCCAGCAGGATCACCAGCGCCAGGGCGCCCTCGGGCTCGGCGGCCCAGGCGTCGTACTTGCCCCGGGCGGCGGCCAGGTGGACAGGCTCGAACTTCAGGCGGATGGCGTCGTCGAAGGCGTCGGACTTGGCGAACCATTTGTCGGGACCGGCGGCGGTCCAGAAGCCCAGCACGTCCTGTGGTTTGGCGGCCATGGTGGATCTCCTTTTGGACAATCTTGGATAGGCGGCGTCGTTCAAACAAGGTTCATGGAGCAAGGCCGACACTTCAATACAAGGGATGAGCGACGGGGCCAGCACAAGGTCCCTTGGAGCACTTGGAAAGACATGAAACGTCTGATCACGACGGCGATGATCCTGTCGCTGCTGGGCGGGGCCGCGGCGGAAGCCGCCGGCGCCGGGCAGGATCGCCCGGATCGCCGCGGCGAACGCGGCGACGGCGGCGGCTGGCGTCAGCGACAACAGCAGCAGCCGCAGCCGCAGGCTCAGCAGCCCCAGCAGCAGCCCCAGGCTCAGCCGCAACAGCAGCCTTCGGGCGGCGGCGATCGCGGCGCCTGGCGTCAGTCGCGCGGGGAACGTGGCGATCGCGGCGACCGAGGCGGTCGTCCCGACTGGAACGGCGGCGCCCGGCCGGCGCCCGAGGCTCAACAGCCACAGCAACCGCCCCCCGCGCCGCAACCTCGCAACCCGCGGGAAGGCTGGCCGGACCGGGGCGGCCGCGACGGCGGCTGGGATCGGGGCGGCCAGAACAGGGGCGACCAGAACCGCGGCGATCAAAATCGCGGCGACCAGAACCGCGGTGACCGGAACTGGAACGATCGCGGCGACCGTGGCGACCGCAATGGCGGCTGGGACCGGGATCCCGGACGTGGCGACCAGGGCCGTCCCGGCCAGGGACGCCCCGACTGGGGCCGGCCGGGCCACGACGGTCAATGGCGCGACCGCGACAACGATCGCCAGCGCTACGACCAGCGCCGCTACCGCCCCTCCTATCGCGCCGCCCAGCGCTACCGGGTTCCGGCCTACCGCTACCCGCGCGGCTTCTATGCGCGCCACTGGTCGTTCGGTGACTACCTGCCGGGCGGCTGGTACGGCTCGTCCTACTATCTGGACGCCTGGCGGTACGGCCTGCCCTATCCCCCGATCGGCTGCGAGTGGGTGCGGGTCGGCGACGACGCCCTGCTGGTCGACGTCTGGAGCGGCCAGGTGCTGAGCGTCTATTACGGCCTGTTCTGGTAAGGCCCGTCGCCCGGCCGCCAAGGGCCGTGTTGCGAAAAAGACGAAAGCCGCGCCTCGATGAGGCGCGGCTTTCTCGCGTCGCGAGCAGGCTCGCTTCGTCGACTATGACTGTCGGTCAGGACGCGGTGAGCGTCGGATCCCAATAGAAGTAGCCCAGGACGTTCATGGCGCCCGCATGGTACTCAAGCACGACGAACGAGACGTTGTAGCTCTCGGTGCCGGCCTTGACGATGTCGGCCGTCAGATAGAAGTCGTACTGCGGCGTCGTGACGTAGGTCGGGGGCAGGCCGATCGTGCCGGGCGTCGTGCCGGGCACCGGCGTCTGCGGCTGGATCAGCTCCCCGGTCATCGTCCCGGTAATCTGGTCGTTCGCGAAGCGCTGGATGTTCTGCAGGTTCGCCGAATAGCTGGTGTTGCCGGACTGCGACGTCATGCGCCAACGAATGCTGTCGCCGACATCCACCGAAATCGACAGGTCGCCCGAGGCTTGGCCGCTCTTCACGTACTCGCTGGGCGCGACCATGTAGGCGTAGTTGTGCCCGATGCCGGTGGGAGACCTCGGATCCTTGCTCGGGTTGGGGTTGGCCGCCATCAGGTTGGCCGTGTCGACGACGACCTCGATATCAACTATGTCGCTCATTTTAGAAATCTCCCTTAAAGGTTGTGTTTATGGCTCGACCTTGCGCCACACACAATCTTGAGTCAAGTGCGTCATATATAATCGATAAAGTTGTATCACGGCGTCGAAGCCGCCATGCGGCTCCACCGAAGAAGGTCCCCTTGGCGGTCATCAAGGCGGGGGGCGACCTAGACGTTCGTCGTCGACTTCGCCGCCCGCTCGTCGTCCTTGGTCGCCACCATCCCCTTGAGGGCTACGTGAGTGATGAAGCGATCGACCCAGGCGTCGAACTCGGCGAGGTGGTCGGTTTCGGCCATCATGTCGTCGGCCTGGTCGTCGGCATACGGCTTGCCCTCGCCGAACACGCCGGCGATCCACAGGCGATCGGGAACTTCGACCCCGCTGTAGCGGCACTGCCAGACCAGACCCTGATAGGCCAGGCGTTCGTCCTGGTACGGCTCCTGGCCCGGATCGAACCAGTCCTTGCGTTGGACCAGCCGGGGGCGGCCGTCCTCGCCGAGTTCGTTGGCCCCGCCGTCGCAATAGGTGAAGAACGCCGCGGTGCGGCCCTCCAAGTGGTTGCGGGTCAGCCGCCGCCACTGGGGCGAGCGCTCCAGGGCCTGGGCCTTCAGCGTGTCCTTCTTGTCGATCAGGTCGGGACGCGGATTGCCGCCGGCCGCGCAGACCAGGCGGTCGAACATCAGCTTGAAGTTGCTCGAGGGGCCGTACCAGTTGGTCGGGCCGATGAAGGCCCAGGCGTCGGCCCGGGCCAGGCGACCGTAGAGGTCCAGGTCCCACATCAGGTCGGGCTGGGTCGTGCTGCGCGGACCGTAGCAGTTGCAGGGCCAGACGCAGAGCGCCATCGACGAGCTGACGCAGGCGTTGCACGCCTGGATCTTCGGCCTGCCGTGCTGGTTGCCCAGGTCCTCCGTGTCGATTTGCCACGCGGCCGGCAGGCGGGCCGCCATCCGCGTCATCAGGGCGCGCGCCTTGGAATCCAGGCCCGGACAGCTGTTGTGGCGTCGCTGCGAGCCGGCGATCACCAGCACCCGCAGGGCGCGATCCTCGCTGGGCCTGGGGGAAACGATCGGGGCGTCTTCGGGCGCTTCTTGCAGGCTGGCCATGGCGGTGGAACGCCTCAACGTCTAAAACGTCGCCACAGAGGCTTTAGCGTCACAATGTTCTGTCGTCATCGCCTTGACGAAACGGCAAAAAAACGCTCAAACGCCCGGCCTTTGTCGCTCCGCTGTTGCGTGGGGCGGCCATATTGACCAGTCCTGGAGAAAAAACATGCGCGTCTATTATGATCGCGACGCCGACCTCGCTCGCATCCTGGACAAGAAGATCGCGATCGTAGGCTATGGTTCGCAAGGTCACGCGCATGCCCTCAACCTTCGGGACTCCGGCGCGACCAACGTCGCCGTCGCCCTGCGCGCCGGTTCGCCGACCGCCAAGAAGGCCGAGGGCGAAGGCCTGAAGGTCATGACCGTGGCCGAGGCCGCCGCCTGGGCCGACCTGCTGATGATCCTGGCGCCCGACGAGCACCAGGCCGCGATCTACAAGAACGACATCGCGCCCAACATCCGCGACGGCGCAGCCCTGCTGTTCGCCCACGGCCTGAACGTCCACTTCGGCCTGATCGAGCCCAAGGACACCATCGACGTGCTGATGGTCGCGCCCAAGGGCCCCGGCCACACCGTGCGCGGCGAATACCAGAAGGGCGGTGGCGTGCCCTGCCTGATCGCGGTGCACCACAACGCCACCGGCAACGCGCTGGACCTGGGCCTGGCCTATGCCAGCGCCATCGGCGGCGGCCGCTCGGGCATCATCGAGACCAACTTCCGCGAGGAATGCGAGACCGACCTGTTCGGCGAGCAGGCCGTCCTCTGCGGCGGCACGGTCGAGCTGGTCCGCGCCGGCTTCGAAGTGCTGGTGGAAGCCGGCTACGCGCCGGAAATGGCCTATTTCGAGTGCCTGCACGAGCTGAAGCTGATCGTCGACCTGATGTATGAAGGCGGCATCGCCAACATGAACTACTCGATCAGCAACACGGCCGAGTACGGCGAGTACGTCACCGGCCCGCGCATCATCACGCCGGAGACCAAGGCCGAGATGAAGCGCGTGCTGGAAGACATCCAGTCGGGCAAGTTCGTCCGCGACTTCATGCTGGAGAACCAGGTCGGCCAGCCGAGCTTCAAGGCGACCCGTCGCCGCTCGGCCGAGCACCAGATCGAGGAAGTCGGCGGCCGCCTGCGCGCCATGATGCCCTGGATCGCCAAGAACAAGCTGGTGGACGTGGCCAAGAACTAGGCTTTTCGCTTCATCGCCGAACGGACGAACGGCGGGCTCGACAGGGCCCGCCGTTTTTCGTTTGGCGTCGCTCGTACTCAATTGACGGTTGTTGCAATCTTGGGTCACCTAGGCGTGCGCGATTTCGCGTGCATTAGGCTGGAGGTTGTATGTCTTTCTCCAAAGTTCTTCGCCTTGGAGCCGCGGTCGCGGCTCTGGTGGCCGGTACGGTGGTTCAGACCACGGCGGCTCAGGCGCGCCCCGAGGTCTGCGTCCAATGGGCTTGGTCGCGCTGCGACCCGCGTTTCGAGCGCTTCACACCGGAGTGGAACGCCTGCTTCGATCAGAACGTGACCGCTTGCGAACTGACCCAAGGCCCGCCACCGCCGACGCCCAATCCCCCGGCGCCGCCATTCCCGTGGCCGACCTCGGGCGACGACTAGCCTTGAGCCTTGATCGAACGATGGACGGCGGGTTCGAAAGAGCCCGCCGTTTGTTTTCACAGCGAGCTGTCGGACCGCTCATCCGGCGAATGCCGGCGGACCCAGACGACCGAACTCTGGCGCGGACGTCGTGAACGCCGCACAGTCCAACCCAACCCTGCTTCGGGATCTGGGTTCCGGTATTCGCCGGAAGGGGCGAATTTAGGGACGCCTTACCCCAGCACGAACACCGGCCCCCAGGCCACCTGATACTTCCGCGCGCCGGTCGACAGGTGCGGCCGCAGCTGCCAGGCCCCCGGCGGCAGGGTCCGGGCCCCCGGCGCCTCGACATAGGTCTCGACCAGGGCTTCGCCGCCGGGCTCGGAGACCGAGAACTGATCTATGCGCGGGACGGCGTTGGCCAGGACCGCGGCGATGGCGGCGACCGACGCCACCCGCAGCGGAGCGGGGGCGGCCAGGCGAGCAGAGACCTCGGCATAGGCCCCGACCGCGATCACCTCGCGGCCTCGGCGCAGCACCCCGTAGCCGACATGGGTGAAGCCCGGCGACAGCAGGTTGGCCCGGTGGCCCGCGCTGCCCTTCCACTGGCCCATGATCTGGTCGGGCCGCACCGCGCCGTCGGCATTCAGCCGCTCGGCGATGTTCTCGGCCGGGGCGCCGACCAGGTCGCGGGCCAGCAGCCCCACCCGGGCGGCGGGGCCGAAGCCCTCGCGGGTCATGTGGTCGAAGACGCCGGTGCGGGCGATGTCGGCGGCGTGGGCGCGGGCCGCCAGGGTCAGGCCGGGATCCGGCGTCAGTTCGAAGAGGCCCTGGCCGCGCCGGAAGATGTCGCCCAGGTCGCGCAGGTCGGTCTCGAAATCGGGATCGAAGTCGCCCCGGCTCTCGGCCAGTTGCCGGCGCAGGCGGCGGTCGTAGGCCAGCCACGGATCGCTCGTGGCGGCCCCCGCTGGGCTAGGGGCGAGGCCCGGCGCGGCCAGGATGGCGGCGGTCGCGGCGACCAGAGTCCTTCGATCTAAAGCGTTCATGATCCTCAAGGCGGTTGACAGCGTCCCGTTTCGGCAAGCTCTAAGGGGCCATGAGACCCGTACGTTCCATTTGGCTGGCCGGCCCCGAGCCCTGGCTTCCCGACGCGCAGGCGCAAGGCGCGCGCCAGCGGGCCCTTTGCGCCGACAACGGCTTCACCGGCCTGACCGCGCCCGCCATCGTCGAGACCCAGGCCGACAATGTCGAGATCCAGGCCCGGGAACTCTACGCCGAGAGGATGGCCAAGCTGCGGCAGGCCGACGCCGGGATCATCAACCTGACCCCGTTCCGCGGCCCCTCCTGCGCCAGCGCCGCCGCGTTCGAGGCCGGGGTGCTGGCCGGGCTGGGGCGGCCGATCATGGCCTATGTCAATATCGCCGACGAGAGCGAGGCCGAATATGTCGACCGCGTCGAGGTGCATGTCGGCGCCCAGCGCGACGAGCACGGGGTCTGGCGCGATGGCGACGGCTGCGTGGTCGAGGACTTCGGCCTGCCCGAGACCCTGATGCTGTGGGCCGAGGCCCGCCGGTTGTTCGTGATCATCACCGACAATCCGCTGCACGACCTGACCGGGCTGGAGATGTGCCTGGAGGCGCTGGCGCTGTACGCGGAGTAGGGTGGTTGGTGGTTCATCCACTTGCCCCCACCTGACCGCTTCGCGGTCTGTCCGCCCCCAGAGGGGGCGGAGCCTTCGCACCGGAGCGCTCTTCCCCCTCTGGGGGAAGACGACCGCGAAGCGGTCCGTAGGGGGCAAGTGGTGAGAATGAGCGAACTCTCCATCACCACCCCAGCGCCGCGTCCCCTCGCAGGATCGCCTCGGCCGCCGCCGAATGCCCCAGGCCCTCCCGCTCGTGCAGGACCAGCGGCGGCAGCAGGACCAGCGGGGCCTTGCCGGTCTTGATCGCCCGGACGATCACCCGCTTGGCCGGGGCGTCGGCGAAGGGCGCGACCGGGCGGATCCTGAACGAGCCGGCCTTGGGGGACAGCAGGGCCAGGAGGTCGGCCAGCCGGTCGGCGCGGTGGATCAGGGTGATCGTCCCGCCCTCGCGCACGGCCTTCAGGCAAAAGCCGGTCCAGGCCGCCAGGCCGCCGTCGGCCATCCAGGCGCCGGACTTCTCCGGGGCGGGCGCGCGCAGGGCGGCGGGATCGTCGAAGAACGGCGGATTGCTGATCGCCGCGTCGAACACCGGCAGGTCCAGGGCGCGGAAACCCCGCTCGACGTCGCCGCCGACGATCTCGACGCGGTCGTCAAGGCCGTTGAGGACGACATTGCCGCGCGCCAGGTCGGCGGCGGCTGGATCGCGCTCCAGTCCGACGAATCGGGCGTCCGGACGCCGGACGGCCGCCGCCAGCAGCGCCCCGCCGACCCCGCAGCCGGCCTCGATCACCTGCTCGCCCGGTCCCGCGTCGCAGGCGGCCGCCAGCAGGGCCGCGTCCATGCCCGCCCGGTAACCCGCCACGGGTTGCCGCAGCCGCACGCGGCCGTTGAGGACGGCGTCTTCGGTGACGCTTGGCGGGCTTCCGGCCGCGGGTATCTCGTTCGGCAACGTTTCAAGCCTTGTGCTCGCCTTGACCCTGACCTATCCCGCCACCATTGTCGCTCGCAACGGCTGATCAAGCCCAAGGGACGCGAGGCGTACGCCGACCGCCGGCGGGCGTCAGCAGGGAGAGTATGGTTTTGGACGCAGCTGCAGCGACCCTCGCCCGGGAGCCGGGATCGGTGGATCGTCTCGTGCGGCTGGCCGCCGCCGACATGGCCGGGGTCGACGCCCTGATCACCGCGCGCATGCAGAGCGAGGTTCCGGTCATCCCCGCCCTGGCCGAGCACCTGATCGCCGCCGGCGGCAAGCGCCTGCGTCCGCTGCTGACCGTGGCCGCCGCGCGCCTGGCCGGTTCCGACAACGACACCTGCCTGAAGCTGGCCGCCGCCGTCGAGTTCATCCACACCGCCACCCTGCTGCACGACGACGTGGTCGACGGCAGCCAGCTGCGGCGCGGCAAGGTCGCGGCCCACCTGATCTGGGGCGCGGCCCAGAGCGTGCTGGTCGGCGACTTCCTGTTCGCCCGGGCCTTCGAGTTGATGGTCGAGACGAACTCGATGAAGGCGCTGGAGATCCTGGCCAAGGCCAGCCGCGTGATCGCCGAAGGCGAGGTGCTGCAGCTCACCCGCAGCCACGACCTGAACCTGTCGCAGGCGCTGTACCTGGAGATCATCGCCGCCAAGACCGCCGAGCTTTTCGCCGC
Organism: Caulobacter sp. BE254; assembly: GCF_031457295.1. Taxonomy (NCBI): domain Bacteria; kingdom Pseudomonadati; phylum Pseudomonadota; class Alphaproteobacteria; order Caulobacterales; family Caulobacteraceae; genus Caulobacter; species Caulobacter sp. BE254. Next base: position 201,281 of record NZ_JAVDWJ010000007.1, on the reverse strand, counting down.
GGCCTCGGAAGCCGGTGGCGTCTCGGCCGGCGTGTCGGCCGCCCAGTCCGACGCCCTGCGCGCCTATGGCATGAACCTGGGCCTGGCCTTCCAGCTGGCCGACGACGCCCTGGACTACGGCGGCACGACCGAGGCCTTGGGCAAGAACGCCGGCGACGACTTCCGCGAAGGCAAGGCCACCCTGCCGCTGCTGCTGGCCATCGCCCGCTCGGGGCCGCGCGAGGCCGAGTTCTGGGAGCGGGCCATCGGCCGCCGCGAGCAGACCGAGGCCGACTTCCGCCGGGCCCGCGAGCTGATCGTCGGCACCGGAGCGCTGGAGGCCACCCTCGACCTGGCCGCCAACTACGCCGACAAGGCCAAGGCGGCGCTGTCGGGCTTCCCAGCCAACGACTGGCGCTCCAGCCTTGAGAGCCTGGCCGACTTCGCGGTCAGCCGGCGAGCCTGACATGGCAAGGGCCGGTCGACGCGACGGAGCGTCCTCGCGCGCCACGCCCGAAGGCCGCGACCGCAACGGTCATGATCACGCCCATGCCGCAGGCGAGGCGGCCGGCAAGGTGATCGGCGGCGGCCTGGGCCTGGTGATCGGCTTCGGCGTCCTGCTGCTGATGTTCGGACCTGTGCTGTGGGCGCCGCTGTGGGCGGCGGTCTCGGCCGCGATGCGGGTCAAGGCGCTGGGGCACAGCGGCTGGCTGGCCGCCGGCGCGGCCGTCGCCGCGGGCCTGGCCGTGGCGTTCGTCCAGGCCCTGCTGCTGGTCCAGAAAAGCCCGCTGCTACGGTATCCGGCCGTGCTGCTGTTCTCGCTGGCCTGGGTGGGCGGGTTGTGGCTGGAACTGACCGCCCCGCCGCACGACTGGCTGGCGCCGCCGCCCTGGCATGCGCCCGGCCCCTGGGCGATGGCGATCGTCGCCGTCGGCACGGTGATCTATGCGGGGCTCTACCTGCTGATCCTCGGGCGCTTCGGCAAGGGCCGGTGGGCCAAGCGGTGGCAGCTGATTAAGTAGGCTGAGCCTGCTTCTCATGCCCAACCGTTGTCATCCCGGAAAGCGCGGAGCGCTTGTCCGGGACCCAGGTGAATCGCAGTCACATTTGACCAGTCCCCTGGGTCCCGGACAGCCTCTGCGAGGCTTCCGGGATGACAACTGTTTGAGGGCCAGAGCCGCTACTTCGCCTTCAAACACAGATCCAGGTGCGTGCCGTTGTCGTCCTCGACGTGGCGCGTCCAGGCCGCGTCGATCCGGGCGATCACCTCGGTGGCGTCGGCGCCCTTGACCGTCTCGCGCTTCTTCTTGCGGTGCAGGATCTCGACGCCGTAGCCCAGGTCCAGGAAGAAGCTCAGCAGGGCCGAGCCCTCGGCGCGCGAGGTCTCGGCCTGGAAGCGCGGTGAATATTCCAGGAAGGTGATCGGCTTCTGCTCGGCCATGAAGGCCTTGGCGCCCATGAAGGCGCGATATTCCATGCCCTCGATGTCGATCTTCATCACGTCGACCTTGCCCAGCTCTCCGCGCAGCAGGTCGATCGGCACCACGGGCGCGAAGTCGTAGTCGCTCAGGTCGTCGGGCGCGGCTTGGCCCGCGGGCTCCAGCTGGTGGTTGTTGTGCATGGTCTGGCGGCGCAGGAAGGCGGTCTCCAGCGTGTCGGACACCCCCACCAGGATCAGGCGGATGTTGTCGATGGCGTTGGCCTTGGCGCTCTCCAGGATCACCCGGCCGTTGCCGGGGCTCATCTCGATGGCGATCACCCGGCCCTCGGGACCAACCTTCCGGGCGGCCGGCAGGGCGAAGGCGCCCCAGCTGGCCCCGACGTCCAGCACGGTCATGCCGGGCTTCAGGGTCTGCAGGAAATAGTCCAGCACCCAGGGCTCGTAGTCCTTGCCGTCCAGCAGCTGCTTGGTGATCACCCAGTGGTCGGGCATGCGGAACGTACAGCCGCGGAACTTCACAGAGGCCGGGACGGGGGCGGCGCCGACGGGCAGCGAGATCGCCTGGTGCTTCTTCTTCTTCCGGAACAGACCCATCGCGCCCTCGTCACGGCCCGCCGCCTGGAATCGGAGGCGGGCCTTTTGTTTCTCGAGCGTCACATAGCGATAGCTTGTGGCAAGGTCACGTCCGAGCAGCGCGAAAGGCGAAGCTCGACATCGGCCGCGATTCGTCGCACGCCTGGAGCATCCTTCGGAGACGGTCATGATCCGCCTGCTGCTCAACATCCTGTGGTTCATCTTCGGCGGCTTCATCTCGGGCTGCCTGTGGCTGCTGGGCGGGGCCCTGCTGGCCATCACCATCGTGGGCCTGCCCTATGCGGGCGCGGCCTGGCGGATCGCCGGCTTCGCCTTCTGGCCGTTCGGCAAGGAGATTGTCCCGCGCGACCTGGTGACCGGCCGCGAGGACCTGGGCACCGGCCCCCTGGGCTGCGTGCTCAACGTGATCTGGTTCGTCCTGGGCGGCTGGTACATCGCCCTGGCCCACCTGATCGCCGCCGTCGCCGAGGCGGTGACGATCATCGGCATCCCATTCGCGATCAAAGACCTGCAATTGGCCGTCGTCGCCCTGGCCCCGATTGGGCGGACCGTGGTGGACCGGCGCTAGAAGCCGGTGAACAGGCGGTCGAGGGCGCGACGGATGTCGTCCTCATGGGCGGCGAGATCGGCGACGGCGCGCCGAAGCGGCGCCTTGAGAATGTTACTCAGTTCGGACATCGCGATGTGAAGGTCGCGACCTTGGACGGTGACCGGAATGTCGAGACCAAGAGACGTGGCGTCGACAACGATTGGGGCCACGATGACCGTTTCCAGCGGCAGATAGTGCGATTGAAGGACGATGACGAACGGGGCGAAAGGGCGCGAAGCCGGCGACGGATTGGCGAACACCTGGAACTGCCGCATTCACCAGCGCCGCAGATCTTCGCCAAATACGCCGCGACGGGAGATCCGTTCATTGTAGGCCCTGATCGCCTCGGCGTTCTCTTCCGCCCACCGCCGTGCGCGTTCCTCGGCTCCGGCCGGATCGACCTTCTGCAAGTGCAGCCGCAGCTGGGTCTCGCTCATGCCGGCGACGGAAATCCCCAGCCGCTTGGCCTGAGCCAGCAGTTCCGGATCGATGCCGATGTCCAGTTCGACCTTGCCCATGCGTAGAGGCTAGCACGGCGGCCGCGAACCGTCAGGCCTCGTCGTCCGGCGCCAGCAGGATGTCCAGGAAGGTCTGGCGGCGGTTGAGGAAGTTGCGGGTCACCTGGAAGTGCTCGGTGTCTTCGTACTCGACACGCTCCAGGCCGCGCTCGGAGGCCTGGTAGATCCAGGCGTCGGGATAGCCCAGCAGGATCGGCGAGTGGGTGGCGATGATGAACTGCGAACGGGCCAGGACCAGCTCGTGCAGCCGGGCCAGGAACGACAGCTGCCGCTGCGGCGACAGCGCCGCTTCCGGCTCGTCGAGGATGTAGAGGCCGTCGCCGCGGAAGCGATTGTCGAACAGGGCGAAGAAGGCCTCGCCGTGCGACTGTTCGTGCAGGGGTGTGCGGCCATAGCCGCTGACCCCGACCTCCTCGATATAGCTGGCGACGTTGAAGAAGCTTTCGGCGCGCAGGAAATAGCCGTCGATGGGGCGCAGCGCGCCTCGGACCCGCCGGATGTACTGGCTGAGGGACGAATGCGACGCGCGGGTCGAGAAATTGACGTTGGTCGATCCGCCCTCGGCGTTGAAGCCCCAGGCCATGGCCAGGGCCTCGATCAGGGTGGACTTGCCCGAGCCGTTCTCGCCGACCAGGAAGGTCACCCGCGGATGGAACGCCAGACGGTCCAGGTCGCGCACGACGGGCAGGTTGAAGGGATAGACGCTGGCGTCCCAGCCCTCGCGCCGCTCGAACAGGGCTTCGATCCAGTAGGGACGGTCCAGGGCGGTCATGGGGCGCTCCGCCTCAGCACGTGAGTCCAGGGTCCCGAACTGTCTCGCGAAAAGCCCTGCGCTTCCCAGAACGGCGCGGCGGCGGGGGAGGCGGCGGCGTTGCACGTCAGGAGGTCGACCTGATCGAGGGCTTCCTGGATCAGGGCCGAGGCCAGGGTGCGCGCCACGCCCTGGCGGCGGAAGGCGGGGCGAACATAGAAGCGGCGCACGCGGCGGGCCGGTTCGGCGGCGGCGGGTTCGATCGACAGGCCGCCGATCCCGGCCAGTTCGTCGGCCAGCAGCGCGGCGAGCAGGGCTTCGCCGTCGTCCTCGAAGCGCTGGTCGCGGCTGGCCCAGTCCTCGGCCAGCCGCGCCATGTGGCTGACGCCCTCGCTCGCCGCATCGGCGAGGAGGGCGTCGAAGCCGTCCGGCAGGTCGTCGATGATCCGGACCAGCTGGATCAAGATCAGCCCGGCGAGATCATGTTCTCGGGCCGCACGTACTGGTCGAATTCCTCGTTGGTCAGGTAGCCGCCGCCGACGGCTTCCTCGCGCAGGGTGGTGCCGTTCTTGTGCGCGGTCTTGGCGATCTTGGCGCAGAGGTCGTAGCCCAGCTTGCCGTTCAGGGCCGTGACCAGCATCAGCGAGTTCTCGACGCCTTTGTTGATGTTGTCGACGCGGGGCTCGATGCCGACGACGCAATTGTCGGTGAAGCTGATCGCCGCGTCGGCGACCAGGCGCACCGACTGCAGGAAGTTGTAGGCCATCACCGGGTTGAAGACGTTCAGCTCGAAATGGCCCTGGCTGCCGGCGAAGGTGACGGCGGCGTGGTTGCCGAACACCTGGACGCAGACCTGGGTGAGGGCCTCGCACTGGGTGGGGTTGACCTTGCCCGGCATGATCGACGAGCCCGGCTCGTTTTCCGGCAGGCTCAGCTCGCCCAGGCCGGCGCGCGGGCCCGAGCCCAGGAAGCGGATGTCGTTGGCGATCTTGAACAGGCTGGCGGCGACGGTGTTGATCGCGCCGTGGCTGAAGACCATGGCGTCGTGGGCGGCCAGGGCCTCGAACTTGTTGGGGGCGGTGGTGAACGGCAGGCCGGTGATGGCGGCGATCTGCTCGGCCACCTTCTCGGCGAAGCCGATGGGGGCGTTGAGGCCCGTGCCGACCGCGGTGCCGCCCTGGGCCAGCTGCATCAGCTTGGGCAGGGTCTGCTCGATGCGCTCGATGCCGTTGGCGACCTGCTGGGCGTAGCCGCCGAACTCCTGGCCCAGGGTCAGGGGCGTGGCGTCCTGGGTGTGGGTGCGACCGATCTTGATGATCTTGGCCCAGGCGTCGGACTTGGCCTTCAGGGCCGTGTGCAGGTGCTTCAGGGCCGGCAGCAGGTCATGGACGATCTGCTCGGCGCAGGCCACGTGCATCGCCGTCGGATAGGTGTCGTTCGACGACTGGCTCATATTGACGTGGTCGTTGGGGTGGACGGGCTTCTTGCTGCCCATCTCGCCGCCCAGCATTTCGATCGCCCGGTTGGAGATCACCTCGTTGGCGTTCATGTTCGACTGGGTGCCCGAGCCGGTCTGCCAGACCACCAGCGGGAAGTGTTCGTTCAGCTTGCCTTCGATGACTTCGTTGGCGGCCGCGACGATGGTCTCGGCGATCTTCGGATCCAGCTTGCCCAGGGCCAGGTTGGCCTCGGCGGCGGCGCGCTTGACGATCCCCAGGGCGCGGACGACGGGAAGCGGCTGCTTCTCCCAGCCGATCTTGAAGTTGCCGAGCGAACGCTGGGCCTGGGCGCCCCAGTACTTGTCGTTCTCGACGGCGATCGGGCCGAAGGTGTCGGTCTCGTTGCGCGTGGCGGTCATGCGGCGGGTCTCCCGGAAAAACGGTCGAGCGGGGGTCTAGACCCAAGGCGGGCGAAGGGCAACGTTCCCCGGTTGCTCAGGGACGTGGTCGCGGGTACGACGGGAACAATCACGGAACGGAGTTCGCCCGATGAGCCCTCACATCGCCCTGCTGCGCGGCGTCAATGTCGGCGGCCGCAAGGTGCTGAAGGACGACCTGCTGGGCCTGGCCAAGGACCTGGGCTTCGACGACGCCAAGACCCTGCTGGCCAGCGGCAACCTGGTGCTGTGGGGCAAGGCCGAGGCTGACGCCCGTCTGGAAAAGCGGCTGGAGGACGGCCTGGAAAAGCGCATGGGCCTGCGCACCGAGTTTTTCGTCCGCACGCCCGCCGAGCTGAAGGCGATCATCGACGCCAACCCCTATCCGGACGAGGTCAGGAGCCACCCCAACCACCTGCTGGTGCACTTCATGAAGGCGTCGCTGCCGGAGGGCGACGAGGCGACGCTGCGCGCGGCGATCACCGGTCCCGAGACCTTCAAGGTCGGAACGCGCGAACTCTATATCGACTACCCCGACGACGTCGGCCATTCGATGCTCGACCGCGACTGGAAGAAGACCAAGCGCGCGCCGCTGGGCACGGCCCGCAATTGGAACACGGTACTGAAGCTGGCGGCGATGGTGGGGCTATGACTCCGCGACGGGATTTCGCGACATCCAGCCGCTTCACAGCTTTCGCGCCGCCGCTGTCGTAAGGAGCCACATCGGCCTCCGGGATGTGACGTCGAAATGGAGATTTGACAGCGCTGTCTTTCGTGGCAGGGTCTCGCCGGAAAAAAAGGGGAGGCAGGCCATGGATTCGGCGAAGGCTTATGGCGGACGGATCGTTGCGCTCGATGTGCTGAGAGGATTGGCCGTCGCGGGCATGATCCTGGTGACCAGCCCGGGATCGTGGGATCGCGCCTATGCGCCGCTGAAGCACGCGGCCTGGCGCGGGTGGACGCCCGCCGACCTGGTGTTTCCGACCTTCCTGTTCTGCGTCGGGATGGCGATCGGCCTGTCCGTCCCGCGCCTGCGGGCCGGGGAGGGGGCGTCCGCCGCCTTGTGGCTCAAGGTCGCCCGGCGCACGGCGCTGCTGATCCTGCTGGGCCTGGCGCTCAACGCCCTGCCGAGCTTCGACCTGGCCCATCTGCGCATTCCGGGCGTCCTGCAGCGGATCGGCCTCTGCTACGCCCTGGCCAGCGCGATCTGCATCCTGCCCGCCAAGGCCGAGCCTGGCGGCGTCCCGCGCCTGAACCTCGGCGCCGTCGTCCTGGCCGCCGTGGTCCTGCTGGTCGGTTACTGGGCGCTGCTGACCTTTACGCCCGTGCCGGGGTTCGGCGCCGATCGCTGGGACTCGCAAGGGGCGCTGCCGGCCTTCATCGACCGCGCGGTCTTCACGCTCCCCCACCTGTGGCCTTACGGCACGACCGAGGGCGTGGGGGTGACCTATGATCCGGAAGGCCTGCTCTCGACGCTTCCGGCCACGGTCAATGTGCTTCTGGGCGCCGTCGCGGCCGCGTTTCTGGCCCGGGCCAGCGACCGGCGCGAGGGCCAGGGTCGAATTGTCGCCGCGTTGCTGGCCCTCGGCGCGACCTTGATCGTCGTCGGCCTGGCGCTGGACCCGATTGTGCCGGTCAACAAGCGCATCTGGACGCCCAGTTTCGCGCTGTTCAGCAGCGGCGCCTCCCTGGTCGCCCTGATCGCGCTGCACCTGGTTCTGAAGGCCCGGGCGGCGCAGCGAGCCGCCTGGCCGCTGAAGGTGCTGGGCGGCAACGCCATCCTGGCCTTCGTGGTGTCGCAGGTCCTGGGCGCCTGCGCCGGCCTGACCGTCCAGCATCGCACCGGGGTTCCGGACCTGACCCCGCAGGGCTTCGGCTTCGAGACGACCCAGCGCCTGACCGCCGATCCCTACCTGGCCTCGTTCCTCTGCGCCCTGGCGATCCTGGCCCTGATCATCGCCGTGATCGCGCCGCTGGACCGGCGCGGGATCCATCTGCGGCTCTAACGGCCTATCGACATTCGGGCCCGTCCCCCAACGCATCGTCATTCCCGCCCTTGTGGCGGGAACCCCCTCTCGCCGCCGCAGGGACGGATGGGTGGCGCGCCAGCGCGCCAAGGCGCTTCACCGTCGGCTGAACCAGGGGTTCCCGCCACAAGGGCGGGAATGACGGTTCAGAAGGGGGGCAGGTTGATCCCGAAGCGCTGAATGCCGATACGCTCTAGCCATGGTCGAGCCGCGAGCGCTCGGCTATAGGAGCGCAACGTCTTCCGGAGAAACCCGATGCTCGTCGCCACCACCAATGACCTGCCCGGCTACCGCGTCGTCGCCCATCTGGGCCTTGTCCGTGGCGTCACGGTCCGCTCACGCAGCGTGATCGGCAATATCGGCGGCTCGATCCAGTCGATCTTCGGCGGCAAGCTGTCGATCTATGTCAACCTGGCCGAGGCGGCCCGCAAGGAGGCCTACGACCTGCTGGTGGCCCACGCCGCCGAACTGGGGGCCAACGCCATCATCGCCGTACGCTACGACGCCAACGAGATCATGGAAGGCATCACCGAGGTGCTGGCCTACGGCACCGCCGTGAAGGTCGAGCCGATCGCCTAGCGATGCCGCCTTTGGGTGAGAGTGGCGGCTGGGTCCACCACGGCAAGGTCCGGGCCCGCGAGGCCGACGGCGAGCTGACCCTGGTGGTCGACGGCCTGACCACCCAGGCCAAGTACTACAAGCCGCTGATCTACGAGTTCTTCCGCAAGGTCTGGCGCGGCTCGCGCCCGGCCTGGGGCGAGTTCTCGGTCGAGATCGGCATGGAGTTCGTCGGCGAGCCGCCGTGGATGGACCTGGACAACCTGGCCAAGGCCCTGCTGGACGCCATCAAGGGCTACGCCTTCCACGACGACGCCCAGGTGGCCCGGCTGCTGGTCGAGCGCCGCCCGGCCGAGCGCGAGCGGATCGTCATCGTCGTGCGCAAGCTGGAGACGCGGTTCCTGCGGGCGACGCTGGAGGGCTGAGGGAGCGACTGGGGACAGGCCCATGAGCCTGTCCCCGTCTTCGCTCTAGGCGTTCCAGAACTCCAGGAAGCCCCAGGCCGCCAGCAGCAGGGCGAAGCTCAGAAAGATCAGGGTCGTGCAGCTGAAGGCCAGCTTGCGCAGCGAGGTCCAGCTATCGACCCGCCGGCCGCCGCGCCACACCACCGGCAGCATGGCCAGGGTGGCGATGGTCAGGGCGGTGGCCACGAAGGCGCAGGCCGAGGCGCTGAGCAGCCAGCCGCTGGGCCAGCCGTAGAACACCTTGGCCAGGTCGCCAGCGCCGCTGGCGAACATGCCCACGCCGACCAGGGCGACCAGCCAGAGGATGGCCTGGATGGTCTGCAGCAGGCTGGCGCGGGCCTGGGTCGGGGTCTGGCGCGCCTCGCGGCGGTCGCGGGTGACCGCGCCCACCAGGGTGGCCAGCGCCGCGAGGGCGGCGAGCACGGCCAATGTGGTCAGCAGGCCCGGCTGGTGCGGGAAGCCGATGCGCTCGAACGCCGCCGCGCCGGCGGGCGAGAAGAACCGCGCCACCTTGCCGTCCTCGCGCTGGAACACCAGCAGGCCCGAGCCGCTGGCCGGCGCGAAGGTGTCGGGCTGGTCGGTCGCCGTCCATTGGCTGGACTTGCCGTCGAGGGTCAGGGTCAGGCGACCGTCCGCCGCAGCGCGCACGGTCGCATCGCCGATCAGGCGGTCGATGAAGCCCTCCAGCCCGCCATAGGCGCGCCGCGTGGTCAGGTACTGACCTTCGTAGGCCCGGGCCTCGTCCTGGGTGATCCGGCTGGGGGCGGGGATCTCCGGGCGCGGGGCGTAGAAGCGCTCGATGATCGTCGCGGGCAGGCTGGCGGGCAGGTCGGCGCCGGTGTCGGTGTTGACGGCCACGAACACGCCCAGGCCCAGGTCGGGGACCATGACCAGATTGGAGTGGAACCACAGGGTCGCGCCCGCATGGCCGAAGCCGCGATGGCCGCCGGGCAGGGGGATGTCCATGAAGCCGGCGTTCCAGCCCGGCGCGCCCTCGGCCGGGCGGTACATCGGGGTGCGGAACATCGCGCTGGTCCGGGGCGAGAACACCGTCCGTCCGTCGATCGTCCCGCCGTTCAGCAGCAGGGTCATGTAACGGGCCATGTCGCCGGCTGTGCTGGAGGCGGCTCCGGCGGGGGCGACGTGGCCGATGAACTCGGGCGCTTCCGTCTGGAAGCCCAGCGACGTCCAGCGGAAGCCGTCCGACAGACCGGCCGCCAGGACCGGAGCCATCGGGGCGGGCAGGTCGTCCCGCCACGGGCGGTTCTCGCGGAAGGTGGTGTGGGTCAGGCCGGCGGGCAGTATCACCTGGTCGGCGATCGTCTTCTCGAACGGCTGGCCCGTGACATTGGCCAGGGCCGCGCCGGCCAGGCCGGCTCCGTAGTTTGAATAGGCCGGCAGCAGGCCCGGCTCGCGCACCCGGTTGGGACGTTCCTGCCGCAGGTACTGATCCAGCGACCGTTCGCGGCGCGGATCGCGTTCGAACAGCTGGCCCAGGGCCCGGTCCTCGAACCCGGCCGTGTGGGTCATCAGGTCGCGCAGCCGCACCGGCGTCTTCTTGCCCTGGTCCTTCAGCTGCAGCTTCTCGGGCAGGTAGATGTTGATCGGCGTGTCCAGGCGCATGCGCCCGGCCTCGACCTCGTTCATCAGGGCGATCCAGGTGAAGGTCTTGGAAATCGAACCCAGGCGGAACAGGGTCGTGTCGGGGTCGACCTTGCGGCGGTCCGTGAGGCTGGCGACGCCGTAGCCTTTCTTCAGCACCACCTGGCCGTTTTGGACGACGGCGATGGTTACGCCGGCGATATGGTCGCGAGCCATGCGGTCGCGCACCACGCCGTCGACATAGGCTTCGAGGTCGGCGGGCGGCAGCGGGGCGGCGGAACTGGCCGCGACCGGCGACGGGGCTGGTGCGGTGGTCTCCGGCGAGACCGCCGCCGCGACCGCTGCGACCGCTGCGGGCGCCGCCGCTGGCGCGGCCGTCGCCGTCGTGGCGCGGGTCGGGATCGCCGTACGGGCGGCGGCCGGCGCGGCGGGGCGTGGGCGCGGCGCGCGGCGGCGCACCGTCGAGGTGTAGGGGATCGGTTTGGAGGGCAGGACGACGGTCGCCGCCGCCGGTCGCCGAGCGGGGGAGTCCTGGGTCTGAGCCACCGTCGCGCCGAACAGGCCGCAGCCGATGATCGCCGCCGAAAGAACGGACCTGAACGAAAGACGCAGCGTCACGAACAAGACCTCGCCGGCTCTAGGAAAACTAAGGGTGGTCCGACTTCTAGGGCGCCCTGGCCGGGGATCAAAGGGGCTGTGGCCCCATCCGGCCGCCTTTCCCGTGGACGCCTCGTCGATCAGCGCCGCTTGGGCGGCGCGGCGGGTCGGGCGGGGGCGCGCGGCGGAAAGGCGTAGAGCGGCAGCAGCGGGCGCAGGGCCGCGCCGATCCACAACTGCGGCTCCGACGCCGGCTCGGCTCCCGTGTCGCGCTCGCGCCGGGCCACGCAGGCCTGCACCGCCCGGCCCAGGGCCGCGAAGTCGTGGGCCGTCGACGCCGACGACAGGAAACAGTCGTCGAAATAGGGGTACTTGTCGTCCTCGCTGCAGCCGAACGAGGCGCGGTCCGGCCGCGCCGCCGTCAGGATCATCCGGTCCTCGCGCTGCAGCGGCTTGACGAACACCCCCGAGAAGCAGGCCGAGACCACGATGATGGACGGGCGGGCCGGGCAGGCGTCGTCGACCGCCGCCGCCAGCAGGCTGGGGGGCAGGATCTCCTCGCCCAGCAGCGCGCCCTCGGGCGCGCCGTGGCTGGTCAGATAGACCAGGCATCCGCCGGGGTTCTTGGTCGCCAGGTCGCGCAGGTCGGCGTGGATGGCCCCCAGATCGGTCTTGCGCGGCCTGGGCGCCGGATAGCGCCTGGGTCGCACCGAATACTGGCGGACGGCCTCGCGGGAAAAGCCGAAGTCGAGCAGGGTCGCGCCTACGTCGCGGCGGGCGTTGTCGAAGGCTTCGGTCGGCCCCCCGGAATGGGCGTGCCAGTCGCCGGCGACCACGACGGCGGCCCAGTTCGCGAACGAGGGCGCATCGGCCCGGGCGGGCGCGGCGGCGAGCAGCGGCGCCAGCAGCAGACCCAGGACCAGGCGCGCGAACCGCCGCATGGGCCCTGCTACGTCTTGAACTTCGAGAACGGCGTCGGGATCGCCGTGGCGCTGGCCTTGGCCAGCAGCCGGCCTTCGGGGTCGTAGAGCTCGCCTTCCAGGAAGCAGACGGTCTTGCCCCAGCGCACCACCCAGCCGATGCCCTTCAGCGGTCCGGGCATGGCCGGGCGCAGGAAGCTGGTCTTCATTTCCAGCGTCGGGACGACCGAGGTCATGCCCGAGGCGATCATGCCAGCCACCGACATGCACTCGTCCAGCATGGCGCAGACGAAGCCGCCCTGGACCTGGCCCATGGGATTGCCGACCGCCTCGACCGAGGGCTCGAAGGCGATCTCGACCCGGCGCTCGGCCTGGCTGACCGACAGCATGTGGAAGCCCAGCGTGCGGGCGCTGCCCGGCGGGTTCCGCGACGCGTGGAACCGCGCGAGGATCGCCTCGTCCGTCAGGGTCTGCGGCGTTTCGGAGACGACGTCGTTTGGGGCGATGTCGCTCACGCGGCTATTTCTTGCGGAACTGGTCGAGCGAAATGATCTTCGGCGCGTCCTCGCCGCCCTCGGTGGTGGCGACCACCTCGGGTTCCGGCTCGGGCTCGGGCTCCTGGGGCGAGATCTCGGGAGCCTCGAATTGCAGGGCGAACTGCACCGACGGATCGTAGAACCGGGTCACGGCCGCGTAGGGCACGGACAGTCGCTTGGGCTGGCCGCCGAACTTCAGGGTCACCGAGAAGAACGTCTCGCCCGGCGCCAGGTCCCAGTACTGGTGCTGCAGGATGATGGTCATCTCGTCGGGATACTTGCCAAGCAGGTCCTGGGGTCCCGACACGCCCGCCGCCTGGGTCTTGAAGGTGATGTACAGATGGTGCGGCTCGGGCAGGCCGCCGGGCGCGGCGGCCTTCCTCAGCGCAGCCTTCACGACGCCGCGCAGGGCGTCCTGGGCCATCGCCTCGTACTGCATCAGGTCTTCAGGCGGATTGGTCTGGGCCATGCGGTCCATCGTAAAGCGAGAACTGGAATGAAGCGCGCAGAGTAGCGTGTCGCAGGGGCGGCGAGAAGGTGGGGGAGCAGGGGAATTTTACAATTGGCCCGACGGCTTTCCCTGCTGCTGGAGGAGGGGGCCTCGGCGATGTCGTGGAAAGTGGAGGGATTCTGTTGGCAGGCTCCCGCATCCCTTCGCAAGGAAGAGGAGGGAGCCTCGGCGATGTCGTGGAAAGTGGAGGGATTCTGTTGGCAGGCTCCCTCCGGGCCCCGCCTAAGGATCTGAACCCCTAGGACTTAAGAGGCGAGATCACCCGCACCGCATTACGCGGCGATGGCGAACTCTTCAGCGAAGTTATCGTTCGCAGTTAGTTTAGCGGCCCGATACGGTGAGCCACGCCGAGAGAAAGCATACACCTTTACACGTCTGTCGATGCTGATCGGCCCCATGCATTCCCGTGATAACTCGGGAGGTCTTGGTGGAGCCGCCGGGAATCGCACCCGGGTCCAGTCCGCTTATTACGTGCGCGTTTATCCCCATAGTCCGGGCGAACCCGAACGGACTCAATATAGGGGCTGGGGCTCGCGGATGGAAGGGCGACGTTGGGGGCGACGGGGAAACCGGGCGGTTTCCGGTGGGCGAGGCGGCGGCTGCAGGCTGAGACGGCCTTCGGTCAGGCGGCCGACCAGCAGGCCGCCGTTGTCCTCGAACAGGCGCACGTCGTCGCCCTCCATTTCGTAGTGGCCGGTGAAAGCGACCTCGCCGTCGTGGCGTTCTTCGAACCGGCCGTCCATGCGCAGTTCAAGGGCCACGCCGTCGGCGCTGGCCCACACGCCGGACACCCGGCGAGCGATCTTGGGATAGTATTTCATGGGAACCTCGGGGGCGGGCGGCCACGTCACGACCGGACAGGAGGCATGACGAGACCGACCCCGCCAATGTGACGTGTCCGAGCCCTCAGGGGATAGACCGATGCTGCCCCTTGATTGCACGATCCTGCACATCACCTCTGGCAAGCGTGACGGGCCGACCGACGAGGCGTAAGGCAACGTCCATCAACAAAAGGAAATGTCGATGATCGAGCAAGGCGAACTCGCCGCTCTGATTGAACGATACGCGCCCGCCGATGGAACCTACGAGATCTGCGGCGACCGTGCGTCGGTGATCCGGATCAGCCAGCCCAGCGAACCGACCCACGGGGTGTTCGGCGCCGCGGTCTGCGTCGTGGCCCAGGGGCGCAAACAGGTGCTGAGCGGCGGGGCGGTGCTGGTCTATGACGCGCTGAACTATCTGGTGGCCTCGGTCGACCTGCCGGTGATCGGCCAGGTGGTCGACGCCTCGCCCGACGCGCCCTACCTCTGCTTCCGGATGACCCTGGATCCGGCGGTGATCGGCGACCTGCTGCTGCAGCTGGGCGGCGAGCCGGCCCTGGCCCAGGACGCCGGGCCGCTGGTCGGGGCCATGGCGGTCAGCCAGGTCAATCCGCCCCTGCTGGACGCGGTGATGCGGATGGTCCGGCTGATCGACACGCCGCGCGACGCCGCCGTGCTGGCCCCGCTGATCGAGCGCGAGATCCTCTACCGCATGCTGCTGGGCGACCAGGGGCCGCGCCTGGCCCAGATCGCCCGGGCCGACGGCCGCATGCGCCAGGTCAAACGAGCCATCGGCTGGATCACCCAGCACTTCAACCAGCCGTTCAGCATCGAGGAGCTGGCCGCGGAGGCGCGGATGAGCCCCTCGGCCCTGCATCGCCACTTCAAGGCCGTCACCGCGCTCAGCCCGCTGCAGTACCAAAAGCAGATCCGCCTGCAGGAGGCGCGCAAGCTGATCCTGGCCCAGCGGCTGGATGCGGGGTCCGCCGGTCACGCGGTGGGCTATGACAGCCCATCGCAGTTCAGCCGCGAATATGCCCGCCTGTTCGGCGCGCCGCCCCTGCGCGACGCCGCTCGCCTGCGGGCCCGTCCGGACATGCTGGTGGACACCTGACGCGCCGGGGACCGGTTCTTCGGTCGCCTGGGGCATTTCCCCTATTCCAGGACTCGCCAAATAGAGACAAGCTCGCGACGCTTGTCTTCAAGGTGGAGTGCGGGCGCGGAGAGGGAGATCGCGAAATGTCAAAAATTGTTGCCGAGTTCATCGGCACCTTTGCTCTTGTGTTGTTCGGCTGCGGAGCGGCCGTGCTGGGCGGCGACCATGTCGGACAACTTGGCATAGCCTTGGCGTTCGGCTTCGCGATCATCGCCATGGCCTATGGCATCGGTCCGGTCTCCGGCTGCCACGTCAATCCGGCGGTCAGCCTGGCGGCCTTCGTGGCCGGGCGGATGAGCGCCAAGGAGATGCTGCTGTACTGGGTCGCCCAGTTCGTCGGCGCGACGGCCGGGGCGGCGGTGCTGCTGCTGATCGCTGGCGGCACGGCGCACGGCCTGGGTCAGAACGGCTGGGGCACGGGCTACGGCGGCGGCTTCGGGGTCGAGGCGGCCTTCGTCTTCGAAGTGGTGATGACGGCCCTGTTCGTGATCGTCATCCTGGGCTCGACCGGCACCGACGCCGCGCCGGGCTTCGCCGGCCTCGGGATCGGCATCGCCCTGGCGGTGATCCACATCGTCGGCATCCAGGTGACCGGCGTCTCGGTCAATCCGGCCCGCAGCTTCGGCCCGGCGGTCTTCGTCGGCGGCCAGGCCCTGGCGCAGCTGTGGCTGTTTTTCGTGGCCCCGGCGATCGGCGCGGTGCTGGGCGCGCTGCTCTACCGCTTCAACCTGCTGAAGGTGGGCTAGCTTCGGCGAACCGGCGGACCGCTGAGGTCACGACTTCAGTGGTCCACCGGAAGCCTAGAGCAAACTGCGCGATATAGGAATCGCGCGGTTTGCTCCAGATTTTTGTTTTTCGCATCGCTTTTGCGGAAAACCGGCATCCACTTTTCCGCGCGATGCTCTAGTCGCAGGGCGTGGAGGTGACGTCCGAATACGCCGTCTGCACGCCGTTCGAGAAGAAGTGACCGTTGCAGGAGAGCAAGGTGTGTCCGACCTCCTGGGTGTGGGAGGCGTCGGAATAGTAGTAGGTCTCGACCTCGTGCGAGGGCAGGGCGAAAGCGACGCCGACGGCCAGGGCCGAAGCGGCGACGGCCGACAGAGCCAGGATCTTGAAGGCTTTTGACAGGCGCATGGTGGACTCCTCATGGAGCGATCACTCTTGCATCGCGCCGTGAGTGATACAATCGAAGATTGATCATGTCCTACGGGCGAGTGGGTACGGTTGGCGGGTCTTCCGGCGGTAACGGCGCCGCTGGTGGCTGAGGGCGATTGTTCTCGCCGGGCTTCAACCGCCCGCCCGAGGCGATCAGCGCGTCATAGGCCCGCTGCTGGCGCGAGAAGTCGCCGCCGCGCGCGAACATGGCGTCGAACCGGGCGTCGCGTCCCGAGGCCGCCGACAGCGCCGCGGCCAGGGCCGGCGCGATCGAGCCCACCTCGGCGTCGTCGCAGGCCCGGCGCAGGTGGCGGGCCTGGCCGGGGATCAGCAGGGTGACGTCCCAGGAGACGCCCTCCAGGCACACGGGCTCCACGGCGCCGCCGCCATAGTCGACGACCACCGAGCGGGGCTGGCTCCACATCGGTGCGCCGACCAGGGCCTTCAACGGTGGAATCTGCTGGGTCGCGAGCTCGGCGTCGATATCGACGCGGCGGCCGATCTCCGGCGTGCAGCAGCCCAGGCCGGCCCGGGCCTGGACGAAGGCGCGGCCGTCGCGGCGCACGGTCACCCGGATCACCGCCTGGCGCACGCCGGTGGCCGGCCGCGCCCAGACCTCCAGCACCATTTCGCCGGGCTTGATCAGCTGGCTCTGCAGGGGCTGCAGGCCCCAGAGGCGGTAGAGCAGGGGATCCACGCCATTGTCGATCGGGACCAGCGTCTCGCCCGGCCGCAGGCGGCGGCCCTGGAAGGGGTCCTGCTCAGGCGGCGGCTTGGGGATCTCGGGGGCCCACCAGACGGCGGGATCGGGGGGCGGCGGGGCGGCTTGCGGCGCGGGTTGCTGGCCGGCGAGGGCGACGCCCGCCGCCAGGCCAGCCAAGAAGATCGCGCCGCTCATCGCTACATCCCTTCAACACCCCGCTCGATGGAAAGCACGCCGGTGCGCGACAGTTCCACCAGGCCCAGCGGCCGCATCAGGTCCAGGAACTTGTCGATCTTGGACGGCGCGCCCGAGATCTCGAACACGAAGCTCTCAAGCGTGGTGTCCACCGGCTTGGCGCGGAAGATCTCAGCGATGCGCAGGGCCTCGACGCGGTCCACGCCCTGGCCGCGCACCTTGACCAGGGCCAGTTCGCGCTCGACGCCATTGGGATCGCGGGTCACGTCGTGCACGCGGCGGACGCTGACCACCTTGTGCAGCTGGGCCTCGATCTGGTCGAGCACGTGACGGGTGCCGCGGGTGACCACGGTGATCCGGCTGGTGTGGGCCTTGCGGTCGGTCTCGGCGACCGTGAGGCTCTCGATGTTGTAGCCCCGCGCGGCGAACAGCCCGACCACCCGGTGCAGCACCCCCGGCTCGTTGTCGACCAGCAGGGCGAAGGTCGCGGTCTGCTCGACCTGTTCGTTGGGGGCCATGTCGTAGGCGGAGGCGGGTTGGAGGTCGGTCATCAGGCGCGCTTCTTTTCGTGTTTGGCCACGTGCTGGCGCAGCACGCGGTTTATCTCGGTCTGATAGGGCTTGCCGCCCGCGTGTTCCTTGAACCAGCCTACGACGTCGGCGTCGAGCCGAATGGTGACGGGCATCTTGATCGGGCGGTGCAGACCTGGCCGGAACCCACGGCTCAGCTGCTCTTCGGTCAGTTCCGGGATGTCGCTGAGATCAATGTCTTCGTCGTGCATCGCTCGCAGCTTCGCCAGTTGTTCGAGTTCCTCGGGGCTAAAGGGCTTCGAGTTCATAGCGTCTTCTTTCCCTAGGGGTCGCCCTTCGCGCGCTCACGATTCGAATGCGGTCTTCGTCCAGGCCGGGATGCGTGTGCACGACGAGCAAGACGACGACGCCATCAACACAACCCATCGCATGCCAACGACTTTCGCCATTCTCCACGCGATCAAAGTAGATCTCGTGGAGCGGATCGTCCCAGACGCGCTTGGCGGTCTCGAACGACACCCCGTGTTTCTCGAGGTTCGTTCGCGCCTTCTCGGCATCCCATTCAAACGACATTTGTACATACAACTTTGTGCGTACAAATGTCGTCCGTCAAGCGTATCCGCTCCATCGCCCGTCCCCGTCGCTAGTCGGCGAGATTGAAGCGCGGAGGAACGGAGTAAAGCGAAGAAACCGAGCCTTTAGACCAGCCCCGCGCCCGCCGCCCCGATCACGTTGCCGATGTCCTCGACATCGCCCATGATCATTTCGTTGTGGGCCTTGCCCGAGGGGATCATCGGCAGGCAGTTCTCGTGCTTCTCGACGCGGCAGTCGAAGACCACGACCTTGTCGCTGTTGATCATCTCCAGGATCTTGCCGTCCAGCTCGGCCGGGTCCGAGCAGCGGATGCCGACGGCGCCATAGGCCTCGGCCAGCTTCACGAAGTCGGGCAGGCTGTCGGAATAGGAGTGGCTGTAGCGTTCGCCGTGCAGCAGCTGCTGCCACTGGCGGACCATGCCCATCCATTCGTTGTTCAGGATGAAGATCTTGACCGGCAGGTTGAACTGGATCGCCGTCGACAGTTCCTGGATGCACATCTGGATCGAGGCCTCGCCGGCGATGTCGACGACCAGGCTGCCCGGATGGGCCAGCTGCACGCCCAGGGCGGCGGGCAGGCCGTAGCCCATGGTGCCCAGGCCGCCGGAGGTCATCCAGCGGTTGGGCTCCTCGAACCGGAAGAACTGCGCGGCCCACATCTGGTGCTGGCCGACTTCCGTCGTGATGTAGACGTCCCTGTCGCGGGTCAGGGCGTACAGGCGCTCGATGGCGTACTGCGGCTTGATGACGGTGTCGGAGCGCCGGTAGTTCAGGCACTGGCGGGCGCGCCAGGCGTCGATCTGGGCCCACCAGTCGGTCAAGGCGGCCTTGTTGGCCTGGTGGCCGGCGGCCTTCCAGGCGGCGATCAGATCCTCGAGCACGCTGCCGGCGTCGCCGACGATCGGCAGGTCGACGCGGACGTTCTTGTTGATCGACGAGGCGTCGATGTCGATGTGGATCTTCTTGCTGCCCGGCGAGAAGGCGTCGAGGCGCCCGGTGACCCGGTCGTCGAACCGCGCCCCGACGCAAATCATCACGTCGCAGTCGTGCATGGCGTTGTTGGCCTCGAACGTGCCGTGCATGCCCAGCATGCCCAGCCAGGCCGGGTCGGCGGCCGGGAAGGCGCCCAGGCCCATCAGGGTCGAGGTGACCGGAGCCCCGGTCAGGGCCGCGAACTCGCGCAGGGCCTGCGCCGCCTTGGGGCCGGCGTTGATGACGCCGCCGCCAGTGTAGAAGATCGGTCGACGCGCGCCGGCGATCAGCCGGGCGGCCTCGGCGATGCGGTTCTGGTCGCCCTTGACCCGCGGATTGTAGGCGTGGGTCGAGGCGACTTCCGTCGGGCCGTAATATTCGCCCTTGGCGAACTGGACGTCCTTGGGGATGTCGATCAGCACCGGGCCGGGCCGGCCGGTGGTGGCGATCTTGAACGCCTCGTGGATGATCTGCGGCAGGTCGCGGACGTCCTTGACCAGGTAATTGTGCTTGGTGCACGAGCGAGTCATGCCGACCGTGTCGGCTTCCTGGAAGGCGTCGGTGCCGATCAGGTGGGTGGGGACCTGGCCGGTGATGACGACCATCGGGATGGAGTCCATCAGGGCGTCCATGATGCCGGTGATGGCGTTGGTCGCGCCCGGGCCCGAGGTGACCAGGACGACGCCCGGCTTGCCCGAACTGCGGGCGTAGCCCTCGGCGGCGTGGGTCGCGCCCTGCTCATGGCGGACCAGGATGTGCTGCAGGCGCGGCTCGTGGAACAGGGCGTCATAGATCGGCAGGACCGCGCCGCCCGGATAGCCGAACAGCACCTCGACGCCCTGGTCCACGAGGCCGCGGACCACGATCTCGGCGCCGGTCATGGCGCGGGAGGCGGTGTCGACGGGGGTCGAGCTCTCGATGGTCTGGTGGGCGGTCATGGCGGTGATCCCTGGGGTTGGGAAACTGGCGGCGGGAAGCGGGGACGCGGAAAAGAAAAAAGGCCCCGAAGGACCTTTTGTGCGCGCGACCGATCTATCAGCGTGACTTCGAGGTCACGCCGTGAACGGCCGCTCCATAAGTACGATCATGGTGTTGCGCACGAGTGTTGCTCCAAATGGATGATCGGGGAATGCCATGCTCGCCGAGGGGCGTCAAGGCGCGCTTTGACGCAAGAAACAACCCGTGGCGCCGGCGCAACGGCGTTCCGTCAGGCGAAATTCAACCCAAGCGTTCCAAGAGCAGGGCAAGGGCGTGCTCGGCGAAGCGCCGCATGTTCGCCTCGCGGTCGTCCAGGCCCGTCTCGACGGTAAGACTGACCTCGGTGTCCGGCCCGACCACGGCGGCGCAACTGTGGCCCGCCGCGTCGCCGTAGCGGTTGCCGTCCGGCCCGGCCGCGCCGGTCTCCGACAGGCCCCAGGTCGCCTTCAGGTTCTTGCCCGCCACCCGGGCCAGCAGCACGGCATAGGGCTCGCTGGCCGAGCGCAGGCCGTCCATGGCCTTCTGCGGGATGTCCAGCAGGGTGAGCCGGGCGCGGGCCGTGTAGACCACCGCGCCCCCGACATAGAACTTCGACGCGCCGGGCACGGCCAGCAGGGCCGCCGAGATCAGGCCGCCGGTCGAAGATTCGGCCACGGCGAGGGTCTCGGCCCGTCCGGTCAGGCGAGCGGCGACGGCGGCGGCGAGGCGGGCGAGTTCGGTCATGGTTGCGTCCTGTGTACCGGGGGCCTTGCCCCCACCTGGCGACTTCGTCGCCTGTCCGCCCCCATAGGGGGTGGAGCGCTCGCTCTACGGCTCTTCCCCCTCCGGGGGAAGACGATCGCGAAGCGATCCGTAGGGGGCAAGCGTTTCAACCCGCTCCCAGTCCGGCGTCTGGTTCCGAAACCAGGTCATCTGGCGCTTGGCGTAGCGCCGCGTCTCCTGTCGCGCCACCTCCAAGGCCTGCTCCAGGGACGTCTCGCCCCGCAGGTGGGCCGCCAGTTCGCGGTAGCCGACGGCCTTGAGGGCGGGCAGAGACGGGTCCAGGCCGCGCGCCTCCGTGGCCGCAACCTCGTCCAGCGCGCCATGCTCGACCATCAGGCCCAGGCGGGTGTCGCAGCGGTCGTAGAGCTCGGAGCGCGGCGGATCGAGCACGACGCCCCGCCAGGTCCCCGCCGCCAGGGCCGGCCGGGTGTCGGTCTGCCACGCGGTCAGCGACTTGCCGGTGGCCACGGCCACGGCGTGGGCGCGGACCAGGCGCTGCCGGTCGCCGACCTCGATGCGGGCCTCGGCCTGGGGGTCGAGGGCGGCCAGAACGTCGCGGAACTCGGGCTCGCCCTGGGCGGCGTAGAGCAGGGCCGAGACCTCGCGCTGGGTCTCGGGCACCGGCGGCACGTCGGCCAGGCCGTGGGTCAGGGCGCGGAAATAGAGGCCCGTGCCGCCGACCACGATGGCGGGACGGCCTCGGGCGGCGATCTCGGCCAGGCTTTGAGTCGCCGCCGCCAACCAGCGCCCCACCGACCAGCCGTCCGCGGCGTCGGCGACGCCGAACAGGTGGTGCGGCGCCTGGGCCAGTTCGTCGGGCGACGGCCCGGCCGTCAGCACCCGCAGACCGGCATAGATCTGCATGGAGTCGGCGTTGACGATCTCGCCGCCGGTCTCGCGCGCCATCTTCAGGGCCAGGGCGGACTTGCCGCTGGCGGTTGGCCCGGCGATAAGGACGATCTTTGTATCAGGCAATCTCGGGTCGAGTCCTTTTCCGGTCTCGAGGGGTTCGCGTTATCGGGGACAAACCATGAAAACCACCTTCGGCGCCATCCTGGCCGGCGTTCTTGTCTTGGCCGCGTCGCCGGTCCTGGCCGCTTCGGCCGACCGCACCACGCCGGCCAAGGCGCCGGTCCAAGCGCCAACCGAGACGACGCCCGAGGCCCAAGGGCCCGCCACCCTGGACGAACGCCTGGGCTGCGGCGTGATGCTGGTGACGATCGACGAGGTGCTGCAGCGCAATCCGCAACTGGCGGCGAAGTTCTCGCAGGGCAACGGCGCCGGGGCGGCGATGGTCCCGATGTTCAAGCTGCTGGGCGTCAGCGGCGGCCAGGTGCTGGACAAGGCCTATGCCGAGGGCGTGGCCCAGGGCTCGACGCCCTCGACCCTGTACCGCCGGGGCGTGGCCGCGCTGTCGGCCAAGATCAACCAGGACGGCGGCGGCAAGGACCAGGCCATGGCGGTGTTCAGCCGCTGCATGTCGGTGGCCGCGCCCCAATCCTGAGCCTTCGGGACGCTTGAAGGTTGACGCGGGCGGCTTCCTCCAATAGCCGCCCCGTCATGCTCGCGATCACACTCGTCTCGCCCGACCCTGCCGCCCTGGCGCAGGCCGCTGCCGCCGTGCGCGCCGCCCTGGCGATCTCGTCGGAAATTCCGCTGGGGCAGGGCGCGCTGGACCTGCTGGCCGACCTGCCGCCGGTCGAGACCCACCAGGCGGTGAAGGCCGCCGTCGGCGACCTGCCGGTCGACTTCGCCGTCCAGCCGGTCGAGAACCGCCGCAAGCGGCTGCTGATCGCCGACATGGACTCCACGATCATCAATGTGGAGTGCCTGGACGAACTGGCCGACTTCGCCGGGGTCAAGGACAAGGTCTCGGAGATCACCGAACGGGCCATGCGCGGCGAGCTGGCCTTCGAGGGCGCGCTGCGTGAGCGGGTCGGCATGCTCAAGGGCCTATCGGTCGACGCCCTGCAGGCCTGCTACGACGACCGCGTGAAGCTCAATCCCGGGGCGCGGACCCTGGTGCGGACCATGGCCGCCCACGGCGCCCGCTGCGCCCTGGTCTCGGGCGGCTTCACCTTCTTCACCTCGCGGGTCGCCGAAGCCGCCGGCTTCCACCTGAACCGCGCCAACACCCTGATCGAGGACGCTGGCCGGCTGACCGGAACGGTCGGCGAGCCGATCCTGGGCAAGGAGGCCAAGCTGGCGGCGCTGCGGGAAGAGACCGCGGCCCTGGGCCTGACCCCGGCCGACGCCCTGGCGGTGGGCGACGGCGCCAACGACCTGGCGATGATCGAGGTCGCTGGCCTGGGCGTCGCCTATCGCGCCAAGCCGATCGTCGCCGCCCAGGCCCACGCCAAGGTCGACCACGCCGACCTCACGGCCTTGCTCTACTTCCAGGGTTACACCGCCGCGGAGTTCGTCTCGTGACCTTCCCGCGCGGCGTTCAGGCGGTGGTGTTCGACATGGACGGCCTGCTGCTGGACACCGAGACGGTCTACCAGGCGGCGATGATCGAGGCCGGCCAGGCGTTCGGCGTCGACTTCACGGCCGCCACCTACCGCTCGATGGTCGGCAAGACCAACCCCGAATGCGGGGCGATGCTGCGCGAGCTCTACGGCGCCGGCTTCCCCGTCGAGGACTACTTCGCCCGCACCTGGAGCGACGTCGAGGCGATCCTCGAGGCCGAGGTGCGACTGAAGACCGGGGTGATGGAGATCCTGGACTATCTGGACGCCTTGGGCGTGCCGCGCGCCATCGCCACCTCCAACAGTCGCCAGGCGGTCGACCGCTATCTGGGCCGCTTCGACCTGGTCAAGCGCTTCCACGCGGTGGTGGCCAACGCCGATGTCGTCCACCACAAGCCGCATCCGGCCCCTTATCTGGAGGCCGCCCGCCGGCTGAACGTGCACCCGACCCTGTGCCTGGCGCTCGAGGACTCCCATCCCGGCGTCCGCGCGGCGCACGCGGCGGGGATGATGACGATCATGGTGCCCGACATCCTCGATCCCACCGACGAGATCGCGGAGAAGTGCGTGCACATCGCCGAGAGCCTGCACGTGGTGATGGACCTGCTGAAGGCGGCGGCTTAGGGCTCTGCACACTTGCCCCCACCTGACCGCTTCGCGGTCTGTCCGCCCCCGTAGGGGGCGGAGCCGGATGCGCGAGGCTCTTCCCCCTCTGGGGGAGGAGCGCCGAAGGCGCGGAGGGGGCAAGTGATCGAGCCAGTAGCATCTCAGGCCTACCCCGCCGGTCCCTTCTCGAAGTACTTGAAGAACGCGCTGTCGGGCGAAAGCACCAGGGTGGTGTCGCCCTGGCCCAGCGCCTTCTCGTAGGCCGACATCGAGCGGTAGAAGGCGGCGAAACCCGGATCGCGGCCGAAGCTTTCGGCGAACAGCTGGGCGCGCTGGGCGTCGGCGTCGCCGCGGATCTTCTCGGCTTCCTCATAGGCGGTGGCGACGATCTCGCGACGCTTCTGCTCGCCGATGGCGCGCAGCTCGGCGGCCTCCTGCTTGCGGGCCGT
The DNA here is from genome assembly GCF_031457295.1 of Caulobacter sp. BE254. NCBI lineage: Bacteria > Pseudomonadati > Pseudomonadota > Alphaproteobacteria > Caulobacterales > Caulobacteraceae > Caulobacter > Caulobacter sp. BE254. The sequence goes on along the minus strand of NZ_JAVDWJ010000007.1, from coordinate 176,929 downwards.
CTGCATCCGCTCGAACACGGCCTGTTCGTTTGTCGGCGGCAGGTCGGCGCGCTTGATGCGCACGTCGATGATCTGGACGCCCAGGTTGGACGCGGCCACCTGGCGGGCGACGCGGTCGCGGATGGCGGCCATCACCTGGGCGCGCTTGCCGGCGATCACCTCTTCCGACGTCGAGCGGCCGATCTCCTCGCGCAGGGCGGCGTTGACGATTCGGTCCAGACGGTCGGTGGCGACGCTCTCCTGGCCCAGGGTCCGGTAGAACTGGCGCGGGTCGGTGATGCGATAGCGGACGAAGGCGTCGACCACCAGCCGCTCCTGGTCGGCGGCGGTGACCTCTTCCGGCTGGGCGTTGATCATCTCGATATTGCGCTTGTCGAACCGGATGACGGTGTCGAACGGGCTCTTCAGGTGCAGGCCCGGCGTGCTGACCACGCGCACCGGGTCGCCAAGCCGCACCAGCAGGGCCTGCTGTCGCTGGCCCACCTGGAACAGGGTGAAGTTGGCCAGGATCAGCAGGAACAGCGCGCCGACCCCCGTGGCGACGACGGGTCGATTGAAGCGGTTCATCGGACGGCTCCCTCGCTGCCGGAAACGGCGGCCGACACGGACGGGCCCTTGGGCCGGAACGCGTCGGGCGGCAGGATCACGGGGGCCGTGGCGCCCTTGTTGTCGATGATCACCTTGTTGGACCGTTCCAGCACCCGCTGCATGGTCTCGATGTAGAGGCGCTCGCGGGTGACGGCGGGGGCCAGCTTGTACTGGGCGTAGACCTGGTTGAAGCGGTCGGCGTCGCCGGCCGCCTCGCGCACGACCTGCTCGCGATAGCCGAGAGCCGCCTGCTTGATCTGGGCCGCCTCGCCCCGGGCGTTGTTGGCGGCGGATTCGGCGTTCTGGGCGGCGCGCTGCACGTCGCGATAGGCTTCCAGCACCGGACCCGGCGTGGTGGCCGCCTGGATGTTGACGCTCTGGACCGACACCCCGACGTCGTAGCGGTCGAGGATGCGCTGCATCAGCTGCTCGGTCTGGTCCTGCACCTGGCCGCGGCCGGTGGTCAGGATCGGGGTCAGGGCGGTGCGGCCGACCACCTCGCGCATGGCGCTTTCGGCCACGTCCTTGATGACGGTGTCGGGTTCGCGGACGTTGAAGGCGTACTTGGCCGCGTCGGACACCTTCCATTGCACGGTGAAGCTGAGGTCGACGATGTTCTCGTCGCCGGTCAGCATCAGGCGCTCGTCCGGCAGCGGCTGGCTGACCGTGCCGCCGATGTCGAGGGTCTGGATCGAGGTGACGGGCACCAGCTCGGCGTGCTCGATCGGCCAGGGCAGGTGGTAGCGCAGGCCGGGCTGGGCGGTGCGGCTGTAGGCGCCGAACGTGGTGACCACCGCCTGCTCCTTGGGCTGGACCACGTAGCAGCCGGACAGGGCCCACAGCGCGATTACGCCCAGGGCGGCGCCAACGAGGGCGCGTGACCGGCTGGGGCCGCCGAAGGTCTGGCGCAGGCGGTTGGACAGCCGCTCGATCAGGGCGTTGAGGTCGAGGGGCGGCGGCGGGTCGCCGGACCCCCTGGGACCGCCGGGGGGCGACTCCTCGCCTCTTGGCCGATCCGCATCCTTCTTGCCGTCGTTCGGCGGCGGGGATCCCCAAGGTCCGGGGCCGGCGTTGTCGTTCCAGGGCATGGGCGGCTTGGTCTTCCCGGTCACAGCATTGGCGGGGTTGTAAAACGACCCCTGCACGCGGATATGAAAGCCCCCGCAGAACAAGGCAAGACAATCCCGTGACCGCAGCTTCGCCCGCCACCCTCGACGACGCCCGCGCGGCGCTGGATCTGGTCGTCGATCCGGTCTCCGGCCAGGGGCTGGTGGCGGCCGGCCTGGTGCAGGGCCTGGTCGTGCGCGCCGGCCGCGCGGGCTTCATGCTGGAGGTGCCCGCGTCCCAGGCCGCGACCTACGCTCCGGTGCGCGAGGCGGCGGAAAAGGTGCTGGCCGGCCTGCCGGGCGTCGAGGTCGCCCAGGTGGTGCTGACCGCCCAGGCGGTCGAGGGCGCGACGCGGGTGCGCAAGGGGGCCAAGGTTTCCGAAGACGGCCAGGCCAAGCTGGTTCCGCCCCCGGAGGCCGAGAAACCGGCCCATGTAAAGCACGTGATCGCCGTCGCCTCGGGCAAGGGCGGGGTGGGCAAGTCCACCGTGGCCACCAACCTGGCCTGCGCCTTCGCCGCCCAGGGCCTGCGGGTCGGGCTGCTGGACGCCGACGTCTACGGTCCTTCGGCCCCGCGGATGATGGGGATCGACGGCGAACCCAGCTTCGAGGACGGCAAGCTGCAGCCGCTGGAGGCCCACGGCATCAAACTGATGTCGATCGGCTTCCTGGTCGACGAAGGCAAGGCGATGATCTGGCGCGGCCCCATGGCCTCGTCCGCCGTCCGCCAGATGATCCACGACGTTGCCTGGGGCTCGGAGGCCGCGCCGATGGATGTGCTGGTCGTCGACCTGCCGCCCGGCACCGGCGACATCCAGCTGACCCTGGTCCAGAAGCTGCGGATCGACGGCGTGGTGCTGGTGACCACGCCCCAGGAGATCGCCCTGATCGACGCCCGGCGCGCGGCGGCGATGTTCGGCAAGACCGCGACCCCGATCCTGGGCCTGATCGAGAACATGGCCTTCTTCGCCGACCCGGCGACCGGCGCCCCGATCCCGATCTTCGGGGCCGGTGGCGGCGTGGCCGAGGCGCAGGCCCTGGGCGTTCCGGTCCTGGCCCGGGTTCCGATCGAGATCGCCGTGCGCGAGGCCGGTGACGCCGGGACGCCCGTCGTGCTGCGCGCGCCGGACAGCGCCGCGGCCAAGGCGTTCGCGGCGGCGGCGAAGGCGCTGTGGGACGGGGTGAAGGGGTAATTCGTCATAGGACCTCCCTCTGTGGGGGAGGCGGCCGAAGGCCGGTGGGGGGAGTTTTGGGATCGTCGATCCGGGATCGACCCCTCTCCTATAAATCCCCCCTCCGTCGGCTTCGCCGACACCTCCCCCACAGGGGGAGGATCAAAAGAAAAAAGGCCGCCCGGATCGCTCCGGACGGCCTCTTCCTGGTCAACTCACGCCGAAGCCTAGAAGCTCCAGCGCAGGCCCGTCGACAGGACCACGGCCGAGCCGCCGACGTCGCCCTTGAGGTTCAGGGTCGTCGCCGCCGCGGTGCCGGGATAGATGGTCTCGGTGCGGTTGATCTTGGTGTCGTCGAAGCTGATGTACGACAGGGCCGCGTCCCACTGGATGCTGTCGGTGGCCTTCCAGGTCGAGCCGATGGCGTACAGCATGCGGTCGCCGTCCGGCACGCGGGCGGTGCGGCCGATGTCCGGGGTCGGGGTCGGGTCGTACTGCACGCCGGCCCGCAGGGTCAGCTTGTCGTTGACGTCGTGGTCGACGCCGACGGCCACGGTCGTGGTGTCCTTGTAGTTCTGCTGGCTGACGGTGCCGCCGTTCGGATAGGTGACGACGATCTTTTCGAACTCGCTCCAGCCGATGCGCGAGACCGAGGCGTTCAGGGTGGTCTTGTCCGTCACCTGCCAGCGGGCGCCCAGGTTGGCCATCCACGGGGTGGTGATCGTCGCCTTGCCGTCGGTATCGACATTGGCGGCGGCGAGCGGGCCCAGCAGGCCGGAGACCACCACGTGGCCGTCCAGCTTGTGCTTGATCTCCGAGCGGTACGAGGCGCCGATCGTCAGGGCCGGCGAGGCGTGGAACTGGGCGCCGACGTTCCAGCCATAGTCCCAGTTGCCGTCGCCTTTCAGCGACGAGGAGCCGTCGGGCAGCAGGGGCGACAGGTTGGGCAGGGCCGAGGACAGTTCGGCGTCGGTGTACTGGGCCGAAACGCCCACGCCCAGGTCGAGCATGTCGTTGACGCGGTAGGCGACCACGCCGTTGACGTCGATGGTCTTCAGGTTCGACTTCAGGGCGTCGTAGCGGGTCCAACTGCGGCTGTTGTAGTCGGTGGTGAAGTTGTAGGGCGCGGCGACCGACAGGCCGAGGGCCAGCTTGTCGTTGACGCGGAAGGCGCCGGCCAGGTTGGGGACGATGCCGTTGTTGATCGGACCGCCGGCATAGGGCTCGCCGCCGACCGGGGTGGTCAGGCCGCCGGGGATGACCGGACGGGTCAGGGTCGAGCCGGCGTTGTTGACCTGCGAGTCGACCTGGACCAGGTGGACGCCGCCATAGATCTCGTTCTTGTCGAGACCGGCGATCGAGGCGGGGTTCCACCACAGGCTGGCGGCGCCGCGGTCGGCGACTTCGCCCGAATAGGCCCGGCCGGCGCCGCGCACCGATTGTTCCTGCAGGTAGAAGGCGGCGGCGGAGGCCTGCGAAGCCGCAGCCAGGGCGGCGAGCGCCACGCCGGCGGCGAGGGAGATACGCGTAATGGACATGAAAGACGACCTTCTGGGGAGGAAGCTCCGGCGCCCTTGGTGGCGCCGGTTGCCGTCGCTCTAACGCATCCAGTCAAAAACCGTTGCTATTTATTCGCAAAACGGTGAATTTTGTGCAGAGCGTCCAAGAATGTCAGCGTTGAACACGATCTATATTTCGATGTTCCGTCAGTTACGCTCGAAGTTGCCTGAAAAGGACGCGAAAAAGCTGACGTAAGGGAAATCTACGCCACCTTCTTTCGCGTCACAATTCAAGATCTCCGCTTCGCAGGGGAAATTAGCCGCCAGCCAACTTGCGAAAGAACTTCGCGCCTTGTTCGCCGCCGTTGAAATAGGCCTTCTGGTCGGGCTCGGCGGTGATCCTGTCCCAGCTGTCGCGGACCTCCTCGGCCGAGAGGCCGCCTTCGCCGAGATAGACGCCTTCCGTCTCGAAGATTCGCGACAGGGCGAAGGCCCCGGCGCCGGCCGTCAGGATGGCTCCGGTGGGGGCGTCTTCCGACACCAGATAGACCACGCCTGGGGTGACGTATTCCGGCTTCAGCTTCTCCAGCACCTCCGGCGGCATCAGGCCTTCGGTCATGCGCGTGGCGGCGACCGGGCTGATGGCGTTGACCTTGACGTTGTTCTTGGCGCCCTCAAGCTTGAGGGTGTTCATCAGGCCCAGCACCGCCATCTTGGCCGCGCCGTAGTTGCTCTGGCCGAAATTGCCGTACATGCCCGAGGACGAGGTCGTCACGACGATGCGGCCGTAGTTCTGGGCCTTCATGATGTCCCAGACCGCCTTGATCGGCTTGAACGTGCCGAACACGTGGACCTGGATCACCGCCTCGAAGTCGGCCAGCTCCATCTTGCTCAGGGTGCGGTCGCGCAGGATGCCGGCGTTGGCGACCAGGATGTCGATCCGGCCCCACTTTTCCATCGTGGTCCTGACCATGTCGGCGACGCCGGCGTCGTCGGTCACCGAAGCGCCATGGGCGATGGCCTGGCCGCCGAAGGCTTCGATCTCGGCGACGACCGCCTTGGCCGCGTCGGATGAGCCGCCCGAGCCGTCGACGCTGGCCCCCAGGTCGTTGACCACCACCTTGGCTCCGCGCCGCGCCAGCTCCAGCGCATGCTGCCGGCCCAGGCCGCCGCCGGCCCCCGTGACGATCGCCACCTGACCATCGAACCGGATCTCGTCCGCCATGCTCTCATCTCCCTCAAACGCGCGTTTGGTTTGTCGCGTTTGTGCGGCGCGGGGGAGGGGGCGTCAAGAGAGGAGGCCTACGCCTTCTTCTTGTCGCCACCCGCGATCGGCGGCTTGGGCTGGTCGCGCTTCACGCCGGCCTTCTGGCCGGGCTTCATGAACTTCACCAGCACGCGCTGGCCCACCAGGATCGGCGCGCCGTCGGCGCTGACCACCACCTCGACCACGCGGTCGTCGCTGCGCTGGCTGGGGTCGTCCGAAGCCAGCTTGCGGGCGCCGTAGACGGCCGCGCGGCGCAGGACCTTGCCGACATAGGTCTTGGTCGGATCGCCTTCCGGCTGGATCTCGACTTCCTGGCCCAGGGTGACGTTGGGGATGTCTGCCTCGACGATCTCGGCGCGGACGATGCGGGCGGTGCGCGGCTCCAGGTCGAACATCGGGGTGACGTTCAGGGTCGAGGCGCCGGCGCCGGGATTGGCGTAGCGGCGGGCGATGCGGCCGTCGGCCGGCGCGCGGATCACCGTCAGTTCCTGGTTGTAGCGCGCCTGGGCCAACTGGGCGGTCGCGACCTGGATGGCGGCCTGCTGGGCCTGGATGTTGGCGGTGGCCGTGGCGATCTGGTCCTGGGCGGCGTCGAGGCGCTGGCCGGCCACGAAGTTCGAGGCCGACAGGTTCTGCAGGCGCTTGTACTCGCGCTGGCTGGTGCGCAGCTGCACCTGGTAGAGCGCCAGCTGGGCGCGAGCCGAGTTCAGGCTGGCGCTGGCGGTTTCGGCCGCCAGGCGGGCGTCGTCGTCCTCCTGCTTGGCCAGGGCTTGGCCGGTCACCACGTCCTGCCCCTCCTGGACCATGACGTCGCGGACGATGCCCTGGCGGCGGGCGGCCACCTGGATGATGCCGCCCTCGATGTCGGCCTTGCCGTTGGCGATGGCCGCGTAGGGGCTGGGCTCTTCCTGGACAGCCGCGGCCTCCAGCTTCTTCTTCTTCTCGGCCGCCTGGCTCTTCACGAAGAAGAACCCGCCGCCGCCGAGCACGACGACCGCGATGATGATCCAGAAGGCGGGACGGCGCAGGAACGCGGGCATGGACAACTTCCCCAAGAAATTCAGTGGCTGAGCGACGGCGGATTGGCGTCGGGCGTCCTGCGCACGTCGTCCAGGATCAGACCGTCTTCGATGTGGATGACGCGGTCGGCATAGGCCTCAAGCCGCGGGTCGTGGGTCACGCAGATCACCGCCGCGCCGCGCTCGGTGGCGGCCTGGCGCAGCAGGCGGATGACGATCTCGCCGCTCTTGCCGTCGAGGGCCGAGGTCGGTTCGTCGGCGAAGATCAGGTTGGGATTCTTGGCCAGGGCGCGGGCGATGGCGACGCGCTGCTTCTCGCCGCCCGACAGCTCGGACGGACGCTGGTTGACGCGCGGGCCCAGGCCCACCGACTCCAGCGCCGCCTGGGCGCGACGCCCGGCCTCGCCAGGACCGACGCCCTGGTACTTCAGGGCCGTCATTACCTGCTGCTTGGCCGTCAGGGCGGGGAACAGGTTGAAGCCCTGGAAGATGAAGCCGCAGTGGTCCAGGCGGAACTTGTCGATCTTGCCCGGCGACAGCTTCCACAGGTCGGCGGCCTCGAGGGCCTTGACCTTGCCTTCGTCGGGCTTGAGCAGCCCCGACAGGGCCGCCACCAGGGTCGACTTGCCCGAGCCCGACGGGCCCATGACCATGGTCACGTCGCCGTGCTTGGCGTCGAAGTCAACGCCCTTGAGCACCTCGATGAACGTGCGGCCGGTCTTGAAGCGCTTGACCAGGCCTTTCGCCGTGAGGGCGCTTTCGCCATGGGTGAAGCTGCGGAGGCTTTTGATCGAGACGGGAGCGTTCATCGCAGGAGGTCCGCGGGTTGGCTGTTCTTGAGGACGCCCAGCGACAGGAAACCCGACACCATGGCGATGACGATCAGGAACACGGCGACCACGGCCACCAGCATCGGCGGGAACGACATCGGCACCCCGCCGGCGGTGGCCGCCAGCGAGACCAGCCAGGTCAGGGCGGCCGAGGCGATGACGCCGACGATCCCCACCCAGAAGCTGAGCTCCATGACGATGTTGCGCAGGTCGCCCATCGACACGCCCAGGGCGCGCAGGCTGGCGAACTCCTTGATATTGGCCATGATTGCCCCGCGCAGGGTCTGCCAGGTGATCACCACGCCGATCAGCAGCCCCAGGAACGCCGAGAAACCCAGGATGATGCCGATGATCTGGTCGTCGAGCATGGCGCCGGAATTGGCGTCGGCCAGCTCCTGGCGGGTCCAGGCGCGGAACTTGCCGTCGCCCTTCTTGTTGAGCTGGGCGGCGACGATCTCGGCGCGGGCCGGGTCGCGGATCTGCACCATCAGCGGCCCGACGCGCTGGCCGGTGTCGGCCTCGCCCAGCATCCGCAGGGTGTCGCGCGACATCACCAGGGTCGGCTGGATGATGTTGGGATAGCCGTGGGTGACGACGCCGATGGTGATGGTCTTGCCGTTGTAGAGGGCCTTGTCGCCCTTCTTGACGCCCAGGCGCTTGAGGGCGGTCTGGTCGACGGCCACGGAGTACGGCTGGCGCAGGGCCTCGACCATGCTCAGCGTATAGTCGGTCGGCACCGTGACGAAGCCGGGGATCGCGTCGATCACCGTGACATTGACGAACTCGCTCTTGCGACCGCTGCCGCCGCCCCCGCCTTTGCCGCCCTTACCAGCCTGCTTGGCGCGCGCGTCGGCCTTGGCCTGCTCCTCGGGCGACTGGATGTTCTGGAAGCGGCCGCCGGAGCCGTCCAGCGGCGCCACCTGCAGCACCTCGGGATGGGTGTAGACCAGGGGGATCATCCGGCGCGGCAGGCCCGAGGGACCGCCGAACAGCGCCTTTGCGCCGGGACCCAGCACCATGATGTCGGCGCGGGCCCGGTCGATCTGGGCGGTGAAGCCCTTGCCGATGCCGACGAAGATGCCGACCTGGGCCAGCACCAGCAAACCCGAGAAGGCCAGCGCGACCACGGCCGCCATGTAGCGACGCCACTCGTACAACAGTGTGGCCAAGGCCAACGACATGCTCGCAACGCTCCCCAAATCCAGGGTTGCAGCAATGCCCGGTGAACTTCAAGCGGCCAAGTTAAATCGGGGTAAGGCGCGATCGGCGATCTCCAGAAGCAGCGCCTTGCCTGTTTTCTCGCCGGCGCGGCGCCCCCTGCGGTCCGGTCAAGTTTGCCCATCCCATTCTGGGTTTGGCCGGCTTAGTTCACTGTGTCGAGGTCGCAACAAGCTGAAACAGGGCATGTTTTTCGCACCTAGCCTGCCGCGTCGGCTGTCGGCGCGGGCGTCGGCGCAAGGGCCGACGCGCCTTCTTCCAAGGAGAGACAGATGACCATCTCCAGTATCGGGTCTTCTTCGCTGTTGCAGCAGTTGCTGCAGGTGAGGGCGTCCGCTTCGGCCCAGGCCGGGGACGGCGACTCGGCGTCCAACGACCCCTTCGCCGAGATCGGGCAGAACGTGCCGGCGGGCGGCAGGAACGGTCCGCCGCCGCCGATGCAGGGCTGGTCCTCGTCGAGCCAGGGTTTCGGCGCCGATACACTGGCGTCGCTGCTGGACGCCCAGCAGACGGACCGGAGCGACCGCGCCGCCTCGATGTTCGCCGACGCGGACGCGGACGGCGACGGAACCGTGACCCAGGACGAACTGGCCACGGCGATGGCCGCCCACGCCCCGTCCGACCTGCCGGCCGACGCGCCCAGCGCCGCGGACATGGCGTCCAACCTGGTGTCGAGTGGTGACGCCGACGGGGACGGCGCCCTGTCGCTGGACGAGTTCCAGGCGATGAAGCCGCCGCATGGCGGCCCGCATGGACCTGGCGGCCCGCCGCCCGGTGGGGGTTCGGAAGCCAGCGGGTCCTCCACCAGCGCCTCGACCGACCCGACCGACCTGAACGGCGACGGGGTGGTGACGGCCGACGAACTGCTCCAGACCCTGACCTCGGCGACGGACCAACTGGGATCGGACGTCGCCAGCGACGCTTCGGACCTGATGCGAAAGCTGCTCGGCCAGCTGGCCAGCAGCCTGGCCGGCTCCACTGGCTCGGCGACGCCGTCGGTCGACGTGGCGGCGTGAAGCGCCTGGCGCGAGGGTGGGGCAGATCGCTCGACCCTCGCGGTTTGGCAAGCATTACGCTTGCGCCGCGCCCCCCATTCATAGTCATTTGGTCCCTTGGCTGCGTCGCGGGGGTGCGTCGCTCATTTAGGGTCTTCCGTCTTGATCTTCCTTCCCGAGAACGTCCAGGCCCTGGCGGGCGTGGCGCTGATCCTCGGCCTTTGCTGGCTGGTGTCCGAGAACCGCAGGCGCTTCCCGCTGGTGCTGGCGGTCTGCGCGATCGCCATCCAGCTGATCCTGGTCTTCGTTCTGTTCCGGCTGCCAGCCATGCGCGACGCGCTGCAGGGCGTCAATGGCGCGGTCGAGGGCCTGGCCTCGTCGACCCAGGCGGGCACCAACTTCGTGTTCGGCTACCTGTCGGGCACCGCGCCGCCCTATACCGAGACCAATCCGGGGGCCGGCTTCCTGTTCGCTTTCCGGGTGATGCCGGTGATCCTGGTGGTCTGCGCCCTGTCGGCCCTGCTCTGGCACTGGGGCATCCTGAAGTGGCTGGCCAAGGGCCTGGGCTTCCTGTTCCAGAAGACCCTGGGCCTGCGCGGCCCGCCGGCCCTGGCCACCGCCGCCACCATCTTCATGGGCCAGATCGAGGGGCCGATCTTCATCCGCGCCTATCTGGAGCGCCTGACCCGCTCGGAGCTGTTCATGCTGATCGCGGTCGGCATGGCCTGCGTGTCCGGCTCGACCATGGTGGCCTACGCCACCATCCTGCACGACGTGCTGCCCAATGCCGCCGCCCACGTGCTGGCCGCCTCGCTGATCTCGGCCCCGGCCGGCGTGCTGCTGGCCCGGATCATGGTCCCAGGCGACCCCAGCGAAAAGTCCGACGACCTGGACCTGGCCGAGGAGGACAAGACCTACGGCAGCTCGATCGACGCGGTCATGAAGGGCACCACCGACGGCCTGCAGATCGCCCTGAACGTCGGCGCCACCCTGATCGTGTTCATCGCCCTGGCCACCATGGTCGACAAGATCCTGTTCGCCCTGCCGATGGTGGGCGGCGAGCATCTGAGCATCGCCCGCATCCTGGGCGTGATCTTCGCGCCCCTGGCCTGGGCCATGGGCGTGCCGTGGAAGGAGGCTGGCAGCGCCGGCGGCCTGCTGGGCGTCAAGCTGATCCTTACCGAGTTCACCGCCTTCATCCAGATGGCCAAGACCGGCCCCGAACTGCTGGATCCGCGCACCCGGATCATCATGACCTACGCCCTGTGCGGCTTCGCCAACATCGGCTCGGTGGGCATGAACGTCGCCGGCTTCTCGGTGCTGGTGCCCCAGCGCCGGCAGGAGGTGCTGGGCCTGGTCTGGAAGGCGATGATGGCCGGCTTCCTGGCCACCTGCCTGACCGGCTCGCTGATCGGCCTGATGCCGCGGGCCTGGTTCGGGCTGTAAGGGCCTTTCCTTCCGCCGCGGAACCGAAGCATCCTCCCGGTCGCAAGCCGGGAGGATCTGCCTTGAAGCTCTATGACAGCCGCCGCGCGCCCAATCCCCGCCGCGTGCGCTGGTTCATGGCCGAGAAGGGGATCGAGGACATCGAGGTCGTCGACGTCGACATCTTCGGCGGCCAGCACCGCACGCCCGAATACCTGGCCAGGGCGGGCCTGCCCAACGTGCCGGCCCTGGAAATGGACGATGGCCGGACCATCACCGAGTCGGTGGCCATCTGCCGCTATCTGGAGAGCCGCTATCCCGAGCCCAACCTGTTCGGCCAGGACCCGGCCGAGGTCGCCGTCGTCGAGATGTGGTCGCGCCGCGCCGAGATGATGGTCGCCACCCCGCTGATGATGGCGGTGCGTCACGCCCATCCGGCCCTGGCGGCCATCGAGACCCAGGTCCCCGAACTGGCCGCCAACGGCCGCGCCACCGCCGAGAAGGGCCTGGCGATGCTGGACCGCCGCCTGGCCGACAGCCCGTTCATCGCTTGCGAGCGGCTGACCATCGCCGACATCCTGGCGGCGACGGCGCTCGACTTCGCCCGGATGGTCCGCTTCCGGCCCGATCCGGAGCTGGTCAACGTCAAGCGCTGGCTGGAGGGCATGATGGCCCGGCCGGCGGCGAAGGCGGGGGTTTAACGGTTGGGGACAGGCGCATGCGCCTGTCCCCGTCCAGTTCTAACGCGGCCGGATCTTCTTGATCACGCCCGAGAAGTTCAGCATCGGCGCGCCGCCCGTCGACACCAGGCCGCGCACGAACAGCAGCGAGCCGCCGGCCTTGGTGACCTCGCCGGTCGACTCCACCAGGTCCCCGGGCCTGGCCGGGCCCAGGAACTCGCCGTTCAGGCTGACGGTGACAGCCCGCACGTCCTTCAGGTGGGCCCACGAGATGGCGAACAGCGAGTAATCGGCGAAGGTCATCATGCAGCCGCCGTGCATGAAGCCGCCGCCGTTCATGTGGCGGGCCTCGGCGCGGAAGGCGCTGCGGACGACGCCGTTCTCTTCCTTGAAATAGAACGGTCCGGTCTGGTCCTCGAAGGCGTCCATGCCCGCCCAGGTGCTCCAGCCGGCCCATTCGCCGTCGGTCACCAGCTTGGGGCCGTCCCAGATCTCGTTGCCGCCGTCCATGGTCGGTCCCCTTCGTTGTCTTTGAGGATGCAGCTAAGGCCGCGCGGCGCCGGAGGCAAGCGGCCGCCCTCGCGCTGCTGACGGATTCGTGGCATCCCTCCGGCCATGACCACCCCGATCCAAGACACCATCCTTTCCCAGCTGGCCGCCGTGGCGGCCGGCAAGTCCATCGACCCGATGTCGGTCGCCAAGGCCATCGAGCCCGAGCGCTGGCAGCGGGTGCTGGGCCATGTGCGGACCAACGCCATCGAGCTGGCCCGCGAAGGCAAGATCGTCATCCTGCGCCACAACAAGCCGGTGAATCCGGAGAAATTCCGCGGCGTCTACCGGCTGCGCCTGCGGATGGACGGCGATCCGACGAGCTTCGAGGATGTCGTCGACGACTCCGCGAGCGAAGAGGGCGGCGAGGCATAGACCGCAAGCGCTCAAGCTTGCCTTGCCTCGTCACCGCTCTACCTGAGCCCCATGCCGCTGGACGTCCTCCTCGCCGAGATCGCCGCCTGCCGGGCCTGCGCGCCGTACCTGCCGCACACGCCCAGGCCGGTGGTGCGGGTCAGCCCGGAGACCCGGCTGCTGATCTGCGGCCAGGCGCCGGGGCGGCTGGTGCACGAGACCGGACTGCCGTTCAACGACCCGTCCGGCGTCCGCCTGCGCGACTGGATGGGGATCGACCGCGAGACCTTCTATGGCCGTCCCGAGATCGGGGTGGCGGCCATGGCCTTCTGCTTTCCGGGGACCAACCCCAAGGGCGGCGACTATCCACCGCCGCCCCGCTGCGCCGCGCTCTGGCGCAAGCCGCTGCTGGCGGCCCTGCCCAAGGTCGAGCTGACCCTGCTGGTCGGGAGCTATGCCCAGGCCTGGGCGTTGGGTGAGCGGATGAAGGCGAACATGACCGACACCGTCGCCGCCTGGCGCGACCACATCGAGGCGGGCGTGCTGCCGCTGCCGCACCCGTCGTGGCGCAACACCGGCTGGCTCAGGCGCAATCCGTGGTTCGAGGCCGAGGTCGCGCCCTATCTTCGCCGCCGAGTGGCGGGCATTCTGGGAACATGAACCGTCGGACTCTCCTTCTCGGGGCGACCTGCGCGGCTGGCCTGGCCGCCTGCGCCCCCGTCATCCAGCATCCGGGGCCGGGCCAGCTGGGCTATCGCGGCCCGCGGCTGGACGAGGGCGGCCTGTTCAGCTTCGACGGCAAGAAGCTGGGCATGATGAAGTGGCTGCCGCCCGAGGGGCAGCCGGTCACCCATGTGGTCATCGCCCTGCACGGCATGAACGACTATTCGAACGCCTTCCACCTGGCCGGGCCGTTCTGGGCGGGGCAGGGGATCGCCACCTACGCCATCGACATCCGCGGCTTCGGCCGCTCGCCCGATCGCGGCGTCTGGGCCCCGCCAGACCTGGTGATCGAGGACATCCGCACCGCCGTCGCCCTGGTCCGCGAGGCCCATCCGGACGCCAAGGTCGCCCTGGCCGGCGAGAGCATGGGCGGGGCGCTGGCCATCGTCGCCATGGCCTCGGACCGGCCGCCGGCCGCCGAGCGCCTGCTGCTGTTCGCGCCGGCCGTCTGGGGCTGGTCGAACCAGCCGCTGCCCTACAAGACCAGCCTGTGGATCACCGCCCACACCACGCGCGGCTGGGTGGTCAAGCCGCCCGAATGGCTGGTCAAGAACGTCCAGCCCACCGACAACATCGACGAACTGCGGCGCATGGGCCGCGACCCGCTGATGATCTGGGGCGCGCGCTCCGACACCCTCTACGGCCTGGTCGGGCTGATGGAGAAGGCCTGGGCGTCGCTGGGCAAGGTCCAGGTCCCGATCGCCTATTTCTACGGGGCCAACGACCACATCATCCCCAAGGAGCCGACCATGGAGGCGGCCCGGCGGCTCAAGCCCGACGACCGCTCGGCCTATTACGCCAACGGCTGGCACCTGCTGCTGGTCGACCGGCAGGCCCAGGTGGTGTGGACCGACGCGGCCTCGTTCCTGAAGGACCCGCTGGCCGACCTGCCGTCCGGCGCCCCGCCGATCCCCGGGGCGCCGACCGCGCCGAACGTGGTGCGATCGGAGGCTTCGAGACAATAAGAATCCGCTCATCCCGGCGAATGCCGGGACCCAGATGGAATGGCGGCGTGGTTGACGCCAGGAACGCTGAGTCCCTCCAATCCTCCACACCGCTTTGGGATCTGGGTCCCGGCGTTCGCCGGGATGAGCGGTTTAGGGATGTGGTGAGTTGAGGCCTTGTGACCCAGCCCTCACCAGCGTACACCGCGCGCAAACTTTCTGACTAGGGCAGGACTGACGGCATGACCTTGTTCGATTCCCCGGATTTCGAGGGACACGAAGGCGTTCACGCGTTCTTTGACGAAAAAACCGGCCTCAAGTCGATCATCGCCGTCCACTCCACCGCCCGCGGCCCGGCGGCCGGCGGCTGCCGGATGTGGGACTACGCCAGCGCCGACGCGGCCGTGACCGACGCTCTGCGGCTGTCGCGCGGCATGTCGTACAAGAACGCCATGGCCGACCTGGACTTCGGCGGCGGCAAGGCCGTGATCATCGGCGACGCCCGCAGCCAGAAGACGCCGGAGCTGTTCGAGGCCTTCGGCCGCGCCGTCGACAGCCTGGCTGGCCGCTATTGGACGGCCGAGGACGTCGGCGTGTCGCCGGCCGACCTGGTCGCCACCCGCCGCGCCACCCGCTACGTCGCCGGCCTGGAAGGCCATGCGGCCGCCTCGGGCGACCCGTCGCCCGTCACCGCCGAGGGCGTGTTCCGCGGCGTGCGCCTGTGCGTCCAGCGCGCCCTGAACCGCGACCTGAACGGCGTCACCGTCGCCATCCAGGGCGTCGGCCACGTCGGCGCCTATCTGGCCGAGAAGCTTCACGCCGCCGGCGCCAAGCTGATCATCGCCGACGTCAACCAGCACGCCCTGGACGAAGTCGCAGCCAGGACCGGCGCTCGGATCGTCTCGACCGACGCGATCTTCGACGTCGAGGCCGACGTCTTCGCCCCCTGCGCCTTGGGCGGCGCGATTTCGGCCACGACCCTGCCGCGCCTGAAGGTCAAGGTCATCGCCGGCGGGGCCAACAACCAGCTGGCCGACAAGACCATCGGCGAGGCGGTGTTCGAGCGCGGCATCCTCTACGCCCCCGACTACGTGATCAACGGCGGCGGCATCATCAACGTGGCCGGCGAGATCCGGGCTCTGGAAGCCGGCGCGGCCTTCGACCCCGACTGGGTGGCGACCAAGCTGGACCGCCTGGCCCAGACCCTGGGCGAGGTGCTGGACCACTCGCTGGTCGACAAGCGCCCCGCCAACCTGGTCGCCGACGAGATCGCCCGCGCCCGCATCGCGGCGGCGCGTTCCTAACTCGCCCCCTGGGGAGAAGGCGGACCCGCGCCAAGCGTGGCGGGCCTACTCCCGGGCGCGGAGCGCGGCCTCGGCGGCGGCGATGTAGTCGCGGGTCAGGGGCACGTTCTCCTGCCGCCGCGCCAGCTGCAGCTGGAAGACCACCACGTGCTCGTGGCGGAACGCCGTCTCGGACATGGCCAGGTAGTATTCCCACATCCGGCAGAAGCGCTCGTCGAACAGGCGGGCGGCCTCGTCGCGGCGGGCCATGAACGCCTCGCGCCAAGCCTTCAGCGTCTCGGCGTAGTGCAGGCGCAGCACCTCGACGTCGGTGACGACCAGGCCCGAACGCTCGGCCGACTTGGCGATGTCGGACAGCGAGGGCAGGTGGCCGCCGGGGAAGATGTATTTGGTGATCCAGGGATTGGTGACGCTGGGCTCGTCCGAGCAGCCGATGGTGTGCAGCAGCATCACGCCGTCCTGAGCCAGCCGCGCGAAACAGGTCTCGAAGAACTGGTCGTAGTTGCCCAGGCCCACGTGCTCGAACATGCCGACCGACACGATGCGGTCGAAGGTCTCGGTCACGGCGCGATAGTCGGTCAGGGCGAAGCGGGCGCGCTCGGCCAGCTCGGCGGTCGAGGCGCGCTGCCGGGCGCGGGCGATCTGTTCGCTGGAGAGCGTCACGCCCAGCACGTCCGTCACGCCGCAGACGCCGGCCAGGTACAGCGCCAGCCCGCCCCAGCCGCAGCCGATCTCCAGGGTCTTGTGGTGCGGCTCGACCAGCAGCTTGGCGACGATGTGCCGCTTCTTGGCCAACTGGGCGTCGGCCAGGCTCTGGCCCGGATGCTCGAAATAGGCGCAGGAATATTGCCAGTCCGGATCCAGGAAGAGGGCGTAGAGCGCGTCGCCCAGGTCGTAGTGGTGGGACACGTTGCGACGGGCCAGGCCCGGATCGTTCTTCTGCCGCCAGAGCTGGGTGGCGGTGCGCAGCCGGTCGATGGTCTTGACGATCGCCGAGGGCGGGGTCTCGCCCCCGTGGCGCAGGACCAGCGACAGGAAGTCGTAGACGTTCCCTGTCTCGATGATCAGCCGTCCGTCGGTGAAGAGTTCGCCGGTGCGCAGGTCCGGGTCCAGCAGCAGGGCGCGGACCGCGGCCGGGTCCGTCAGCCGCGCGACGATCGGATCGCCTGTCCCGTCGCCGAACGTCAGCCGTTCGCCGTCCGGCAGGACCAGCGTCAGGTTTCCGCTGCGGACCAGCGATCCCAGTCCCCTGCGCAGGAGGGCGGCGGCTAACCCCATCAGACGATTCCCGGCTTGGCGCGCGATGGCGAGAAGGTCGCATCAGCCGGCCGTATGACGGCCGGATTGTGGCCAAGGTTCGCGGGACGTCGCGTCTAGCAACGCTGGGGGCCGACCGTCACGGATGTCTCGGAACACCTGTCGCCGATGTCAGCGGTCCGAAGGCCTTTGGGAGAGGGGGTCCGTCGCGCGGACCCGTCCCGAGATCTCCGCCCCCGCGTCGCGATCCAGCCGCAGATAGACCGGCAAGGCCAGCAGCGTCACCAGGCCGATCGCCACGAACGGCCAGGTGAACCGGTCCGGCGTCAGGTGGGCCTGGTGGCCGCGCGCCACGTGCAGCATCAGGCCGCCGAAGCTGACCCCCAGGGCCAGGCCCACCTGCTGGCTCACAGCCGCCAGGGTCGAGGCCGCGGCCACCCTGGGCTGGGGCACGTCGGCATAGGCGATGGTGTTGGCGGCGATGAACTGGTTGGAGCGCGCGAAGCCGGCCAGGAACAGGGCCCCGGCCATCACCGCCATCGGCGTCGCCAGGGTGAAGAAGCCGGGAACCGCGGTCAGGATCGCCGTGGCGACCACGAACACTGCCAGCGAGCTGCGGAAGCCGAAGCGCTTGAGGCCCGCGGCGGCGAACGGCCGGGCGATCAGGGTGCCGACCCCGGTCCCCAGGGTGACGGCGCTGGCTTTCAGGGGACTCCAGCCCAGGGCGACCTGCAGCAGCAATGGCAGCAGGAACGGACTGGCCCCGATCCCCAGCCGCACGAACGTCCCGCCCAGCAGGCTGGCGCGATAGGTGCGGTACTTGAGCAGGCCAAGGTCGAGGATCGGCCGGGGCGTGACCTTGGCTTTGCGCAGGTATAGCCAGCCGGCCCCTACGGACAACGCCACCACGGTCGCCTGCGCCCAGGGCGGCAGCAACGAGAGGCCCGCCGTCTCGGCCACCACTACCAGGCCGCTGATGGCCAGGGCCGACAGCAGGAAGCCCAGGGTGTCGAACCGGCCCATTTCCTTGTTCGGCAGGCCCCGGGGCACGAAGCGCATCACCGCCGTCATGCCCAGCACGCCGATCGGCAGGTTCAGGTAGAAGATCCACGGCCAGTCGGCGACGCTGAGCACAAGGCCGGCGAGGGGCGGGCCGATCAGCGGGCCCACCAGGGCGGGCATGGTGAACCAGCCCATGGCCCGGATCAGCTTGTCCTTGGGCGTCGAGCCGACCACGATCAGCCGGGCGACCGGGGTCATCATCGCCCCGCCGATCCCCTGCAGGATCCGCGAGGCGACCAGCGCCTCCAGGTTTCGCGACAGGCCGCACAGCGCCGAACCGGCCAGGAACACGACCATGGCCGTGATGAACACCCGCCGCGCCCCGAACCGTTCGGCCGCCCAGCCGCTGGCGGGGGTGAACACCGCCAGGGCCAGGATGTAGGAGGTCAGGGCCAGCTTCAGGTGGATGGGGTCGACCCGGAAGGCGTGGGCCAGGGTGGGCAGGGCGGTCGACAGGGCGGTGGAGTCGATGAATTCCATCAGCAAGGCGCTGGCCACGGCCAGGGAGATCAGCCGGGTCCCGAGAACCGACGGGTCTGGCGAAGGGGCGGGCTGATCGGTGGACACGACGGGCGGATTACGCTCGCCCGCCGCCGATCTCAAGCCGCGGTTCCGATTCGGCGTCTCGCGCGTTCTCAGAGTCCAGCGCTCGCCCGGAGCCCATGATGACCCAGGAAAACCATCTGTCCGAACTGGAGGAGGAGATGGCCCAGGCCGTCGCCGCCGAGGACTTCGAAACCGCCTCGGTCCTGCGCGCCCAGGTCGACCAGATCCGGCGCGATCTGAAGATCCTGGAGCAGCCCGGCGCCGATGGCCCGCAGGCCGCCTACTTCAGGCAACGCGAGGCGCAGAAGGCCGGCCCGGGCTGACCGCCGCGCCGCCGGTCGTGATTACTCCTGACCAGCGCGCCAAACGCGGGCGCGGCGCCGAAATCGAGAGCGTTTGCCGCCATCCTGGCGCCGCCCCCAGAATTCCTCCGTCGGCGTTCCATCTTGACGCTTGCGCCAAATTCGAACGGCCGTAAGACTTCCCCGTAGGTAAAGGGGATACCGTAGTGAGTCCGAAGAGCGACGGCGCGATCGTCACCACCGCGCCAGAAACCGACGTCGAGGGCGCCGACAACGAAGCCGTCACCAAGAACCTAGTGTTCGTCGCCGCCGAGCGCCTGTTCGCGCTGCACGGCTTTCAAAACGTGTCGGTGCGCGACATCACCGCCGCGGCCGGCGTGAACCTGGCCTCGGTGAACTATCACTTCGGCTCCAAGGACGCGCTGCTGTACGAGATCTTCCGTCGGCGCACGGTCGAGCTGAACCGCGAGCGGGCCAAGAAGCTGCACGAGGCGACCGACCGTCACGAGGGCAGTCCGCCGGTGCGCGAGATCCTGGCCGCCCTGCTGACCCCGCCGCTGAAGTGGCTGGCGCCGGACCACGAGCGCCGCATCTCGCTGCAGTTCCTGATCCGGGCCCGCAGCGAGGGCACCGACGAGATCCGCAAGGTGCTGCAGACCGACGTCACCCACCTGCGCCGCTTCTCCGACGCCCTGCTCAAGGCGCGCCCGGATCTTCCGTCCGAGGAGATCTACTGGCGGCTGCACTTCACGCTCGGCATGCTGCACAACAACCGCTTCGCCGAGTTCGACCGCCTGAACGTGCTGTCGGAAGGCGCGACCAGCGAAGCCGATGTCGAGGCCCTGCTGGAGCGCATGCTGGCCTTCGCCGAGGCGGGGTTCTCGGCCTGACGCTCCGGGCTCGATCGAAACACCCCCAGATGTCGCCATCCCGGCCGTAGCCAAGCGAAAGGCCGGTCCCCGGGGCGTCGCAGCGCGCCGGGTCCCTAGGTCCCGGATAGCCTTCGCGAGGCTTCCGGGGCGGCGCCTTGGGTTGGCCCAAGCTTTCGACCGCTCCCGGGCGAGCCTGCACCTCGCGTCTCTCATCCCACAAATGTCGTGCAACGCCGGGTGACGGTTTGACAGGTCGCGCCCATACCTACTATTGCACTTGCGACTCATTATTGTTCGCAAGCGAGACCGTCCATGATTTCCTCTCCGCGCGCCCTGCTGATGGTCGGCGCCGCGCTCCTGGCCCTGTCTTCCGCCGCCGTCGCCCAGGCTGAGGAGACCGCGCCCGCGGCCGACGCGAGCGCGGCCGAGAACCAGGTGGACGGCGTGGTGGTCACCGGGGCGCGCACTCGCACCTCGGCGGTGACCGGCCTGGACATGAGCCTGCGCGAGACGCCGCAGTCGGTGACGATCCTCGACCAGGCCCGGATCCAGAACTTCGGCCTGACCAGCGTCAACGACCTGCTGGCCCAGGTGACCGGGGTCAATGTCGAGAAGGTCGAGACCGACCGCACCTATTACAACTCGCGCGGCTTCGACATCACCAACTTCCAGGTCGACGGCATCGGCCTGCCGCTGATCTGGGGCATCCAGTTCGGCGATTTGGACACCGTGCTGTTCGACCGGGTCGAGGTGGTGCGCGGCGCCAACAGCATGATGACCGGCACCGGCAACCCGTCGGCCACCGTCAACTATGTGCGCAAGCGTCCGACCGACACCTTCAAGGCCAACGCGGCGCTGCAGTACGGCTCGTGGGACGACTACCGGCTGGAAGCCGACGTCTCGGGGCCCCTGAACGCGACGGGCACGGTGCGCGGCCGGCTGATCTACGCCAACGAGGACAGGGGCTCGTACCTCGATCATTACCACGTCAACCGCAACGTCTATTCGGCCCTGCTGGCCTGGGACGTCACGCCCAAGCTGACCGCCACCGCCGGCTATGCGCTGCAGGACAACCGCTCGCGGGGCGTGCTGTGGGGCGCCCTGCCGCTGCTCTATAAGGACGGCACGAAGGTCGACTATCCGCGCTCGGCCTCGACCTCGGCCGACTGGACCTACTGGAACGTCAAGGACCAGACGGCCTTCACCGAGCTGGACTACCGGTTCGACAACGGCTGGGAGCTCAAGGCGACCGGCACCTACAAGCGCTTCAACGAGAACGCCAAGCTGCTCTACGCCTATGACAACCCCGATCCGATCACCGGCCTGGGCGTCAAGGGCATGAGCGGCATCTATCCGTCCAAGTACGAGAACTTCATTCTGGACGCCTACGCCTCAGGGCCGTTCCAGCTGTTCGGGCGCACGCACCAGTTGGTGGTCGGCGGCCAGACCTCCAAGTCGACAGGCAAGGAGTGGGAGAACTTCTCGGGCGACACGATCCTCTATCCCGCTATCGGCCTGTGGGACTCGCAGCAGGTCGCCGAGCCGACCTATCCCGGCGCGTACCAGGCCTCGGACCAGACTGACCGCCTGTCGCGCTTCTACGCCGCCGCCCATTTCAGCGTCACCGACCAGCTCAAGGTCGTGGCCGGCTTCAACGCCCTGAAGCTGAAGTCCAAGGGCTATTCCTACGGCGCCGACACGCCGCGCGACGAGAAGAAGGTCAGCCCCTATGTCGGCGCGGTCTACGACCTCAGCCCCAACGTCTCGCTCTACGCCAGCTATACCGACATCTTCAATCCGCAGTCCGAGCGCGACATCAACGACCGGAACCTGCCGGCCGCGCATGGCAAGGCCTATGAGGCGGGGGTCAAGAGCGAGTGGTTCGACCACCGCCTCTACCTCACCGGCGCGGTGTTCCAGTCGCAACAGGACGATCTGGCCTTCGCCGTCGGCATGAACGGGACCCGGACGGTCTATGCGGGCCTCGACACCAAGGTGACCGGCTACGAGCTGGAAGCCACCGGCGCGCTGAGCGACCAGTGGACGGTCAGCGCCGGCTGGACCCAGCTGAAGGTCGAGGGCGAGGACGGCCAGGATCGCGAGTACCTGCCGCGCAAGACCTTCAAGGCCACCACCACCTACACCTTCCCCGAGCTTCGCAACCTGACGGTCGGCGGCGCGGTGCGTTGGCAGAGCGCTGTGTCGATGGTCGACATCGCGCCGGTCGAGCAGAAGGCCTACGGCGTCGTCGACCTGATGGCCGGCCTCGACCTGACCGACCAGGTGCGCGCCACGCTCAACGTCAAGAACGCGACCGACAAGACCTACCTGACCAGCCTGATGTGGACCCAGTCGTACTACGCCGCGCCGCGTAGCGTGTCGCTGCGTCTGGCCTACACGTTCTGAGGATAGCCATGGACGCGCGAACCCAGGATCTCGCCCCGGCCGCGGCCCCCGACGCCGGCTCGAAGCCCGCGCGTTCGGGCGCCGTCCGGTTCGCGCCGCCCAGCCTCCGGCCCGCCCTGACCTTCCTCCACCGCTGGGTGGGCCTGTTCATCGCGGGGTTCCTGTTCGTGTCGGGCGTCACCGGGGCGGTGATCTCGTGGGACCACGAGTTGGACGACCTGCTCAACCCACACCTGATGTTCGCCCAGTCTAAGGGCGGTCCGGCCTTGCCGCCGCTGGACCTGGCCCGGCAGATCGAGGTCCGCGACCCGCGCGTGCAGGTGACCTACTTGCCCCTGGCCCCCGAGCCGGGCGGGACCCTGGCCTTCGGGGTCTCGCCCAAGCGCAACCCCGCCACCGGCAAGCTGTTCGAAACGCACTACAATCAGGTGTTCATCGATCCGGCGACCGGGGCGGAGCAGGGGCGGCGCGAGTGGGGCGCGGTCTGGCCGATCACCAGCGAGACCTTCGTCTCGTTCCTCTATGTGCTGCACTACACCCTGCACATTCCGGCGATGTGGGGCATCGACCGCTGGGGGATCTGGCTGCTGGGCGGGGTGGCGATCCTGTGGACGCTGGACTGCTTCGTCGGCTTCTACCTGACCCTGCCGCCACGCCAGAAGACCGCGCCGCGCGGGAGCGGCGCCAAGGCGACCAAGGGCTTCTGGGCGCGCTGGAAGCCGGCGTGGGTGATCAAGACCTCGGCCAGCGCCTACCGGATCAACTTCGACGTCCACCGGGCCTTCGGCCTGTGGCTGTGGGGCGTGCTGTTCACCGTGGCCTTCACCGCCTTCTCGCTGAACCTTTACAGCGAGGTGTTCTATCCGGTGATGTCCAAGGTCTCGAAGGTGACGCCGGGCCCCTTCGACCTGCGCAAGCCGGCCGACATCCATTCGCCGATCGTCGCCACCCGCACCTACGCCCAGGTGCTGGACACCGCCCGGGCCGAGGCGGCCAAGCGCGGCTGGAAGGCGCCGGCCGGCAGCGCGTTCTACTCGCCCGAATACGGCCTCTACGGCGTGGCCTTCCACGAGCCCGGCGGCGACCACGGCGCGGCCGGCGTCGGTCCGCCCTACCTCTATTACGACGGCAAGACCGGCGCCCTGCTGGGCGCCCGCCAGCCGTGGAAGGGCACGGCCGCCGACATCTTCGTCCAGGCCCAGTTCCCGCTGCACTCGGGGCGCATCCTGGGGGTTCCGGGACGGATCCTGATCTCGCTGACCGGCGTGGTCGTCGCGGCGCTGAGCGTCACCGGCGTGGTCATCTGGTTGAAGAAGCGCCGGGCGCGGGTAGGGCGCAGGGCGCGGGTGGCTTGACCGCCATCCTCCGCCTTTGAGCGTTGTCATCCCGGAAAGCGCGTAGCGCTTGTCCGGGATCCAGGGGACTGGGCGAAGGCCTTGCGGTTCACCTGGGTCCCGGACAGCCTCTGCGAGGCTTCCGGGATGACAAGGAATAGGAAATGACAATCTACTCCGCCAGTTTCCACGCCTGCCTCAGGTCCGCGACCAGCTCGGCATAGGCGCGGTCCTTGGCGTCGCGGTCGGGGATGCGCAGCATGAACGACGGGTGCCAGCTGACCAGGGCCTGCTCGCCTCCGTCCAGCGCCAGCGGCTGGCCGCGGGTCTTGCCGATCGGCAGGGCCTTGCCGAACACCGCCTGCACCGCCGTCGCGCCCAGGGCCAGGATGACCTTGGGGCGGACCAGCCGGCGTTCGGCGTCCAGCCACCAGCGGCAGGCCTGGACCTCGCCGCGATCCGGCGTCTTGTGCAGCCGGCGCTTGCCACGCGGCTCATGCTTGAAGTGCTTGACGGCGTTGGTCACGAAGACCCGGTCGCGCGGCGCGCCGGCCTCGGCCATGGCGCGGTCGAGAAGCTGGCCGGCCGGGCCGACGAAGGGGACGCCCTGCAGGTCCTCCTGGTCGCCCGGCTGCTCGCCGACGATCATCAGGACCGCCTTGGCCGGACCAAGGCCAGGAACGCCCTGGGTCGCGTGGCGCCACAGGTCGCAGCGGCGGCAGACCTGGATGCCGGCGGCCACCGCGTCCAGATTGGTCAGGTCGCCCTCGCCGTACGAGCCGTGCGCGTGCTTCAGGGCAGCCTTGGGCGTGCGTTCCGACGGCTTGGCGGGTTGGGCGGCGACCATGGTCTCGGTCCGACTCTGCGCTTCCTCGATCAGGTCTGGAATGAACCTCGCCTCCGACAGGTTCCGCCCGACCCGATCACCCGCCTGTGACGGAACGAAGCGGATGTTATGGGGTTATGCTGACCCCATGGCGCGGCTCGGCATCCTTCACGAAACGCGATACAGCTACGCCCGGCCGGTCGGCTTCGGGGCGCATCGGCTGCTGATCCGGCCGCGCGACAGCCACGCCATCCGCATCAGCGAGGCGTCCTTGCAGACATCCCTGCCGGGCGAGACGCGCTGGACCTACGACGCCGCCGGCAACTGCGTCTGCTGGTTCACGCCCCGGGGCGAGGCCGACGGCCTGACCATCACCAGCCGCCTGGTCATCGACCGCTTTCCCGCGCCCCTGACCAGCCTGCGCATCGACGACCCGCACACCGTCTCGCCGATCGTCTACGCCCGCGAGGACCGCGCGGTGCTCAACCCCTTCATCACCCCGGCCACCGAGGACGAGGACCGGGTGCTGCTGCGCTGGCTGCGCGGCCAGATGGAGCGGCCCGACGAGCCGGCGGTCGACTTCCTGCTGCGGATGAACCGCACGATCCACGACCAGTTCGACTATGTCCCGCGCGAGGAGGCGGGCGTCCAGTCGCCGGCCGAGACCATCGCCCTGGGCAGCGGCACGTGCCGGGACTTCGCCTGGCTGATGGTCGAGGCCCTGCGGCGGCTGGGCTATGCGGCGGTGTTCGCCACCGGCTACATCCACAGCCCCGGCGGGACGGTGCGTGGCGCGGGGGCGACCCACGCCTGGTGCGAGGTGTTCCTGCCCGATCTGGGCTGGACCGAGTTCGACCCGACCAACGGCCTGGCGGAGTCGCCCGACCTGATCCGGGTGGCCGCCACCCGCACGCCGGGCGAGGCCCGGCCCGTGTCGGGTACGATCATCGGCGATCCCGGCGAGGCGCATCTGAGCGTCACCGTCGAGGTGCGCCTGCTGGACGCCCTCGATGAGGCGGCGTGATAAGAACGACAAAAGATTTCGGGAGGATGAGGCGATGATGAAAGCGTTCCAACAACAGGCTCCCCTCGGCGCCGGCCACCTGCCGCACCCCGAGCCCAAGCCGCAGCATGGCCAGAAGCCCGACGCCGAGTGCCTGAAGACGCCGGAAAAGCGCTCGTTCGAGCCGCGTCCGGCGCACTAGAGGCTTCTAACCCTCTCCCAGAGCGGGAGGTCTTTCACTGATCGGCGGTGTCGAGTCCCGCCTGATTGTGCGCCCTTCCCACCAGCGGACGTTTTCAGAGTCCGAGATGGGTGGTTGGCGGAAATTGGCCGGCGCGCCCTGGAACCCTCTCTCTTTGAGAGAGGGAGGGGCCCGCCGCCGCAGGCGGTGGGAGGGTGAGAGGTTTCACCGCTGGCCGGAAAATCCCGATTCCTGTCGTTGATCGGCCCAGTCCGGCCAGCCAGGCTCCGACCATGGACACGACCGCCACCGCCCGTCGCCTTCGCCGGGATCAGACCCTCGCCGAAAGGACGCTCTGGGCCCTGGTGCGCAATCGCCGCCTGGGCGGATTCAAGTTCCTGCGACAGGTGGCGATCGACCGCTACTTCGCCGATTTCGTCTGCGAGGCGGCCAAGGTGATCGTGGAGCTGGACGGTCCGGCCCACGACGGGCGGGAGGATTATGACGCCCGCCGCACCGAAACCCTGGAATTGTTCGGGTACGTCGTGGTGCGGTATCGCAACGAGCGGGTCCTGGCCGATCCGGGCGGAACAGCGGACGAAATCCTGGCGGTGCGTCGATCTGACAGGCTGTAACCTCTCACCCTCCCACCGCTTCGCGGCGGGCCCCTCCCTCTCTCTAAGAGAGAGGGGGCGGGTAGCGTCCGCTAAGTCGGAAACGGAATCTGGAGCCGGCGCCGGAAGCCGACATACGGCGTAGGCGCCGCAAGCGGACCTTCCATCAGGCTGGAATGGTCAGCGGACATGCCGTGCGTCCTTCAAGGTCCGCTGTGCGGGCGCCTCAGGAAGAGGAGCTTTGTGCTGAATTCCTCCTCCTGAGGTGCGCGCTCCTGAGCGCGCCTCGAAGGACGCACGGCGCTTAAAGGGGCTGACTAAGGTCGGTAACGGAAGCCACGTCGAAGATGACGGGATAGGGCGACCGGTCGGCGTCTATCCTCGGCGTACGGCGAACAAATCCTTGCAAAATCAGCGCTCTAATATTTCTCGACCCCAATCTGTCCTCACCCTCCCAAACCGCCCCGATAATGGTCTCACCCCAGCGCACGGGGAGGGACGTCGGCCGGCGACCTGACGGGCGGTGGGGAGTGGTCGAGCGGGAAGGCTTGGCCGCCGTGTTTCCTTCGGGAGACGTCCCAGGTTGGTTCGGAGCAGGTTCGCCTTAGCGGCGACGAAGCTCCGGCGCCCAGGATAGGCGGATCAGGCCGGCAGGCATGCGGGGGTTACGCATGCGGTCCGGGACCGGGGCTCGCCGCCCTGGCCCGCCCGTCGGGGGCGAATGAGACCGGCTAAGCGCTAAAACCGCTGCCTACCGGACGCTCCTGGAAAACGGATTACGCGAAGCGCCTGACTTCGTCGAAACGGTACCACAACTCGCAATCCTTCCGGGCGGAGCCCGGGCGCTTCGCGACCCTCCCCGCTCCATCGCAGCGAAAGCGCGTGGGGGCGAAGCCGCGCGCGCTCCCCGACCGAAAGGAACAAGCCCATGACCCAGCCTCGGAAACCGCGTCCCTATGATGCGATCGAGCGTCGCCTCCACGACCTCGAGGCCGCCAAGCTCCGGCACTACAATCTGACCAGGATCGCGCGCCTGGAACGCGAGGTCGCGGCCCTGCCGAATCCCGGA
This sequence comes from Caulobacter sp. BE254, assembly GCF_031457295.1. NCBI lineage: Bacteria > Pseudomonadati > Pseudomonadota > Alphaproteobacteria > Caulobacterales > Caulobacteraceae > Caulobacter > Caulobacter sp. BE254. Next base: position 149,784 of record NZ_JAVDWJ010000007.1, on the reverse strand, counting down.
CAGCCCAGCGCCTACGAGATGTCCAGTCGCGCGTCGGACGCCCGGATCGAGGCGCTCCTGCGCGACATGGCCAAGAGCGGGGCGGCCTGCGAGCCGGAGGCCGCCGATGACTAGAGCATCGCGCGGAAAAGTGGATGCCGGTTTTCCGCGAAAGCGATGCGAAAACAAAAAACTAGAGCAAGCCGTGCGATTCTTGAATCGCGCAGCTTGCTCTAGCCCCGCACCAGCTCCCGCATCGCCTTGTCCAATCCTTCCAGCGTCAACGGGAACATCCGGTCGTTCATCAGCTGCTTCATCACCCCGATCGACTGGGTGTAGTCCCAGTGCCGCTCGGGGGTGGGATTCAGCCAGACGGCGCTCTGGTAGATGTCGGTGACCCGGCTCATCCAGATGGCCCCGGCCTCCTCGTTCCAGTGCTCGACGCTGCCGCCCGGATAGGTGATCTCGTAGGGGCTCATCGTGGCGTCGCCAACGAAGATGACCTTGTAGTCGTGGGGGAACTTGTGGAGCACCTCGAAGGTCGGGATCTTCTCGACCTGGCGGCGGCGATTGTCCTTCCACACCGCCTCGTACAGGCAGTTGTGGAAGTAGAAGAACTCCAGGTGCTTGAACTCGGTCTTGGCGGCGCTGAACAGCTCCTCGCAGAGCTTGATGTGGCCGTCCATCGAACCGCCGATGTCGAAGAACAGCAGCACCTTGATGGTGTTGCGCCGCTCGGGACGCATCTGGATGTCCAGGTAGCCCTTCTCGGCCGTGCCCTGGATCGTGCCCTTCAGGTCCAGTTCGTCGAGCGCCCCCTGGCGGGCGAACTTGCGCAGGCGCCGCAGGGCCACCTTGATGTTGCGGGTGCCCAGTTCGACGCTGTCGTCGAGGTTCTTGTATTCGCGCTTGTCCCAGACCTTCACGGCCCGGCCATGGCGGCTCTTGTCCTGGCCGATGCGGACGCCTTCGGGGTTGTAGCCGGTGGCGCCAAACGGGCTCGTTCCTCCAGTGCCGATCCACTTGGAGCCGCCTTCGTGGCGCTCCTTCTGTTCCTTCAGGCGCTCCTGCAGGGTCTCCATCAGCTTCTCGAAGCCGCCCATGGCCTCGATCTGCGCCTTTTCCTCGTCGGTCAGGAACTTCTCGGTCAGCGCCTTCAGCCACTCGGCCGGGATATCGGCGGTCAGGCCGTCCTCGACCGTCTCCAGCCCCTTGAACACATGGCCGAACACCCGGTCGAACTTGTCCAGGTTCTTCTCGTCCTTCACCAGGCTGGCGCGCGACAGGAAGTAAAAGTCCTCGATCCGCCGGTCGATGACGTCCTTGTCCAGAGCCTCCATCAGCAGCAGGTATTCGCGCAGGGACACGGGCACCTTGGCGGCGCGGAGTTCGGAGAAGAAGCGCAGGAACATGGGCGGGGCAGCTTTCGAACGAGTGTTCGAGCTCAGGATGGCCGTCAGGAGGCGGGCTGTCCAGCCGGCGTGGCGGGCGACCCCGAGGTCACGGCCTTATGGTAGCTATCGGCCTTGAAGACGTACATCAGCCAGCCGACGCCGTCGCCAGCGTCGGCCAGGAACTTGGCCATTCCCGCGTCGCCGCTCAGGCGATATTTGATCGCCCAGCCGTCGATGACCGCGACCGACACGCTTTCGTAGTTGCCGTCGGCCAGGAAGCGCTCGGTACGGCTGGGCGGAACCTTGTCGGAGGTCAGCATCTTGTCGATCATCGGATTGACCGCAGCCTTGTAGGGCTTGGCCTTCGGATACTTGACCTTCAGGGCCATGACGGCCGCGGCGATCTCCTGGTCCAGGGTGAGGCTGGTGCGGGTGGCGTAGACCATGCGGCTGTCGAAGCTGGTCACGCTACGGCAGCCGACGTCGTCGCCATTGGGGTTGAACAGCACGACCTCGCTGTCGGTCCGCCCCGGATTGAACAGGCAGTAGAGGCCCGATCCCTTGTGCTGCAGCACCACCGCGCCGTCCTGGTCGGGCTGGTCGCTGATATTGTCGAACAGCGCCGCGGCGCCGGCCTTGGCCAGGATCGCGTCGCCCTCGGTCTTTGCCGCGGCGCGCTTGGCCGCCGCGTCGGGCGACATCCCAGGCCCTTGAGCCTGCGCGAAAGCCGTGCTCGTTAGCGCCAACGCCGTCAGCGCCGCGCCGCAACCTGTCAGAAATCGCCGCATCCGATCCTCCCCCGATGATTGAAGGAAGTTTGCAGCCTCCGGTCGAGCTTGGCTAGCCCCTAGCCGCGCCGCAGGATGAACTCCAGGTCCTTCGTCTCGCCGACCGGGAAGCGGTATTCGCCGACCTTCTCGAACCCCAGGCGGCCATAGAGCTTCTGGGCCCCGAAGTTCTCGGACCACACGCCGATCCACAGGGGCCGCGGGCCGTCCTTCTCCAGCCAGTCCAGCGCCGTGCTCAGCAGGATCGAGCCGCGACCGCCGCCCTGGTGCGACTTGAGCACATAGATCCGATACAGCTCGCCGTGTTCGGGCCGGGCGTCGGGATGGGGCAGGCCGCAGGGGCCGGCCAGGGCGTAGCCGATGGCCTCGCCGTCGTCCTCGAGCAGCCAGGCGGCCTTGGCCGGGTCGGCCAGGTCGTTGCGCGTCCGCTCCAGGCCGTAGGCATAGGCCAGGAAGGTCTCCAGGTCCTGCGTCGGATAGAGATGAGCGAAGGTCTCGGTGAAGGTCCGGGCGCCGAGGCTGGACACCGTGTCGGCGTCTTCGATCGTGGCTCGGCGTAAGGTCGCGGTCATGGCGACATCGATAGCCGCCACGACCGCCGTCTTGCAACGGGTCAGAAGCCTTCGAGCACGATCTTGCCGCGCGTCGTGCCGCTCTCGACGGCTGCGTGGGCCGTCTTGAGGTTGGCGGCGTTGATCGGGGTCAGCACCTGGGTCAGCGTGGTCTTCAGCCGGCCGGCGTCGACCAGGTCGGCGACGGCGTCCAGCAGGCGGTGCTGCTCGATCATGTCTGGGGTCTGATACAGCGAGCGGGCGAACATCATCTCCCAGTGCAGCGAGATCGACTTCCACTTCAGCGGCAGGGCGTCGAGGCTCTTGGGATCGTCGATCACCCCTAGGCGGCCTTGCGGCGCCAGGATCTCGACCAGGGCCGGGAAGTGGTCCGTCGTATTGGTCAGACTGGCCACCAGGCCCACCGGGCCGGCGCCGGTCGCCTTGACCGCCGAGACGAGGTCGTCGGCATGGTCGACGACGTGGTGAGCGCCCAGCGCCAGGCACCAGTCGCGGGTCTCGGGCCGCGAGGCGGTGGCGATGACCGTCAGGCCGGTCAGCTGACGGGCCAGCTGGATCAGGATCGAGCCGACCCCGCCGGCCCCGCCGACGACGAGCAACGCGCCGGTGCTGTCCTGGGTGGCGCCCAGCCGGTCGAACAGCAGCTCCCAGGCGGTGATCGCCGTCAGAGGCAGGGCGGCGGCCTCGGGAAAGGACAGGCTGGCGGGCTTCTTGCCGACGATGCGCTCGTCGACCAGCTGGAACTGGGCGTTGGAACCCGGGCGGTCGATGGCCCCGGCGTAGAACACCGGGTCGCCGACCTTGAACAGCGTCGCCTCCGGCCCGACCGCCTCGACGACCCCGGCGGCGTCCCAGCCGATCACCTCGGCCTGGCCCTCGGCCGGTTTACGGCTGGTGCGGACCTTGGTGTCCACGGGGTTCACCGAGACGGCGCGGACGGCGACCAGCAGGTCGCGGCCGGTTGGGACGGGCTGGGGCAGGTCAAGGTCGATCAGCGACTCGGGGACGTTGATGGGCGAGGGGGCTTTGAAACCGACGGCTTTCATGGGGGTCCTCAGGGCTTGATAGGTTTGGCCTGGACCCCCAGATCGGACCAGCCTGCCAAGTTCGCAAGTACGGCGAAATTCTGTAGGTAGTACACAAAAGGATACCGTGATGACCAAGCGTCGCGACTACAGCTGCGCCGAAGGATGTCCGGTCGAGGCCACCCTCGACCTGCTCGACGGCAAGTGGAAGGGCGTGATCCTGTTCCACCTGAAGCGGGACGGCACGTTGCGGTTCAACGAACTGGGCCGGCGGCTGAGGGGGATCACCCAGCGCATGCTGACCAAGCAACTGCGCGAGCTGGAGGAGGTCGGCCTGGTCGATCGCCGAGTCTACGCCCAGGTGCCGCCGAAGGTCGAATACAGCCTGTCCGACGAGGGCCGCAGCCTTGGGGCGGTGATCGACGCCCTGGCCGCCTGGGGCGAGGGCCGCATCGCCCGGTTGGCGGCCGCCCCGAAAGCGGCCTGAGCCATGGAGGTCGCGCTCCACACCCATCCGGACATGCTCGACCACCGGCCTGGCGACGGTCACGCCGAGCGGCCCGAACGCCTGCGGGCGGTGATCGAGGCGCTGGAGGACGACGCCGGTCTGGACCTGGAGCGCTTCGAGGCTCCGCTGGTCGACTTCGCCGATCTGGCGCTGGTGCATCCGCAAGGCTTCATCGACGCCATCCTGGCCGCCGCGCCGCGCGCCGGCCGCCACGCCCTCGACCCCGACACCGTGCTGTCGACCGGCAGCCTGACGGCGGCCCGTCGGGCTGCCGGCGCCGTGGCGGCGGCGACCCGGGCCGTGGCGGCCGGTCAGCGGACCCGGGCCTTCTGCGCCGTGCGGCCGCCGGGTCACCATGCCGAGCCGAGCACAGCCATGGGCTTTTGCCTGTTCTCCAACATCGCCGTGGCGGCCCGCGTCGCCCAGGCGTCCGGCCTCAAGCGGGTGGCGATCGTCGATTTCGATGTCCACCACGGCAACGGCACCCAGGCGGCGTTCGAGCACGACCCGACGGTGTTCTTCGCCTCGATCCACCAGTCGCCGCTCTATCCGGGCACCGGCGATCCGTCCGAGACCGGGGTCGGCAACGTCGCCAACGCCACGGTCGCCCCGCACGCGCCCCGCGAGACCTGGCGCCGGGGCTTCGAGGGCCTGATGGACAAGGTCGACGGATTCGCGCCGGAACTGATCCTGGTCTCGGCCGGTTTCGACGCCCACGTCCGCGATCCGCTGGCCGCCCAGAGCCTTGAGGCCGAGGATTTCGCCTGGGCGACGCGGGCGATCGCCTCGGTCGCCAACCGGCGTTGCGGCGGGCGTATTGTTTCCTCGCTCGAGGGCGGTTACGACCTAGAAGCGCTCGGCCGCTCGGCGGCGGCGCATGTCAGGGCGTTGCAGGAGGGGTGAGAGGTTCGACAGGTCGCCACGGCGGCAGACCGGACCTCCAAGATCTATGGCCGACGAATCCGCCGACCACCTTTCCTCCCGGGAACCTTCTGGACAGGCGACCGCCGCTCCCCCGGCGGCGTCGCGCCCCGGCGCGATCACCCTGGCCCGTCACGGCGAACCGGCCCTGTCGCGCAAGGTCCGCTTCAACGCTCCGGCCTATGGCGAATGGTGGGCGCGCTACGAGGAGGGCGGGCTGCTGCCCGGCCAGACCCCGCCGGACTCGCTGAAGGCCACGGCCAGGCGGGCCGGGGTGATGATCGCCTCGACGCGCCGCCGCTCGATCGAGACCGCCACCGCCGTGGCCGAGGGCAAGGCCTTCGCCACCGACCCGCTGTTCATCGAAGCGCCGCTGCCGCCGCCGCCATGGCCGCGCTGGATCAAGATGTCGCCCAAGCACTGGGGCTTCTTCGCCCGGTTCTGGTGGTGGTTTTTCGACCACCATGACGGCCAGGAGAGCCGGGCCCAGGCCGAGCTTCGCGCCGACCAGGCCGCGGACCTGCTGATCGACCTGTCGAAGAACGGACAGGAGGTGCTGCTGGTGGCCCACGGCTTCTTCAACACCATGATCGGCCTGTCGCTGCAGAAGCGCGGCTTGAAGAAGACGTTGGACCAGGGATTCCAGTACTGGTGCGTGAAGCGCTTCGAGCGGCCCTAGGCGCCTCCGCAACGCCAGGCGCCCTAGGGTCCTCGGCCCTGTTCACCAAAAGCCCCGCCAACGACGTTGCCCGCGTCGCGGCCCGCCACTAGGGTGCGCCCATTCGCCCCCGGAGTAGAAATGATCAGTCCGCAAGATCTTGAAGGCATGAGCTTCGAGCAGGCCCTGGCCCGTCTGGAGCAGATCGTCGGCGAACTGGAGTCCGGCAAGGCCGAGCTCGAGCGCTCGATCGAGATCTACGAGGACGGCGCGGCGCTGAAGGCCCATTGCGAGAAGAAGCTGGAAGCGGCGCGCCTGAAGGTCGAGAAGATCGTGCTGGGGCAGGGCGGCGCCGTCACCGGCGAAGCGGCCGAGTTCAACTGATGGGCCAGGCCTCGCCCCAGATCGGCTACGAGGACTTCGAACGGGTCGATATCCGCATCGGCACGGTGATCGAGGCCACGCCGTTTCCGGAGGCGCGCAAGCCGGCCTACAAGCTGACCATCGATTTCGGGCCCCAGATCGGCGTCAAGAAATCCTCGGCCCAGGTGACCAAGCACTACGCCTTGGGCGAGCTGATCGGCCGCCGCGTGGCCGCCGTGGTCAATTTTCCGCCGCGCCAGATCGGCCCGATGAAGTCCGAGGTCCTGTGCCTGGGCTTTCCGGACGCCGAGGGCGGCGTGGTGCTGGTCGACGTCGACCGCGACGTTCCCAACGGGGGGAAGCTGTTTTGATCGACCTCGAAAAGCGCATCGTCCAGGCCGCCGACATCGTCACCGTGGCGCTCGACGAGCTGTTGCCCCGCGCCGACGGTCCCGAGAGCCGCCTGACCGAAGCCATGCGCTACGCGGCCCTGGGCCCCGGCAAGCGCCTGCGGCCGTTCTTCGCCCTGGAGACGGGCAAGATGTTCGACCTGCCCGAGCGGCCGGTCCTGCGCGCCGCCTGCGCCCTGGAATGCATCCACGCCTACAGCCTGGTGCACGACGACCTGCCGGCCATGGACGACGACGACATGCGCCGCGGCCGTCCGACCGTGCACGTGCAATACGACGAGGCCACCGCGATCCTGGCCGGCGACGCCCTGCAGACCGCCGCCTTCGAGATCATGGCCCACCCCGACACCCACGACGACGGCCACGTCCGCGCCGAGCTGGTGCGCAAGCTGGCCATCGCCTCGGGGGCCAAGGGCATGGCTGGCGGCCAGATGATCGACCTGCTGGGCGTTCGCGACGACCTGGGCGCCGTGGCCCGCATGCAGCGCCTGAAGACCGGCGCCCTGATCGCCTTCGCCTTCGAGATCCCGCTGATCATCGCCCGATCCAAGGCCGAAGAGCGCGCGGCCCTGATGGGATTCGCCCAGGACCTGGGCCTGGCCTACCAGATCGTCGACGACATTCTCGACGCCGAGGGCGACGAAGCGGTGCTGGGCAAGGCGGCCGGCGGCAAGGACGCCGCCAAGGGCAAGGCCAACTACGTCACCCTGCTGGGCCTCAAGGCGGCGAAGGAACGAGTCAACCTTCTGGCCGCTCAGACTCGGTCACATCTCGATATTTTCGGCGAACGGGCCGAACATCTGCGCCTTAGCGTGGATTTCGTGCTGGACCGCCGCAACTGACCGCGCTTTCTTCGGACATGCCTGCTTTGACCCCTCTCCTCGACACCATCTCGTCACCGGCCGACACGCGCGGCCTCAGCGTGGCCGAACTGAAGCAGCTGGCGAACGAGGTGCGGGCCGAGACCATCGACGCCGTGTCCGTGACCGGCGGCCACCTGGGCGCGGGCCTGGGCGTGGTCGAGCTGACCGTCGCCCTGCACCACGTGTTCGAGACGCCCAGGGACATCGTCATCTGGGACGTCGGCCACCAGGCCTATCCGCACAAGATCCTGACTGGCCGTCGCGACCGCATCCGCACCCTGCGCCAGGGCGGCGGGCTGTCGGGCTTCACCAAGCGGGCCGAGAGCGAATACGACCCGTTCGGCGCGGCCCACGCGGCCACCTCGATCTCGGCGGCCCTGGGCTTCTGCGCCGCCCGCGACGCCAAGGGCGAGGACAACAGCGTCGTCGCTGTGATCGGCGACGGCTCGATGAGCGCCGGCATGGCCTACGAGGCGATGAACGCCGCGGTCGACACCACCCGGCGCCTGATCGTCATCCTCAACGACAACGACATGTCGATCGCCCCTCCGGTGGGCGGCATGAGCGCCTATCTGGCCAACCTCGTCTCCGGCGGGGCCTATCGCAAGGTCCGTAAGCTGGGCAAGACCGTGGTCGAGAAGCTGCCGACCCCGATCCGCGACGCGGCCCGCAAGGCCGAGGAATACGCCCGCGGCATGGTCACTGGCGGCACGTTCTTCGAGGAGCTGGGCTTCCACTATGTCGGCCCGATCGACGGCCACGACATGGACGCCCTGGTCTCGGTGCTCAACAACGCCAAGCACTTCGACGAGAAGCCGGTGCTGGTCCACGTCGTGACCCAGAAGGGCAAGGGCTACGCGCCCGCCGAGGGCGCGGCCGACAAGCTGCACGCGGTGGTCAAGTTCGACGTCGTCACCGGTCAACAGCAGAAGCCGGCCGCCGGCCCGCCCAGCTACACCAAGGTCTTCGCCCAGGAGCTGATCAAGCACGCGGCGGTCGACGACAAGATCGTGGCCATCACCGCGGCCATGCCGTCGGGCACGGGGCTGGACCTGTTCGGCAAGGCCTATCCGCAACGCACCTTCGATGTCGGCATCGCCGAGCAGCACGCGGTGACCTTCGCCGCCGGCCTGGCCGCCGACGGCATGAAGCCGTTTGCGGCGATCTATTCCACCTTCCTGCAGCGCGGCTACGACCAGGTGGTCCACGACGTGGCCATCCAGCGCCTGCCGGTGCGCTTCGCCATGGACCGCGCCGGCCTGGTGGGCGCCGACGGACCCACCCACGCCGGCACCTTCGACATCGGCTTCATGGGCGCCCTGCCCGGCATGGTGCTGATGGCCGCCGCCGACGAGCTGGAGCTGGCCCACATGGTCGCCACCGCCGTGGCCATCGACGACCGCCCCAGCGCCTTCCGCTATCCGCGTGGCGAGGGTCTGGGCCTGACCCTTCCCGACCTGGCCGCGCCGCTGGAGATCGGCAAGGGCCGCGTCGTCCGCGAGGGGACCAGCGTCGCCATCGTCTCGCTAGGCACGCGTTTGACCGAATGCCTGAAGGCCGCCGACCTGCTGGCGGCACGCGGCCTGTCGGCCACCGTCGCCGACGCCCGCTTCGCCAAGCCGCTGGACGTCGACCTGCTGCTGCGCCTGGCCCGCGAGCATGAGGCGATCATTACGGTGGAAGAAGGCGCCATGGGCGGCTTCGGCGCCTTCGTGCTGCAGGCCCTGGCCGAGCACGGCGCCCTGGACCGGGGGCTGAAGATCCGCACCCTGGTGCTGCCCGACATCTTCCAGGACCAGGACAAGCCCGACCTGATGTACGCCCAGGCCGGCCTCGACGCCGAGGGCATCCTGCGCGGGGCGCTGTCGGCCCTCGGGATCGACAACATCAGCGCGGCGGGGCGGCGGGCTTAACGGACGGGGACACGCCGCAAGGGCATGTCCCCCGCGCTTCAAGCCGCCGAACAAGCCTTGAAGAACGCCTTTACCTGCCGCTGGTCGGCGGGAGCGGCGTCCAGGCTGTGGCGTTCGTCGGCGACCAGCAGGTCGAGGTCGCCGGTGCGGCGGAAGGCGCGCAGCGCCGACGCGTCCAGCGTCGTGCGGGCCTGGAGGACGCCGTCGCTCATATCGGAAGGCGCGGTCCCGGCCTTCAGGCGGGTGACCGAATGGCCCGAAGCCAGGGCGACCTCGCCGCCTGACAGGCCGGTCATGGTCAGGGTCACGGCCGAGGCGCGGGGCGCGCAGGCCATCATCAGCACCACGTCGTCGCTGTTCGGCCGGCCATAGGCCAGCTTGGGGCCTTCCTCGGCGCTGTCCATGAAGTTCCAGGCGTAGCCCGGCTGGCTGGACCGGTCATAGGCGCAGCCGCTCAGCGTCACCCCGCCCACGGCCAGGACCAGGAGCAGGGCCTTGGGAAGCAGGCGGTTGAACAGGCGGCGGGGCATGACGGGTTCCTCGCCAGAGGAACGCGGCGTCCGCCTGAGTAGTTCAGAGCCGCCAGTCCAGCACCTCGTCGCCGCCCGCGCGTAGGGTTCCGGTCCGCCCGATCGCCAAGGTGTCAGGATCGGTCAGGGCCGCCAGGGTCTCGGCGTCTGCGGTTGGGACCTGCGCCAGGGCTCGGGCGCCGTCCGTCGTGCGGACGATGACCACGCCATGGGTCGGCGCGCCGTCGCGGTCGTAGAGCACCGTGTGGGTCTCCAGCACGGCCTTGCCCGTCGTGTCCGCCACGAAGGCCGGGACCGGGCCTCGGCGGGCGTCAGCGGCGGCCTGGGCGCTAACATCCTCCAGCGATCTGCGGCGGTCGATGGCGGGGCGGTCGGCCGGGACCAGGCCGTGATGCTTGGTGACGAACTCGCCCTGGCCGTAGAGCAAACCCACGCCGCCCTCGCGTCGGCGTCGGCCGCCCGCAGGGCCGTCTCCATCAGGGCCAGGGCTCCTGGGCCCGCGACAGGTCGGCGGGACGATCCAGGACCTCGCCGACCCCGATGATGACGGGGACGCGATCCGGGCTCACAGGACGGCTTCCCCGGCGCTTTCGGCGGCTAGGGCGCGCTGGTAGCCGTCGCGGACCTTCATCCGCGCCAGGTGAGCCCTGAAGGTCTCGGGAAAGCTTTCGGCAAAGCCCAGCTGCTCGCCCAGCTTCAGGGCGTAGGCCACCGAGATGTCGGCCATGGTGAAACGGCCGGCGGCGACGTAGCCGCTGTCGTCCAGCAGCCTGGCCGCCGCCTTCAGCCGCGACAGGAACCACTGCACGTAGTCGGCCGCCGCCTGGGGCAGGCGGCGTTCCTCCGGCTCGAACACCGCGTAGCGCAGGTGGATGGTCTGCGGAAAGGTGAGCGTGGCCTCGCCCATGTGCAGGAAGTTCAGATAGGCGCCGAAGCCCGGCTCGTCCGGCGCGACGGTCAGGTCGCTGGGACCGTGGCGGCGGGCCAAGTATTCCCCGATCGCCGCCGATTCGCTCATCAGGGTGTCGCCGTCGATCAGGGTTGGCGTCGTGCCCAGCGGGTTGACGTCCAGGTAGCCCGGCTCGCGGAACCGCGGCGGGAAGGCCGTCAACTTCAGCGCATAGGGCAGGCTCAGCTCCTCCAGCGCCCACAGCGCCCGGAACGAGCGCGCGCCGACGCAGTGATAGAGGGTGATCATGATGCGCCTCCCGCCTTCGTTGCGGGCGCCATCCGATGGAACGCCGCGCGAGGCCATCATGCCCTTACGTCCGCCGCGCGAGCGGCGTAGAAGGCAAGGGCGCGGACGCGTCGCGACGACGCGCCTGGCGGCGTCCCCGAAGGGAAAAGTCTTTGAAGTCTTGGAAGGAAATGGTGGGCGCAGTAGGATTCGAACCTACGACCCGCTGATTAAGAGTCAGCTGCTCTACCAACTGAGCTATGCGCCCGCGCGGCCCGAAGCGGTGGTTTGCCTCGGCGGCGAGGCGCGGAACATACGCAAAGAATCTTGGAACGCAAGGGACTATTTTTTGGCCAGACGAGATATCAGCGGAGCCGTGGATTTCGCCTATCTGGAAGGGTTCGCGCTGGATGATTCCACGGTCATCGACGAGGTGCTGGCCCTGTTTCGCGAACAGGCCGCGCTGTGGACGCCGATGCTCGATAAGAGCCATCCGGGCTGGATGGACGCGGTCCACACGGTCAAGGGTGCGGCGCGGGGCGTCGGGGCTTTTGCCCTGGGCGATGTCTGCGCCGAGGCCGAGGCCGGGACCAGGAGCCTGGGCGAGGTGCGCAACGCCCTGGACGCGGCGCTGCTGGACATCGCCGCCTACGCCCACGAGCGGGCGCTGCGGTCGCTGAAGGGGTAGCCGTTACGAACCTGTAATTGGCTTGCCGCGCGGCGCTCGCCTAGGCTGCGGCGGCTTCAACAGGAGTTCCTTCGACCATGACCAACAGCCCCTGGTCGCATCAGCGCAGCGCCAGCGTCGCCGACGACGTCGATTTCGAGATCAAGGGCCAGGAGCTGCAGTTCCTGGAGATCGAGCTCGATCCCGGCGAGAGCGCCGTGGCCGAGGCCGGGTCGTTCGTCTGGAAGGACGCCAGCGTCCAGATGACCACGGTGTTCGGCGACGGCTCGGGCGACGCCGGCGGCGGCTTCATGGGCAAGCTGTTGGGGGCGGGCAAGCGCCTGGTCACCGGCGAGAGCCTGTTCACCACCGTCTTCACCCACACCGGTTCGGGCAAGGCGCGCGTGGCCTTCGCCTCGCCGACGCCGGGTTCGATCCTGCCGCTGAACCTGGGCCAGCTGGGCGGGAGCCTGATCTGCCAGAAGGACAGCTTCCTGGCCGCCGCGCGCGGCGTGTCGATCGGCGTCCATTTCCAGAAGCGGGTAATGACCGGCCTGTTCGGCGGCGAGGGCTTCATCATGCAGCGGCTGGACGGCGACGGCTGGGTGTTCGTCCAGATGGGCGGCACCCTGGTCGAGCGCGAGCTGAAGGCCGGCGAGGAGCTGCACGTCGATACCGGCTGCCTGGCCGCCTACACGCCGGGCGTCGATTTTGACCTGGTCACGGCCGGCGGCGTGCGCAGCGTGCTGTTCGGCGGCGAGGGCCTGTTCTTCGCCCGCCTGCGCGGGCCAGGCAAGGTGTGGATCCAGTCCCTGCCGTTCTCGCGTTTGGCAGGGCGCATGCTGCAGGCGGCCCAGGGCGGCGGCGGAAATCGCGGCGAGGGGTCGATCCTGGGGCAGATCGGCAATCTGATCGACGGGAACTAAGTGTGCTTCACGTCGAAGCGTTGGAGAGGCGAGGCCCTGTCCCCCCGGGGAGCGCTCCGTTCCCGAAAATCTTGGTGCTCGGTCAGGTCATGAACGGGCGGCTAGACGGTGTGCGTGCGCCGACGGCCTATGCTGGCGCCGAGCATCGCGCCGAAATGGCAGACACCTAGCAGCGCAGCGAGGCCGACGAGAGGCGGGGCCATGTAGAGCGTGGCCTTCGGGTTCAGCCACCAAAAAACTGTGATTGGTTCGCCGAACATGAAGGAGGCGATCACGTCCATGGCGAACAGTGGGATCAGGGCGACGGCTGCTACGGTCAGGATCAGGTTGTGGGGGCGATAGGCGCTCAGAACGACGCTTGCAAGGAAGGGCCAAACCAAGGCTTCTGCTGTCAATACCGTCACCAGGGTGTCCCGTGGGATCGACCGATGCCACGAGAACGAGATCATTACGCCCAGGTTTTCGAGCAGGACCGGAACGATCAGCAGCGTAATCAGATAGATCGCGTCGGTGCGAAGCCGCCAAGTCGCGGTCGCGCCCAAGCAGCCCAAGGCCCAGCTCAGATGGTTGTGCTCGGCGGCTTCGAACTCCCGAGTCATGGCCAGGGCCCAGTCTTCGCGTCCGCGTGGCGGGCGGCGGACGGCCAGGTGCATGATCGCGCGCGCCAGGCGGGAGGGCGTCATCCGAGAGCTCCCTTTAGGTTCAATACGGTATTGGATCGGGAAGCGGCTTTCGCCGCCGCGCGGCCGGCGGCCGTGATGCGATAGGCGTGGCGTGGCGGTCGTCCTGGCCGTTCGGGTTCTAGCCAACGACTTTCCAGCAAGCCGCGCTCGTTCAGCCGTATCAGGATCGGATAGAGGCTGCCGGACTTGAGGCCGGTGGCCGCCGAGACCTCCAAGCCGTAGAACCAAGCATTCGCGTCACGGACGAGAACATTCAGCACGGCGAGCGTTTGCGGTGACAGGCGGCGTGTAGACGATGGCATGTAACAAGTCTACATATATAGCGATCATCGTCAAGCCGAGTTCACGCGCCCTTTATGGCCATGTCCGAAGTGGGATGAGCGCTCTAGTTCGCGAGAAACGGGGAAATGGCTATCACCCCTTCGTCCGATCCCAGCTGTCGTACTCATAGGCGATGCAGCGGTCGATCAGCGTTCGCCACACCGGCTCGGCGATGGCTTCCGACAGGCCCGACGCGCGGGCGGCGGCCTTGACCTTGTCGACCACGTCCTCGATGCGCGCGCGGTCGAACACCTTGGCCCGGTCGGCCTTGATGCGGGCGGCGGCGTCCATGTAGCCCTGGCGTTCGGTCAGCAGCGCCACCAGCGCCCGGTCCAGGGCGTCGACGCCCTGGCGGACGTCGAGCATCGTCTGGCAGTCGGCGGGGGCGAGGCGCTCGTCGACGTTGAGAGTCGTCTTGATCATGCGCCCCTTTAAGCCGTTTTGAGCGGCCGGGACCATCCCAAACCTGACCGTGGCGGCCGCCTAGATGCCCGCGCCGTTGTCCATGGTCAGCAGGGCCGCCTCGTGGGCGGCGGCCTCTTCCCTGAGCCAGGCCACGAACGCCTTGACCTGCGGCAGGCGGCCCTTGGCCTTGGGGTGGACGACGTAATAGGCGAAGTCGACGGCGGTCGGGATTTCGAACGGAATCACCAGCCGGCCGGCGTCGAGATCGGCCTGGGCCAGGGTCTGCTTGGCCAGGGCGACGCCGCGGCCGTTGGCGGCCGCCTCGATCACCAGGCTGGACTGGTTGAAGCGCGGGCCGCGCGCCCCGTCGACCGACTTGATGCCGCGGGCGGCCAGCCACATGGCCCAGTCCGGGCAGCTGTCGTCGGCGTCGGGCGAGCCGTCGTGCAGCAGGATGTGGCGGGCCAAGTCCTCGGGCGATTCCAGGGGGTTGGAGGCCAAAAGTTCGGGGCTGGCGACCGGGATGACCGTCTCGCTGAGCAGGCGGATCACTTCCAGACCCGGATAGCGGCCCGAGCCGTAGCGGATGGCCAGGTCGACCTCGCCTGCGGCGAAATCGACGACCTCCATGCCGGCCGACAGCCAGACGTCGACCTGGGGCTGGGCCTGCTCGAACTTGCCCAGGCGCGGCACCAGCCACTTGGCGGCGAACGAGGGGGCGGCGGTCAGGGTCAGGCGGCGGCCGTCGACGGCGGCGGTCAGCAGGGACGCGGCCTCGGCCAGGCGGTCGAAGGCCTCGCGCAGGGCGGGCAGGGCGGTCTGGGCCGCGTCGGTCAGCAGCAGGCCCTTGGGCGTGCGCTTGAACAGGGCCGCGCCGACATAGTCCTCCAGGTTCTGGATCTGCTGGCTGACGGCGCCCGGGGTCACCGACAGCTCGTCGGCGGCGCGGCTGAAGTTCAGGTGGCGTGCGGCGGCCTCGAACGCGCGCAGGGCGTTCAAGGGCGGAAGCCTCCGACGTTCGGACTGTCTTTCCATGAGTTTTACTGAACGCCCCGGCAGAAGACCTTGTTTGCGAAGTGGCCCGGTCGCGACCAATTTGCAAGCGTTCGCTGATGGAGATGGCCCTTTTCCTCGGTGGACGCGAGCGGGGCGGACCCTAGGGTTCGCGCCGCAATGCTTTGAAGCGCACCGGTTTGGCGAACTCGCCGGTCCGGCGTGTCGCCAATGGTAGCTGGCTTATAGAGGACCTGAATCACATGGCTCGGCCAACGGTCCGATCCGCTTCCCGGTCTAAAGCCGGTCTTGTCGCTCTCGGCGGCGGGACGAGCGCGCGCGCGCCTGGAAAAGTGACCCTGGTCGGCGCCGGTCCCGGCGATCCCGAGCTGCTGACGATCAAGGCGCTGAAGGCGCTGCAGGCCGCCGAGGTAGTGGTCCATGACGGCTTGGTCTCCGACGAGATCCTCGACCTGGCGCCGGCGGCGGCGCGGCGGATCAACGTCGCCAAGCGCAAGTCCCGCCACACCCTGCCGCAGGACGACATCAACCAGCTGCTGGTCGCCCTGGCCGTGGACGGCCTGACCGTCGTGCGGCTGAAGGGCGGCGACCCGTTCCTGTTCGGCCGCGGCGGCGAGGAGCTTTCGGCCTGCCGCCAGGCCGGCGTCGACTGCGCCGTCGTGCCTGGAATCACCGCCGCCCTGGCCGCCTCGGCCGGCGCCGGCGCGCCCCTGACCCATCGCGGCAGCGCCCAGGCCGTGACCTTCGTCACCGGCCACGCCGCGCACGGTGAGCCCGATCTCGATTGGACCGCCCTGGCGCGGCCGAACCAGACCGTCGTCGTCTATATGGGCGTCTCGACCGCCAGCCTGATCGCCGAACGCCTGACGGCGGCCGGCCGGTCCGGCGCGACTCCGGCCCTGATCGTCGAGAACGCCAGCCGCGCCGACGAGCGCCGCTTCCTGACCACCCTGGCCGGTTTGGCGCTCGCCGCCGAGGGCCTGAAGGGCCCGGCGCTGCTGATGGTCGGCGAGGCTATGGCGATGGCCGACGCCGTGCCGGACAACCTTGTCCTTCGACAAGCTCAGGATGAGGTTGTCTCGGGCGCCGCAATAGACCTCATCCTGAGCTTGTCGAAGGACGAGGTCGCATCTCCGAAAGTCCAACGCGTGAGCCTCGGTCAATGAAAGCCATCACCGCCAATCGCCTGATCGACGGCGAGGTCGTGTTCTGGAAGGCCGGCGCCTGGGTCGAGGGCTTCGGCGACGCCCAGCTGTTCGGCGAGGGCCAGGACGCCGAGGTCGAGGCCGTGGTGGCCGACGGCAAGGCCCAGCCGACGGTGGTGGTCGACGTCTATCCGATCGACCTGGCCCCTGTGGACGGCGGTCTGGCCCCGATCAGCTATCGCGAACGCATCCGGGCGCTCGGGCCCACCAACGAACCCACCCACGGCAAGCAGGCCGTCGGCGGCGAGGTGATCGAGGCGCTGCGCCACGCGGCGGGTGCGGCCCGCTCCACCGGTCGCGTCGACCTGATCCGCAGGAAGTAGGCCTCATGTACCTGTACGATCCCATCGACCGCGAATTCCTGACCGACCGCTCCAACGAGTTCCGGCATCAGGTGGCGCGCCGCCTGGCCGGCGAGCTGACCGAGGACCAGTTCAAGCCGCTGCGGCTGATGAACGGCCTGTACCTGCAGCTGCACGCCTACATGCTGCGGATCGCCATTCCGTACGGCTCGCTGAACGCCCGCCAGGCCCGCCGGCTGGCCTGGATCGCCCGCACCTACGACAAGGGCTACGGCCACTTCACCACGCGCCAGAACATCCAGTTCAACTGGATCAAGTTGAAGGACGCGCCCGACATCCTGGACGCCCTGGCCGAGGTGGACCTGCACGCCATCCAGACCAGCGGCAACTGCATCCGCAACGTCACCGCCGATCCCTATGCCGGCGCCACGGCCGAGGAGATCGACGACCCGCGCGTGTGGTCGGAAGTCCTGCGCCAGTGGTCGACCCTGCATCCCGAGTTCAGCTTCCTGCCGCGCAAGTTCAAGATCGCCATCACCGGCGCCCTGACCGACCGCGCGGCGGTCAAGGTGCACGACATCGGCCTGATCCTGCGAAAGGGTCGTGACGGCGCCATCGGCTTCGAGGTGATCGTCGGCGGCGGCCAGGGGCGCACGCCCTATGTCGGCCCGACCATCCGCTCGTACCTGCCCGCCGAGCACCTGCTTAGCTATGTCGAGGCGATCCTGCGCGTCTACAACCGCCATGGTCGCCGCGACAACATCTACAAGGCCCGGATCAAGATCCTGGTCGCGGCCCTGGGCGCCGAGGAGTTCGCCCGCCAGGTCGAGGAGGAGTGGGGCAAGATCGACGCCGCGCGCGCCAACCTGCCGGCCAGCGAACTGGCCCGCGTCCGCGCCGCCTTCGCCCAGACCCGGTTCGAGACCCTGCCGGCCGTGTCGGACATCTTCGAGGCCGCCCGCGCCGCCAGCCCGGCCCTGCAGCGCTTCGTGCGCAACAACGTCAAGCCGCACAAGCAGAGCGGCTACGCCATCGTCGAGGTGTCGCTGAAGGCCATCGGCCAGACGCCGGGCGACGCCACGGCCGAGCAGCTGGAGGTCGTCGCCGACCTGGCCGAGCGCTATAGCCTCGACGACCTGCGCGTGACCCACGCCCAGAACCTGGTCCTGCCGCACGTCAGGCTGGACGACCTGCCGACCGTGCACGCGGCGCTGGAGGCGGCCGGCCTGGCCACCGCCAACATCGACCTGGCCAGCGACATCATCGCCTGCCCGGGCCTGGACTACTGCGCCCTGGCCAACGCCCGCGCCATCCCGATCGCCCAGGACATCGCCCGGAAGTTCGCCGATCCGGATCGCGCCGAGAAGGTCGGCGAGCTGAAGATCAAGATCAGCGGCTGCATCAACGCCTGCGGCCACCACCACGTGGCCCACATCGGCATCCTGGGCGTCGACAAGAAGGGCGAGGAATTCTACCAGCTCTCGCTCGGCGGTTCGGGGGCGGAGGACGCCAGCATCGGCCGGATCCTCGGCCCGGGCCTGTCGGCCGACAAGGTGGCCCCGGCCATCGACGCCCTGGTCGACGCCTATCTGAACATCCGCGCCGGCGACGAGCGCTTCCTCGACACCTATCGCCGCGTCGGCCTCGAGCCCTTCAAGGAGGCGGTCTATGCCCAAGCTGATTAAGCTGGCCGGTGATACGGCGCAGTGGGCCGAGGACATCTTCACCCACGTCGGCGACGACGACGTCCTGCCGGAGGGCGACGTGATCCTGTCCCTGGCCCGCTTCCAGGCCGAGGGCGAGATCCTGTTGTCCAACAGCCGTCGCGTCGGCGTGCGGGTCGAGGCGGACCAGGAGGTCGAGGCCCTGGCCTACGACCTGCCGCGCCTGTCGGTGGTGGCCCTGGCCTTCCCGAAATATCGCGACGGCCGCGCCTATACCTCGGCCCGCCTGTTGCGCGAGCGCCTGGGCTTCACCGGTGAGGTGCGGGCGGTCGGCGACGTGCTGCAGGAACAGGCCGGCTTCATGGTCCGCTGCGGCTTCGACGCCTTCGAACCCGCCGACGGGGCCACGCCCGAGGTCTGGACCAAGGCCGCCCATCGCTACCGCCATGTTTATCAACGCGCCGCCGACAACCGTCAGGTGGCGTTCGAGGAAAGGGCCAGCTGATGGCCTACGACCAGACCGCGACCGAGGTGAAGCCGACCGCCGCGACGCAATCCTCCGTTTCGCCAAACGGGGCCGCTGACCTGGCGGCGCGGCTGGACGCCGAACTGCGCGAAGCCCACCCGCTGACCGTGCTGCGCAAGGCCTACGAGACCTTCGGCGACAAGCTGGCCCTGGTCAGCTCGTTCGGGGCGGAATCGGCCGTGCTGCTGCACCTGGCCAGCCAGGTGTCGAAGGATATCCCGGTGCTGTTCCTCGACACCGGCATGCTGTTTGGCCAGACGCTGGACTACCGCAAGGCGCTGGCCGCCAGGCTGGGCCTGACCGACGTGCGCGACCTGCGCCCGGCCTATACCGACCTGGCGGTCACCGATCCCAAGTCGGACCTGTGGCGCACCGACACCGACGCCTGCTGCCACATCCGCAAGGTGCTGCCGCTGGACCGCGCCTTGGGCGGGTTCGCGGCCTGGACCACGGGCCGCAAGCGCTTCCACGGCGGCGACCGCCTGCGGCTGCGGGTGGTCGAGGAGTCCGAGGGCCAGATCAAGTTCAATCCCCTGGCCAACTGGGGCAAGGCCGAGCTGGACGCCTATGTCGCCCAGCATGACCTGCCGGCCCACCCGCTGGTCTCTCAAGGCTTCCCCTCGGTGGGCTGCTGGCCCTGCACCAAGCCGGTGGACGACCCCAACGCCGACGTCCGCGCCGGTCGCTGGGCCGGCCAGGACAAGACCGAGTGCGGCATCCACGTCGCCCGCGCCCCCGGCGCCGCGCCGAACGTCGGCGAGGGGATCTAGGGCCGCTCAACGCTTGACGGCGCGAGCCCGCCGCCCAGCGGCCAAGGTCTAGGATTTCCTGCGCGAGGGCCGCACGGCGGACCCGCCAGCCGAGGTGTGGCTGGACCCCGTAACCTTTGCCAGACCGGACTTTCAGCGCCTGGGCGCGCGGTTTCGACGCAGGGGACCAGGCCGGACACATCCCCAAGGTTAAATCGTCGTTAGGCCTCGCCTCGTAGCTTCGGCCTGGGTTCGGGAGAAAAGATCTTGTCGATGGTCGCCAGTGAGCTTCGGTCGGATGTCGCCGCGACGTTCGACGTGCTGTCGTGGGAGCTGGAGTTGGCCGGCGCCCGCTGCATCTTCCTCGACACGCTGATCGGCAAGCTGCTGGGGACCGTGGCGCCCGAGCAGCGCGAACAGCTGATCGAAGGCATCCAGGCGGTGGACCTGCTCAGCCAGCACCTGACCGGCCTGTCGACCTTCGCTCGGAGCCTCAGCCAGACCGTGGCCGCGCCCGAGCAGATCGAGGTCGGCGCCGCCCTGCAGAGCGTCACGCTCGGCGCCCTGGCCGACCGGATGACGTCGTCGTTCGGCGGCGACGAAGCCGGCATCAACGACGGCGACGACGCCGGCGACCTGGATCTCTTCTGATGACGCGCCGCCGACACAAACTGCGGGGGCGCCCATGAACATGGTTCAACCCGGCACGCGGATTCTGGTCGCCGACAGCGACCGCGCGGTCCTGGAAATGCTGCAGATCCGCCTGGATCTGGCCGGCTATCACGCCTTGGCGGCGCGGAGCGGTCCGGCGGCGCTGGAAATGGCGCACAACATGCGTCCGGCCCTGCTGGTGCTGGACCTGGCGATCACCGAAATGACCGCCTTCGAGGTGATGGCGGCGCTGCAGCGCGACGTCTCGCATCCCTGCGGGCAAATCCTGCTGGTCGGCAAGCGGCTGGGGGTCGAGGAGGTCAAGCGCGGCGCCAGCCTCGGCGTCCGGGCCTGCATGCTCAAGCCGTTCAGCGGCGCCGATCTGGTCGAGCGCGTGGGCAAGATGCTGAAGCCGGTTTCGCCCGAGCGCGCCCCAGCCAATGGGTTCGGATCGCGGATCGTGTCGGCGGCGGCCAGGCCTTCGTCCAGCGACGTCTTCATCTAGAGAGGATTGTAGCGGCGGCTCGGCTCGGCGCCTGGCCGACAGGCGGCGCGCCTATTCCGGCGGGCAGCCCTTGAACTCGCCCACCTTGGTCACCGAGAGCGTGGAGAGGTTGAGGCCCATCAGGGGCTTCATCGAGGACGCGCCCTGGCCGCTGAACAGGTCCAGCTTGTTGCCCTTGATCGCCCCGCCGATGTCGGAGGCGTACCAGTAGCCGTCGTGCTTGTCGCCATTGGGCATCGGCAGGCCGACGGTTTCCTTGATGAACACCACGGTGCGGCGCGGGATCACGGTCTTGTCGACCGCCAGGGTGCGCATGGCCACCACCTTGCAGCCCAGGCTGTCTAGCGCCCGAATGCCCTTGGCGCCGGCGTGGTAAAGCGTGGCCTTCATCTTGTATTCGACCGACCCCGGCATCGTGCCCGTC
Organism: Caulobacter sp. BE254; assembly: GCF_031457295.1. NCBI lineage: Bacteria > Pseudomonadati > Pseudomonadota > Alphaproteobacteria > Caulobacterales > Caulobacteraceae > Caulobacter > Caulobacter sp. BE254. Next base: position 128,641 of record NZ_JAVDWJ010000007.1, on the reverse strand, counting down.
AGGGCGCCGGTGATCAGGTCGCCCAGCGGATCGGGCTTGGAGTCCGAGTCGGCGGCCAGGGCGGGGAGGGCGATGGACATGGCCGCGACGGCCAGAAATCCCGCAAACGTGCGTCGCATCGAGGGGTTCCTCTTATCGGCGTAGAGTGTCGGTCGGCGGCCTGATTACTAAGATCACAGCCGCGTGACAACCCACCAGGAGGCGACCTGATGCCGCGCCGCACCCTTGACGGTGGCGTTCGGCGCCATCGTTCGAGCGGGGTTTTGGTTCCATGGCGAACGGTAACACCAAGCAGGCAAGGGATTGCATGCTGACGCTTGGCGGTTCGCGCGGCGCGCTCTGGCGGTCGTCGTACGGGTGGCATAAACCGGAGTCGCCCACGGCTTTTTGGCGGTGCACGCGTCTTGGGCAGGTCCGAGGGACCGGCCGAGTCGCGGCCATCGTCCGGCCTCAAAAGGCTATCAGTTCGTTGGGCTGTCAGTTGGTTGGAGCGCGCATGAAGCCGTCTGTTCGCCTGTTCACGGGGTTCGCCCTGGTCGCCGCCCTGGCCGCTCCCGCGGGCTCGGCCCTGGCCTGGGGCGCCTGGGGGCACCGCATGGTCGGCGTCGTCGCCGCCGAAAGTCTGCCCAGCGACCTGCCGGCCTTCCTGCGCACCCCGGAGGCGGTGGCCGCGATCGGCGAATACGCCCGCGAGCCGGACCGCTGGAAGGGCTCGGGCAAGGTCCACGACACCGACCGCGACGCCGCCCACTTCCTCGACATCGACGACGAGGGGCGGATGTACGGCGGTCCGAAGTTCACGCTGGAAACCCTGCCGCCCACCCGCGCCGACTACGAGAAGGCCCTGGCCGCGGTCGGCCACGACAGCTGGAACGCCGGCTACCTGCCTTACTCGATCATCGACGGCTATCAGCAGCTGGTGAAGGACTTCACCTACTGGCGCATCCTGCAGGCGGTCTCCGCCAGCGAGAAGGACGCGACCCGCAAGGCCTATTACGTCGCCGACCTGAAGCGGCGCGAAGAGCTGCTGGTCCGCGACCTGGGCGTCTGGGCCCACTATGTCGGCGACGCCAGCCAGCCGCTGCATCTGAGCGTGCACTACAACGGCTGGGGCGATTACCCCAATCCGAACGGCTACACCCAGAGCCGGGCCACGCACGGCAATTTCGAGGGGCCGCTGGTCAAGGCCGTGGCCGTCGACGCCGACGTCAAGGCGCTGGTGCCGGCCTACAAGGACTGCGCCTGCACGATCGAGGCGCGGACGGTGACCTATCTGAGTACGACGGTCAGCTTCGTCGAGCCGCTGTACAAGCTGGAGAAGGAGGGCGGACTGGTCGCCACAGACCCGCGCGCCAAGGCCTTTGTCGACGAACGCCTGGCGGCCGGGGCGACCCAGCTGCGCGACATGGTCGTCGACGCCTGGAAGGCCAGCGCCACGGGCAAGATCGGCTACCGGCCGGAGATCACCGTCGACGACGTGATCAGCGGCAAGGCCGACCCGTGGAACGATCTCTACGGTAAGGACTGATCCCATGCAGGCGTTCGACGCGCCCGAGCCGGGCCTGGAGTACAAGCATCGCTGGGCCGCCTTCGGCATCGCCGAGGGGGCCAACGGGACGATTGCCCTGGTGGAGGTCCGCAAGCCGGGCCGGCCGCCCTATTTCGACCTGCCGGGCGGCGCGGTCGACGGCGACGAGGACGAGCATGCCGCGGTCGTGCGCGAGTTCGGCGAGGAGACCGGCCTGGTCGTCGAGGTGGGGCGGCGGGTGATAGAGGTCAGCCAGCCCTTCTTGAAGTCCAACGGCCAGCCGGTCTGCAACAACGGCGGCATCTATGTCGTCCGCGTCATCGGCCAAAAGCCCGAGCTGAAGGTCGAGGACGACCACACCTTGGTCTGGCTGGACCCCCGCGACGCGGTCGTGGCCCTGAGGCACGACGCCCACGCCTGGGCGGTGGCGGCCTGGCTGCGGCGGGGCTAAGGCCTACTTCAGCAGCGCCTTGGCTTTTTCCGGCGCGACCTGGTCGAAGATCATCTTCAGGTGCGCGTCCTTGGCGTGGTCGTTGTGCAGGTCCCAGGCCAGCGACACGGGCAGCTTCAGCCGCCCGCCGTCGGCCAACTTCGCCACGAGGACGCGCCACGAAAAACCGTCGCCGGGATCGCCCAGCGGCTCCTTGAACTCCAGCGGCGCGGGATCGCGCAGGCGGAACGTCCGGCCCTCGTGCGCCTCGAACCAGGCGATGTCGGCCTGGGCGATCGGGTCGACGGCTGGAGCGACCAGCTTGCCCTTGAGATTGCGGACCATGTCGGCCTCCGGACTAGGAGCGGGGTCTCTACCGCTTTTGGACCCTGCGAGCCAGCGGGCGAAGGCGGGGCGCTTGCGGGCGAATACACCCGGGTAATATTGACTCCGCAAAATACCCGGGTAAAAAGCCGCTCATGGAAACGACGAACGACCGACGCGCCTTGGTGCGCGACTACAAGGACCGCGAGATCCAGGCGGGGATCTACGCCGTCCGCTGCGCGACGACCGGCGAGGTCTGGATCGGCGGCACGCCCGACCTGTCCACCCGGCAGAACGGCGTCTGGTTCGCCCTGCGCACGGGCGGCCACACCAGCCCGACCCTGCAGCAGGCCTGGAACGCCCACGGCGAGGCAGCCTTCGGCTTCGAGGTGCTGGAGGTGCTCGACGACAAGGGCCTGGAGCGGCTGGGCCGGGCCTCGCTGCTGGTCGAGCGGCGCGAGCATTGGCGGGCGAGCCTGCACGCCGAGGGGCTGCGGCGATGAGTGGTTCCATGAGCGCCTATGTCGTGTTCGAGGGCGAGCGGCGGCTGGCGACTGGTTCCAAGCTGGAGGTGGCGGTGGCCGCCCAGGCTCGCCTGGCCGAGGCGCCGGAGGCCTCGCTGCTGATCTTCGACCCCGAGGGCCGCCAGGTGGACTTCGACCTGCGGGGCGGACCCTGGGACATCGCGCTGCGGCTTGGCGAGGACCAGGGCGGCGAGGGCGGGTCCACGCCGCGCGGCCGGGGACGGCCGAAGCTGGGCGTCACCGCCCGGGAGGTGACCCTGCTGCCGCGTCACTGGGAGTGGCTGGCCGCCCAGCCGGGCGGGGCGTCGGTGGCCCTGCGCAAGCTGGTCGAGGCGGCGCGCCGCGAGAGCGAGGGCCCCGACCGTCGCCGCGCCGCCCGCGATGCGGCGTACCGCTTTGCCTCGGTCATGGCCGGCGACCGGCCGGGCTTCGAGGCCATGAGCCGGGCGCTGTTCGCCGGAGACGCCGAGGGGTTCGCGGCGCGGATCGCCGACTGGCCGAGCGATGTCGCCGAGCATTTGCGGGCCCTGGCGGCCGAGGCGTTCGAAACCTGACGCGCAACGGCAAGGGACAGGCCAGGGACAGGCACATGTGCCTGTCCCCCGATCGCGTCCGCTGCCTACTTCACTCCGCCCCGGGCCAGCACGTCCGCCAGCACCGTCTTGTAGGCCGCGTCGAACGGGGCGCGGTCGCTGTCGGGCTTGGCGGGATAGACCGTCCGCAGGTCGGCGATGCGTTGGGCGGTCGCCGTCTGCCAGGTCGGGTCCATCTTCAGCAGCCGTCCGAGGATCGCCTGGTCGTCGCGGCCGGCGACCGGCTCATAGGCCAGCAGCGCCTTCACCTGCCACAGGAACTGGCGCAGCGTGTCGGGGCTGGCCCCGCCGTCGGTGCGCCGGCCCGTCCATTTCACCGCCTCGACGATCTGCTTGCGGAACCGCGGGTCGTCCCAGGTCGACAGGGTGTGGCCCAGGTTGGTGAAGAACAATCGGCCCTGACCGATCTGCCGCGCCCAGGCGATCGGCACGGCGTAGGGCCGCTTCAGCGGCGTGCCGGTGAAGTCCATCGTCTGCAGCACGCGGACCTTGGCCGGGTCGAAGTCGCTGTGCTGGTAGATCTCCTCGGCATAGTCGAAATTGACCGGCCACATGCCGACCAGGGCCAGGTCGGGGTCCAGGGTCTCGACGCGGATCGGCGTGCCTTGGGTCCACGGATGGCCGGCGAACTTGCCGTTGATGAAGCCGGTATAGGTCTGGCCGGAACCGTCATAGGGCCAGCCGGTGTCGGTGGCGCTGTGCACGCCGACGAAGCCCAGCTTGCCCGCCGCCACCCGCTGCTGGACCGCGGCCCAGGCCTGCGGCGACAGGGGCAGGGCGCCGGTGGTGTAGAACACCAGCACGTCGACGCTGGCCAGCCGCTCCGGGGTGATCTCGCGGGCGTCCTGGGTCACCTCGGCGGTGAAGGCGCCGCTCTCCTGGCCGATGGCCCTCATCGCCGTCTCGGACGGGGCCAGGCCGCCGCCGTCGGGACGGGCGACCGGGGCGTGCTTCCAGCCGACCGACTGGTCCAGATAGAGCACCCGCAGCGGCGCCGGCTTGGCCAGGGCGGGGAGGGCGAACAGGGCCGCGAACGCCACCAGGGGGACGACCAGCAGGGTGGCGAGGCGGCGACGCAGGAAAGAGGGCATGGACGATCAGGCCTTGGTCTTGGGTTGCAGCAGGTCCCAGCGGTTGCCGTAGATGTCTTCGAACACGGCCACGCTGCCATAGACCTCGTGGCGGGGCGCCTCGAGGAAGTTCACGCCCGCGGCGCTCAGCCGGGCGTGGTCGGCCTCGAAGGCGTCGGTGTGCAGGAACAGCCAGACCCGGCCGCCGCCCTGGCCGCCGACCAGGGCCTGCTGCTGCTCGTCGCCCGCCTTGGCTAGCAGAAACCGCGTGCCGGCCGCGCCGGGGGCGACCACGACCCAGCGCTTGCCGCCGCCCAGGTCGCTGTCCTCGACGACGGAAAACCCCATCTTGCCGACATAGAAGGCCAGGGCCTCGTCGTAGTCGCGCACGAGCAGGGACAGGAGGGCGAGGTGCTGGGCCATGGAGACTCACTCGGTGATGTCCCTGCTTAGCACGGCGGCGCGGCCCGTCAGGCGTAGGCGATCCATCGGCCCAGTCCGGCGACCACCAGCCACAGGGCCAGCGATCCGGCGGCCATGATGCGCCCGCCCAGAGGCGGGTCGACGTCCCATCGCGCCAGCCGTCGCCGCCAGAGCAGGTGGTAGGCCCCGGCGTTGGCCAGGGCCAGGACGATCAGGACGACCTTCCAGCGAAACGCCGGCGAGACGACCAGGCTGGAGGCGTCGGCAGCGAACATCACCAGGCCGGCGGGGACCAGCAGCGCCAGGCCGGTGATCGCCAGCGGCGGCAGGCATCGCCACAGCGCCTCGACCGGCAGCCTGCGGAAGGCGCCGGCCAGGCGCAGGTCCAGCACGCCGATCCCGCCGATCAGCATCACCAGGCCCAGCAGGTGGACCAGGTTGGCCACGGGATAGGCCAGGTTCGATCCGCGCGCCCAGGTTCCCAGCGGCGAGGCTTCCAGCGCGGCGGCCAGCGCCTCCACCTAGCGCAGCTCGACCGTCTTGCCGTCGACGGTGATCCGCTCGATGCGCATCTCGCTCACGCCGTCCTTGCGCGGATAGCCCACCAGCGTGACCGGTTTGCCGCCCGAGATCATCGCCTCGCTGAGGCCCCGCGCTTCCATGCGGGCGACCGGCGCCAGGACGACGGCCCAGGTCTTGCCGGCGTGCTTGATCTTCGCCTCGCCGTGCGGGTTGCGCCAGGCGACGTCGGACAGCGGTCCGGTCACCGTCAGGGTCTTTTCGGCGTCGTAGGAACTCCAGCCGTGGTGGGCCAGGGCCGCGCCGGGGATCAGGACCGCCAGGGCGAGCGCGCCCGCCAGGCTCTTGTGCAGCGTCATCGGAATGGCTCCTTCCTGCAGTTGGCGCCCGCCCCGTCGGCGATTTGAGACCAAGATCATGATGGGTTCAATCTTCCCCTTCGGTTGGGGCATATTGGCCTGGGGCATGGCAACGACGACGAACCTGGAGGACGCCACCGTGTTTCTGCGCTCGACCCTCGCCCCGGCCTTCGCCCTGACCCTGATGACGGCCGGGACGGCCCTGGCCCAGGCCCCCGAGACCAAGATCACCCCCGTCGAGGCCGCCGACCTGCCGCCGGCCGTGGTCGCCGTCGTCACCGCCGCCGCGCCGGGCCTGAAGATCAAGGCCGCCGAGCTGAAGGTCCGCGAGGACCGCCGCTATTACGACGTCGAGGGCGCCTTGCCGGACGGCGGCGAGATCGAGTTCGACCTGCTGGAAGCTGGCGGCAAGTGGAAGATCGTCGAGACCCAGCGCGACATCGCCTGGACCGCCACGCCCCAGGCGGTGCGCGACGCCGCCGTCAAGGCCGCCCCCAAGGTCGCGCCCGTCCGGGTGATCGAGAGCACCCAGGCCGACGGCCAGGTGATCTACGAGCTGTTCGCCGCGGGCCAGCCCAAGACCCCGGCCCTGGAGGTCAGCTGGAAAGGCGGCAAGGCCAAGGTCCTGACGGAGACCTGGCCGCACTGAGGGGAGCGACGTTCCAAGCTCCTCCCCCTGTGGGGGAGGCGGCCGGAGGCCGGTGGGGGGAGGTTTGGGGTCGTGGATCGTAGGCTTGGCCGTCGTCCTATCACTCCCCCCTCCGTCGGCTTCGCCGACACCTCCCCCACAGGGGGAGGATCTTGGGCGCACGGCCTCGTCGCCTTTCGGGATCGCCCGAAAGGAGGGGTGGGGAGGCGCGGAGCGGTCCGGGCCGAGCCCGGATGACCGTGGGTGTATGTGTTTGCGTTTCGGCTAGACCTGACCGCTCCGCGAAACCGTTCTTCTCAAGGGACGGCGACTGAGGGCTTGTTTCATCCCGATCGACGTTTCCCCTCAGGCGGGCAGGATCAAAGTCGCCCGGAAGGGGCCGTCGGCGACTCCGACTGATCCTCGAACAGGCCGGTTTGAACTCCCAGCCCCGTCAACCCGCCTGTCCCGCCATCGTCCTTGGCCAGCCTTGGAGCCTTCTGAGCTCCGCCGCCCGCCGCGGTCCGATCGCCAGGCCCAGGCGGCCCCGCTCGGTTCCATCCCCATCGCCTGCTTGGGCCGGTACCAAGAGCCCTCCCCCGCGATAGGGACAGCTTCGATTGTGCAGGAGGTTTGAGGTCCGAGGACTTGTGACGCTAATTATTTTTCAGGGCGTTGAAAAGACTGGGGTTCTTTGCACCGCCAGCGGGGATAGAGCGCCGTCTATCCCCCCGCCCTCTCCCAGAGGGAGAGGGCGGGGCCCGCCGCGAAGCGGTGGGAGGGTGAGGGGTTTGGACGTTAGCCGGCGTGCCGGCAGGGCGTCGGTGTGAACCTGCGAGGGTGTAACCCCTCACCCTCCCACGCCTGCGGCGCGGGCCCCTCCCTCTCCCTTTGGGAGAGGGTTCAAGGCGGTCCCTTTACTCCGACCAGATGAAGCGCGCGCTGTCGCTGTTGTCCGGCATCGGGCCGGGGCTGTCGGCCCGAATGTCCCCGGTCTTCGGGTCGATGCGCAGGAAGCGGTTGGTGGCCAAGGACATCAGCACCAGTTCGCCCGTCGGCGTCTCGATCCATTGGAAGGTCTGCGCCGCGCCGGACGGGCCGGCCGCAAGCGTCACCCCGCCATCCTTGTCGACCGTGACGTAGCGCCCGCCCGACCGCAGGGCGACGCGGCCCAGCCGACGGTCGACGACCTCGAACCGCGTCGGGGCGCCCGAAGCCAGGCCTCCAGGGCTGGCCGCCAGTCCGGTCGTCGCGTGGAACGACGTCAGCCGGATCGACCGGCCGCGGGGAATGGGCCGCATCAGGCCGTGGGTGTGCGGCTGATGGACGTCGATACTGTCGAAATCGGCGAAACCGCCCTGCGCGCCGGTCGTATTGTAGTTGAACAGTCCGTAGCGGACGCCCTGGAAGGTGAAGGTCTGGTAGAACAGTTCGACCGCGTCGCCGATCGGGGTGAAGGTGACGCCGTCGAACGAATAGCTGAAGCGCGCCCGCTCGGTGAGAAAGTCGCAGTCGGCCCGCAGCCAGACGCGCGTCCCGGCCATCTTCACCCGCACCGTCTTGTCGGGGTGCTGGTCATAAAGGACGACATCGAGCCCGTCGGCGCGCTTTTCGACGCCCAGGGTCGCATAGGGCAGGTTGAGCAGCCCCAGGCCGGCCGTGTCGCCCGGCTTCAGGTTCGACGCGTCGAGCAGGACGGTCGGCGTCGACATCGGCCCGATCGCCCGCTGGGTCAGGGTGTTGCGCGCGTCGTAGAACGTGGTCGCCGGCAGGGCGTGAAGCCGCAGGAAGCCCGGCCGTTCCGACAACGACCACTTGCCGTCGACCGGGACATGGTTCCACTGCCAGAGGGGCTGGAGCTTCGGCGCCGAGAAATCGTCGCTGCGCCGGAAGGGGACGCGCACCGGCTGCGGCGTGACGGTCTTGGGCTTCACCCAGGTCCGCGGCGTGCGCGTCAGATTGCCCGGCAGGCCGAAATAGGGCCAGCCGTCTTTCCAGGTGATCGGAGACAGGCCAAGCAGGCGACCGACGGAATTGAAATCCATCATCGAAAAGCCCCACCATTCACCCGCTGGCGTCTGGACAACGCCCCCCTGGTGCAGCGCCAGGTCATGTTTGGCGGCGGGGCTAGGCCCCCAGAACGTGAACGGCGGCTTGGGCGAGCCCGTGCGCTTGCTCGACGCCATGCCGAAGTCCTCGTGCAAGCTGATCGCTTGATTGACCTCGTAGGGGCCCAGAACATGATCGGCCCGCGCCGCCGGCATCCGGAAGCCGCCGGCATAATTGGCGCTGATGATGTAGTACTTGCCGTCGATCTTGTAGAAGTGCGCGCCTTCGCCCATCCCGGCGTCCTTGGCGAACAGGACGCGTTCGGTGCCCGGAACGATGTCGGTCAGGTCGTCCGTCAGTTGGGCCAGGTGCATCGTCTGGTGGTCCCAGACGACATAGGCCTTGCCGTCGTCGTCGAACAGGACGGACAGGTCGTGAAAGCTGCGCTTCATCGACGTGCGCGTCCACGGCCCCTTCGGATCGGCAGCCGTGAACATCTGGGTCGTCTGGTGGTTGACGTTCGAGAAGATGTAGAACTTGCCGTCATGGTAGCGGAAGGACGGCGCCCAAATACCCTGACCATAGATGTTCTGACCGTCCTCCAGCCGGTAGGCCGGACCGAGGTCGAGCTTGTCCAGGGCGTAGGCGACGAATTCCCAGTTGACCAGGTCCTTGGAGCGCAGGATCGGCAGGCCCGGCATGGTGTGCATGGTGGTGCCGGTCAGGTAGAACCAGTCGCCGACGCGGATCAGGTCCGGATCCGAGAATTCGTCATAAAACAAGGGATTGGTGAAGGTGCCGTCGCCGTTGTCCGGCGTCCAGGTCGCGGTGGACAGGCCCTTCGATGCGCTGGCCGCTGGACCGTCCGGAGCCAGCGCTGACGCCGGCGCCGCGCCCAGACTCAGCGTCAAGGCCGCGCACGCCGCCAGGCCGGACAGAATAACTCCGGGTAATTTCGACCCACGCGGCATGACGCTTCCCCTCTTTTGCGCCTTGCTACCGCATCTGAGGCGGCGTTCACAAGAACTTTTGTCGGACAATTAGTGTAGCGACCGGCCATTGTCTTTGCTGGGGACGTGTCCGGGCGCGCGCTGGAACCCTCTCTCTTTGAGAGAGGGAACAGAGGAGAGGGAAAACCGGGCGTTCAGCGCGCGATTGAACGCCGGAGCCGCCCCGGTTCGTCAGCCGCCGAACAGCTTCAGCAGGTAGCTGGGCGCGGAATTGGCGATGCTCAGCGACTTGATCGCCAGCTGCTGCTTGATCTGCAGCGCCTGGAGCTTGGTGGCCTCCTTGGCCATGTCGGCGTCGACCAGCCGGCCGACCGAGGCGTCCAGGGTGTCCTGCAGCTTGTCGATGAAGCTCATGTGGGTCTCGAGAGCGTAGGACCGCGTGCCCAGGCTCGACAGCGCCGAGGTGACCTTCTCGATCGCCCCGCTCATCGCCTTGATCTCGGCGGCGCTGATCGGCGCGCCCAGCAGGTCGGCGCGCATCCCCGACAGGGCCGCGCCGGTGGTCGACAGGTCCACATGATCGACGTCGATGGTGTCGCTGGCGTCGGCGTTGGCCAGGGCCCGCACCTGGCCGGTCGAGCCCGAGGAGATCAGGTTGATTCCGTTGAAGTCGGCATTGCCCACGGTACGGTCGATCTGCCGCTTCAACGACAGGTAGTCGTCGTTCAGGGCCTTGCGGCTGGCGGTGTTGAGGCTGGTGTCCGAGGCCGCCAGCATCTTCTCCTTCATCTGGGTCAGGAGATCGGTCACCGTCTCGCCGGCCGCCAGGGCGACGTCTGTGATCGACTGGCCGCGCTGCAGCGAGGCGCGCACCGCGTCCAAGGCGTGGGACTCGGCGCGCTGGTTCTGGGCGATGGCCCAGACGGCGGGATTGTCCTTGGGGCTGGAGATCGCCAGGCCGGTGGCGATGTGGCGAAGGGTGTCGGACAGGTCGCGGTTGATCGCGTTCAGCGACTGCAGGGCGATCATCGCCCCGACATTGGTGTTGATGCTGTTGAACGACATCGACGGACCGTTTCCAGGATCGGCCGAAGCCGAAGGCGCGTTTTGCGCCTGACGGTCAACTTAGGCGAGAAGGCTTAGCCGTTCGTTAGCGGTCTAGGTTAAGGGCGGTGTGGGGGCGAGAGGTCCCCTCCCTGTGGGAGGGGTGTCGGCGAAGCCGACGGGGAGGGGAGTTTGCCGAGTCGGCCAACTCCCCCCACCGGCCGCTGCGCGACCGCCTCCCCCACAGGGGGAGGGTCTGGTTGGTCGGGCGTCAGCCCCCGCTGTACCCGCCGATGATCGGCAGCACCTCGCCGGTGATGTAGCTGGACGTCTGGGGCGAGGCGAGGAACACGTAGGCGGGGGCGATCTCCTCGGGCTGGGCGGGGCGCTTCATCGGGGTCTGGCCGCCGAACTGCGCCACCTGCGGGGCCAGCTTGTCGGCGGGGTTCAGGGGCGTCCAGACCGGACCCGGGGCCACGGCGTTGACCCTTATGCCCTTGTCGACCAGGTGGGTGGCCAGCGAGCGGGTGAAGGCGTGGATGCCGCCCTTGGTCAGGGAGTAGTCCAGCAGGTTCTTGGCGCCGAGCATGCCGGTGACCGAGCCGGTGTTGACGATCGCTCCGCCCGGCGGGATCACCTTCACCGCCGCCTGGGCCATGTGGAAATAGCCATAGAGATTGGTCTTCAGGGTGCGGTCGAAGTGCTCGGGCGTCAGGTCCTCGAAGGCGGTGACGTGTTCCTGGAAGGCGGCGTTGTTGACCAGGACGTCCAGCTTGCCCAGTTCGGCGACCGTGCGCTCGACGGCGGCCTTGGCGTAGGCCGGGTCGGCCACGTCGCCAGGCAGCAGGATGGCGCGGCGGCCTTCGCGCTCGACGGCGGCCCGGGTCTCGGCGGCGTCCAGTTCCTCGTCCAGATAGGCGATGGCGATGTCGGCGCCCTCGCGGGCGAACAGCACCGCCACGGCCCGGCCGATGCCGCTGTCGGCGCCGGTGATCAGCGCCACCTTGCCCTCCAGCTTGCCCGAACCCTTGTAGAACGGCGCGTCGTACATCGGAGCCGGATCCAGCCGGGCCTCGATACCCGGCTTGGCCTGGTGCTGCTCGGGGAAGGGCGGGGCGGGATAGGGGCGGGCGCCGGCCTGCATGGCGGGCTTTTCCTGTTTCTGGCCGCCGTCCTGAAACGAGCGCTGCTCCTTGGCGTCCAGCGGGGCCTGGATGTCGCGCTCGGCCTGGGCGGCGCGCTCGGCGGCGGGTTCGAACTGCGGGGTTTCGACGTCGGGCATGGAAGCCTCCTGCAACTGACGACGGCGAAACTGACGGGCCGCGCGGATGTTCCAAGCGCCAGCGCGCAAGCGGGGGTTGCCCAAAGCCTGGGCATCGGTCACCTTCCCGGCCTCTTGGAAAGGCCCTGAAGATGTCGCGTTCCGCGGCCGCGCCGGCTCCCCGCCCTGGGAAGCCGCACGGCGTCATTGTCTCCGACCTGATCGAGCTGCTGCGGCTGGCCGGGCCCGTGGTGCTGTCGCGCCTGGGCATCATGGTCATGGGTCTGACCGACGCCATCGTCGTCGGCCACTTCTCGGCGACGCAGCTGGGTTTCCACGCCATGGCCTGGGCGCCGACCTCGGTGTTCGTGACCATGACGGTCGGCCTGCTGGTCGGGGTGCAGGTGATGGCCTCGCGGGCCACCGGGGCGGGCAGGCCGCACGAGACCGGCGCGGTGCTGCGGCGCGGCGTGGTCTACGCCCTGTGGCTGGGCGTCGCCGGCGCGGCCTTGCTGGCGATCGCCGGGCCGCCGCTGATGCACCATGCCGGCCTCGACACGGCCCTGGCCAACGGGGCCACGGCGCCGCTGGTGGTCTTCTCCCTGTCGCTGCCGCTGTTCGCCCTCAGCGTGACGCTGAGCTTCTGGCTCGAGGGCCTGGGACGGCCCGGCCTGGTGACCGTGGCCATGTGGATCGCCAACCTGATCAACCTGGCGGTCAACCTGCTGCTGGTGCCGGGGACGTTCGGCCTGCCGGCCCTGGGCGCAGTGGGCGCGGCCTGGTCGACCTTCGTGGCGCGGGCGGCGTTCGCGGCGATGCTGGCGGTGGTCATCGTGCGCCTGAAGGACGCCAGGGCCATGGGCGTGTTCGACCGGCCGGCGCCCGACCTGGCCGCGGCGCGCGAGCAGCGCCGTATCGGCTACGGGGCGGGCGGCTCCAACCTGTTCGAGTCCGGGGCCTTCGCCGGCATGAGCCTGGTGGCCGGTTGGCTGGGCGGCTATTCGGTGGCGGCCTGGGCGGTGGTGCTCAATGTCGTGGCGGTGATCTTCATGGCGCCGCTGGGCCTGTCGACCGCCACGGCGGTGCAGGTGGGCCGGGCCTACGGCGCGCGCGACTCCAAGGGCATGAGCCGGGCCGGCTGGGTCGCCTTCGGGGTGACCGCGGCCTTCTCGCTGCTGGTCACGGTGCTGCTCTATCCCCTGCGTCACCTGGTGGCGGGGGCCTACACCACCGATCCGGCCGCCTTGGCCCTGATCGCGCCGGCCCTGGCGCTGAGCTGCCTGTTCCTGATCCCCGACGCCGTCCAGGTGGTCTGCGCCCAGGCCCTGCGGGCCCGCGGCGAGGTGTGGATCCCCACCACCACCCACATGATCAGCTACGCCCTGGTCATGGGCCCGCTGGCCTGGTGGCTGGCCCTGCCGATGAAGCTGGGCGTCAACGGCATCGTCTGGTCGGTGATCATCACCAGCTTCCTGGCCGCCGGCCTGCTGCTGGGGCGGTATCGGATGCTGGACCTCAAGGAGCGGTAGCCGCCTCGCGTCCTTCGAGGCCCGCTACGCGGGCGCCTCAGGATGAGGAGCGTTGTTGCTGAAATTCCTCATCCTGAGGTGCGAGGCGTAGCCGAGCCTCGAAGGACGCACGGCGTTTCCGCCTAGATCGCCGCCCCCAGGATCCAGCCCTCTTCCGTTTCCGCATCCACCACCACGTCGGCCGGGGCGTCCTTGCTCGGCCCGAACAGGGCGGCCAGCTTGTCGGCCTCGTCGAGCTTGGCGAAGTGCTCGGCCAGGGCCCGCACCTGGGCGGCGTCCTTGATCTCGCCGGGGGCCGGGGTGGCCTTGACCAGCGAGGGGTAGACCTCGGCGATCACCACCTGCACGCCGTCCAGGTCGGCCTCGGTGAGGGCCTTGAAGCCGGTCTCGAACGGCCAGACCCGGGCGGCGTCGCCGCGGGCGTCCTTCAGCCGGCGCGCGGCCGGGATGCCGACGATCGCCTGGCCGCCGACCGAGCCGTTGTAATAGAGCTTCCAGATCGAGGCCGCGCCTTTCGCCGCCAGGTCCGTGTGACGAAACTCCGGCAGGTCGCCGGGCCCGTGCTCACGGGTCTTCTTGGGCTGCAGGGTGGTCAGGGCGTCCTTGGGCGGGCAGCCCCAGAACGGGAACGGGCCGCCGGTCAGCCGGCGGTTCAGCTCCGAGCCGACGCCGAAGCGGTTGTTGGTGTTGTCGGCCTTGTCCTTGACCATCTTGGCCAGCTGGTCCCAGACCGCGCGCCAGGGGTGCTCGCCCTTCAGCGCCAGGGCCGCGGTGACGCCGCGCGGGAAGCCCAGCGGGAAGTCGAAGCCGACCAGGGCACGCTCGCCGCGCTTCTTCAGGTCGTCGAGGATCGTCGCCAGCTTGGCCTCGGCCTCCTGGCGGGTGGGCGGGTTGAAGCTCTCGAAGGTCAGGCGGAAGCGCACGTCGCGCTTCATCACGCCGATCCACACGGAATCCGCCCCCGTGGTCGGCTTGGCCGCCGCGCTCCAGTCGACGATCACATAGGCGCTGAAGAGGCGCGACACGGCGGACGCTCCGTTTGGATTGAACGAAGCGCGCTTCTACTCCTGTCGGGCGGAAGCGACCACCCTTAAGGCGGGAAAGGTCCTAGGCTGCGTTCCGTTCGGCCGCCGGCTCGGCGACCAGCACCGGGGCCGGCTGGCGGCTGAACCAGCGGGCGGGCGGCTCGCAGGCCGGGCCCAGGGCGGCGCGGACGATGGCCGGCGGGCGGCGCTCCTCCGGCGTCATGAACAGGCCGTTGGACTTGACGCTGAGGCCGGCCAGCTTGTGGGCGCCCAGCATGGTCAGCGGCACGGCCAGGATCAGGCCGGCCAGGATCGGCATCGTCGCGGTCAGCAGGTCGGGCGTGAACCAGAAGGCCACGGCCAGCACCACGCCGGTGACGCTGATCCAGCCCATGGCTGCGAAGGCTTCCTTGCCGGTGACCTTGTCGGCGTCGCGGCGCTGGGTGGCCCAGCCGCCGACCTTGCCGGCCAGGATCTCGACCAGGGCGCGGGTCTGGGTGAACATCAGCATCGGGGCGACCAGGGCCGAGAGCAGCATCTCCACGCCCAGGCCGGCCAGGATCCTGCGGCGGCCGCCGAAGCCCTTGATCTCGTTCTTGCGCGAGAACACCAGGATCGAGCCCAGGATCTTGGGGCCGAACAGCAGGACGAAGGTGATGATCATCGCCCAGGCGGTGGCCTGGATCTCGCGCCAGTCGATCAGGGCGTGGGCCGCGGCCTGCAGGTCGGCCATGGTGAAGGCGGCCTTCTTCAGCTCGGGCATCAGCATGCGCGAGATGATCCCCGACGACAGGGCCACGAACCACAGGGGCGAGAGCACGTAGCTGAGCACGCCGATCACCAGGTGCAGGCGGCTCATCCAGTGCAGGCCGGGCAGGCCGACCAGCGGGATGTGCTGCACGTTGCCCCGGCACCAGCGGCGGTCGCGGGTGGCGAAGTCCAGCAGGTTGGAGGGGCTCTCCTCGTAGGAGCCGCCCAGATAGGGGGCCAGGTGCACGCCCCAGCCGCCGCGGCGCAGCAGGGCGCTTTCCAGGGCGTCGTGGCTCATCACCTCGCCGCCGAACGGCTTGGGGCCGTCCAGGCTGGGCAGGCCGCAGGTCTCGGCGAAGGCGCGGGTGCGGACGATGGCGTTGTGGCCCCAGAAACTGCTCTCCGAGCCCGACCACCAGGCCAGGCCCGTCCACGCGACGCGGCCGTAAAGGCGGGTGGCGAACTGCAGGGTGCGGGCGAAGATCGTCTGGCCGTTGATGATCATCGGCATGGTCTGAATCAGGCCCACGCGCGGGTGACGCTCCATGGCGTCGGCCAGGCGGACCATGGCCTCGCCGGTCATCAGGCTGTCGGCGTCCAGCACCAGCATGTGCTCGTAGTCGCCGCCCCAGCGGGCCACCCAGTCGGCGATGTTGCCGGCCTTGCGACCCGTGTTTTGGGTGCGCTTGCGATAGAAGACGTGGCTGTTGGCCTCGCGGCGGAAGCGGGCGAAGCAGGCCTGCTCGGCCAGGGCCACGGCGGCGTCGCGGGTGTCGCTGAGGATGAAGATGTCGAAGGCGCGGCTGGCGCCGGTCTCGTGCAGCGAGGCGTCCATGGCGCGCAGGCGGGCGAACACCTCGGCGGCGTCCTCGTTGTGCACCGGCATCAGGATCGCCGTGCGGGCCTTGGGCCTGGGCATGGGCGAGGCGGCGCTGTCGTCGATGCCCAGCGGGTCGCGGGGCTTGCCCAGCAGCACCACGAAGCCGACAACGGCGGTGCAGAACCACAGGGCCAGGGCCAGGAACAGCGGGACCAGCAGGGTCAGGACCACGGCTTCCAGGCGGGTGACGCCGCCCAGGGCGATGGTGTCGTAGGTGGCGCGCCAGCCGGCGAAGGCCATGATCGCGGTGGCGACGAACACGCCCCAGCGGCGCAGGACCAGATTGTCGCGAGCCGTAGCCACCGGCTTGGCCTGGCCCTGCCAGAAGGCCAGCGGCTGGACCGGCATGGCCAGGGGCGCGTCGGCGGGGATTTCGACCCGATCGCTGGTGGAGACCGCCATGTCGTAGGCGACGCTCCGCGAGGAGGTCAGGTCGAAGAAAGCGCCGCGTTCGCTCATCAGATCCATCGTCTCGGCTGTCCGGTTCGGACGGGTCCGAGGGCCGGGCCTCTCCGAAGGGGGCTCGAGAGGCGCAAGGCCGGCCTTCACGGGACGCGCCGGTGTCGCTAGGGATCGTCTCCGCTAGGATCGGCGCGCTCGGTTCGGACGGTCTGGCCTGTCTCGACAGCCGACGTGGAGAGCCGTCGGCAGGGCTTAGAGTAAAACTTCGATCACAAAATCGCTACCACAATCGCCGGGCTTTTCGCACTTGCGGCAAAAAACCTTGTATGAGTGACGTGTTCGGATTGATCCGCTGAATCTCTAAAACTGATAAGCCCATGAAAATAAAAGCAATATCGGCCAGCCTCCTGATGGTGGCGCTTGCTTCCTGCGGTCCGGACAAGCCGGCGAAAACCGCGTCGGAAGGCCCGGCGACGGTTGCGGCGGCGCTTCCGGCGGGCCCGGAATACGATTCGACGGGCGTTATCGCCGGGCTCGAGGGCCAGGCGGTAACGCTCGATCACGAGGGCGCGAGCGGGGCGAAACTGGCGGCGGGGCGCACCGTTTTCCAGGCCTATGGCGACATCCTGGCCGAGGCGCCGCTGACGCCCGGGGCGCGGATAGCCTTCAAGTTCCACAAGGTCGGCGACGCCTGGGAACTGACCGAATTGAAGGCGCGCTAGGGCGTTTCCCCAGCGCGGCCATGGAACGCCGGTCGGAGGCGGCCGTTGATCGGGTCCAACTTCAAGGACATCACCATGGCTGACGACACCGCGCCGCAAGGCTCGCGCCCCGGGGTGCTGGGCGACTTCTCCCAGGCCCAGGACCTGGGCCAGCCCGGCCATCCCGAGGACCGCGTCTCCGAGACCGAGGTCAAGGAGGCCTTCCAGACCCCCGACACCCCGACCAGCCGCAAGGTCGAGCCGCTGCCGGAAGGCGAGAAGCCCGACCACCTGGCCGAGCACGTCGAGCAGGCCGAGGACCGCCAGGAGGCCCTGATCGACGAGAGCCTGGAGGAAAGCTTCCCGGCCAGCGATCCGCCCAGCGCCAAGCACATCACCTGAGGCGGGGCGGAGCCTCCAGGGGCTGAACTCGGAGCCGTCCCTGGAGCATCGCGCGGAAAAGTGGATGCCGGTTTTCCGCAAAAGCAATGCGAAAACAAAAATCTAGAGCGAACCGCGCGATTTCTACATCGCGCGGTTCGCTCTAGGCCCGTTCGGCCCGGTCCAGCTTGTCCTCCAGCCGGCGCAGCGCCGCCTTCAGCTCCTCCTGCTCGGTGTGGCTGAATTCGTTCTGGTCCTTGATGCAGCGCGAGCAGATGTTGCCGATCAGCAGCGGCAGGATGAACAGCAGGGTCAGGTGCATCAGCACTACGGCGACGATGCGGCCGCCGGTCGTGGTGGGGTACATGTCGCCGTAGCCGACGGTGGTGGCGGTGACGCAGGCCCACCAGAGCGCGTCGACGAACGGCTTGTGCTCGAAGGCGGCGTAGGCCCCGGCCCCGGCCACGAGCAGCACGGCGTAGAGCGCCAGCAGTTCCTTGATGCTGTCGACGTATTTGAGCATGGACCCCTCCCGAAAGAGGCCGACCTTAGCCAAGCCTCCCGGAACGGGTCCAGCGCCAACTCAATCCCTGGTCGTTAGACCTAATGCTCGGCGGGCGGGGTCTGCTCGCCCGTCGTCGGCGCGGCCGGGCGCGCCTTCATGCGGGCCATGCCGGCTCTCAGCTCTTCCAGGGAGACCTTGCCGTCGCCGTCCGTGTCGGCCTGGGTGAAGCGCTTTTCCTTGCGGCCGGCGGCGATCCACTCGTCCTTGTCGATGGAGCCGTCGGCGTTCTTGTCCCAGGCCTTGAAGACCTTTTCGGGCGACGGCATCCGGGCCTGGGCCGAGCCGGCGGCGAGGACGGCCAGCGTGGCCAGGGCGAGGGTGGTGATCTTGCGGCGCATGGGGTGTCCTTGGCGGTGCGTCCCTGTGGCGATCATTAGGGCCGGATGTTGCGGCTGTATTGCGGCGTCGGGGGCTATTGAGGCAGCCTGCCAGGCCCTTGATGGGCAGGTCAGTTGGAAATGGCCTCCTTGACGATGCCGACCTTGTGCCAGCCGGCGCCGCGCAGCCGTTCAAGCACCGCCATGTAGGTACCGTATGTTACGGTCTCGGATGCGCGGATCATCAGCTGCTGTTGGTTCCTGTCACGCGTCATGGAGACGGCGCCGACATCGCTGGCCAGGGTGTCCAGGCTCGAAGGCCGGCCGTTGACCTGGATCGCGCCGTTGGCGTCGATGAAAATCTCAACCGCCTTGGGCTCGACGGGTTTGGACGGTCGGGCCGGCGGCAGGTCGACCTTGATCGACACCGTCGTCAGCGGAAGGAACAGGCCCCAGACCACCAGCGCCAGGGCGACCGACGCCAAGGCCAGGCCCAGGATACGCTTCCAGCCCACCGCCTAGTGCTTCCCGCGATCGCGGCCGAAGTTCGGCTCGGCGCTTTCCTGGCCGGCGGCGACGATGCCGCGGCGGATGGCGCGGGTGCGGGTGAAGTGGGCGTGCAGGGTGTCGGCGTCGCCCCAGCGGATGGCCCGGCTCATGGCCTGCAGGTCCTCGGTGAACCGGCCCAGCATCTCCAGCACCGCGTCCTTGTTGGCCACGAAGATGTCGCGCCACATGGTCGGGTCGCTGGCGGCGATGCGGGTGAAGTCGCGGAAGCCCGAGGCCGAGAACTTGATCACCTCGCTCTCGGTGACGTTCTCCAGGTCGGCGGCGCTGCCGACGATGGTGTAGGCGATCAGGTGGGGCAGGTGGCTGACCACGGCCAGCACCAGGTCGTGGTGCTTGTCGTCCATCAGCTCGACCTGGGCGCCGAACGCCCGCCAGAAGGCGCTGAGCCGGGCGACGGCGGCGGCGTAGGCCTCGTCGTCGCTCTCGGTCGGGGTCAGGATGGTCCAGCGGTTCTCGAACAGTTCGGCGAAGCCGGCGTCGGGGCCCGACTGCTCGGTGCCGGCGATCGGGTGGCCGGGGATCACGAAGACCTTCGACAGGTCCAGGGCCTTGAACGCCTCGACCACGTTGGCCTTGGTCGAGCCGACGTCGGTCAGGGTGGCGCCCGGCTTCAGGTGCGGCGCCAGGGCGGCGGCGACCTCGGCCGTCGACAGCACCGGCGTGGCGATGACCACCAGGTCGGCATCCTTGACCGCCTCGCCGATGTCGCCGGTCACGTGGTCGGCGATGCCCAGTTCGACCACCCGGGCGCGGTGGGCCTCGCTGGCGTCGACGACGGTGACCTGGCCGACCACGCCGTGCTCGCGGGCCGCGCGGATGATCGAGCCGCCGATCAGGCCGCAGCCGATCACAGTCATCTTGGGGTACAGGATACCGGGATGGCTCATCGCGAGACGAACTCGCGCAGCAGGTCGACCACGGCCCGGTTGTGCTCTTCCAGCCCCACGGTGACGCGGATGGCGTTAGGCAGATTGTAGTTGCCCACGGCGCGGACCAGGTAGCCCTTCGAGGCCAGGAACGCCTCGGCCTCGAGCGCGGTCTTGCCGGGCGCGGCGGGAAAGTTGATCAGCACGAAATTGGCCGCCGAGGGGGTGACCTCCAGGCCCAGGCCGCCGATCTGCTGGGTCAGCCAGGCGCGCCACTGCTCGACCAGGGCGATCGAGCGCTGCTGGAACTCCAGGTCGGCCAGGGCGGCGATGGCCGCGTCCTGGGCCGGGATCGAGGTGTTGAACGGCGGGCGGATGCGCTCCAGCGGCTCGATGATCCCGGCCGGTCCATAGCCCCAGCCCACGCGCAGGGCGGCCAGGCCGTGCAGCTTGGAGAAGGTGCGGGTGACGATGACGTTCTCGGCGTTCCGGGCCAGGTCCAGCCCGTCCTCGAAGCGCGGGTCGGTGCAGAACTCGGCGTAGGCCCCATCCAGCACCAGCACCACCGAGGGCGGCAGGGCGGCGTGCAGGGCGCGGATCTCCTCGCCCGTCAGCCAGGTGCCGGTCGGGTTGGCGGGGTTGGCGATGAACACCAGGCGGGTGCGTTCGTCCACGCACTTGACGATCTCGTCGACGGAGACGCGTTGGCCCGGCTCCTTGGCGAAACGCACCTCGCCCTGGCAGGCGCGGGCCCCGATGGCGTAGGCGGCGAAGCCGTGTTCGCCCTGGACGATGTTGTCGCCGGGCTCGAGATAGACCTGGTTGAGCAGGGCGAAGATCTCGTCGCTGCCGTCGCCCAGGGTGATGCGCTCGACCTCCAGGCGATAGTGGGCCGCGATGGCGGCGCGCAGGGCCGAGCCCTTGCCGTCCGGATACAGGTGCATCCGATCGACGGCGTCGCGATAGGCGGCCTTGGCCTTGTCGCTGCTGCCCAGGATGTTCTCGTTGCTCGACAGCTTCACCGGATGGGCGACGCCCTCGATCTTCGACTTGCCGCCCACATAGGCGGCGATGTCGAGGATGCCCGGCTTGGGCGTGGGGCGCGGCGCGGCAAAGCGGTCGGTGGTCGGAGCGGTCATCGAGGGAACTCGGGAGCGAAGAGGCGGTCTTCTTACACGTCGAACTGGGTGGGCGCAGCCCCGATGACGCCCGTAAGGGAACCCGGCGCGCGGGCCAGGCGCGCGTCGTCGGCCTGGTAGAAGCCCAGCAGGGCGAACAGCTTCAGCCCGCCGGCCTCGGCGACCAGCTCGGCGGCCACGCCGTCGGCGGACAGGGCTTCGATAATGGCGGCGGCGGCCTTGGGGCTGTCGGTGACCCAGAAGGTCTGGTCGCCGCCGGTGGGCTCGACCTCGACCTCGGCGACGGCGAAGGCGACCTGCGGGCCCCAGCGCTCCAGGCAGGGCAGGGCGGCGAAGATCTTCAGCCGCGGCTCGGCCAGCAGCCGGCCCCACCAGGCGTTGTCGGGAACCAGGCCCAGCACGCCGACGCCCCACGGGGTCTTGGCGGCGGCCAGGGCCTCCTTGTCGGTGGCGGCCACGGTCATCGGCGGGGCGACGCCGAACCGTAGGCGGGTCAGCTCGACGGCACGGGCGGGGTTGGAGCCGCCCCAGACGGTCAGGTGATAGGGACCCTGGCGGGCCAGGCTGTCGGCCATCAGCTCGCGCCAGACGCGGATGACCAGGGCGTCGCTGGCGGCCTTGCGGGGGGCTTCGACCAGCTTGCGGACGATCAGGGCCTCGCGGCCGGGACGCAGGCCGAAGCCGGTGTCGCCGGCCGCCTGCTTGGCCGCCGCCACGGCGCGCGCCAGGCCGGCCCGCTCGTCCAGCAGGGCCAGAAGCTCACCGTCGATGGCGTCGATACGCCATCGGACCTCGTCCAGCGAAGGCGTCGCGTCGCCTGCGTCGCTACCCATGATTTATCCCCGAAATTGGAGGCCGGACCATAGACTTTGCCGCCGGAGGCGCAATAGGGCGCGATGGCGGGAAGAAAGTTGCGCTGTTGGAATGTACACGTGAGAGACGCCCCCTCCGTCACGATGCGTATTCGCATCGCGCCACCTCCCCCGCGATGCGGGTGAGGAGGGTGCGCGCCGACCGTTTTCCTCCCCCGTGAAACGGGGGAGGTGGCATGGCGCGGATACGCGACATGACGGAGGGGGCGTCCCGCCGCCTCAATAGACCCGCGGCGCCGGCCCGGTGTCGAACAGACCCAGCCGCGTGCGGCCGTTGTCGAACTTCAGGGTGGCCGACAGGGTCGGGTCGCGGCCCAGGGCCTGGGCGACCGCCGCTGCGGCGGCTTCCGGGCTCTTCAGCGCCTGGCCCGGCGTGGGGACCTCGCGGACCGTGACGTCCAGCGCGCCCCGCAGGCGGCCGTCGTCATCGACGGTCAGGGCCCCGGACTTGGCGTCCAGCAGGGCCTCGCCGGCGGTCAGTCTGCCTTGCTGCACGGTCAGGGCGCCGCCGGCGTCGGACCAGTCGCCCACCGCATCGGCCCAGCTGGCCCCATGCAGGGCGCTGATCTTGCTGATCTTGGAATCCCAGATCAGGTCGGCGGTGCGGTCGGCGGCGACGCGGCCCAGCAGGCCGGTGAAGCGGGCCTTGGCCCCCTTGGCCTCGAAGAAGATCGCGCCCTGGTCGTCGGGTCCGGGGCGGATGTGCAACTGCAGGCCCGCCGCCGACAGCAGCGGGAACGGCGCGGCCCCGGCCACGGGGGTGAAGACCAGGTTCGCGCCCTCGACCGAGATGCGCGGCGGATACTGCTTGAAGCCGGCGAAGCTGGCGCGCAGGGCCTGGCCGGTGATCTGCACGTCGCCATTGACCGGCCGGGTCATGATCACCCCCTTGGGGGCGACGATCACCCAGTGGCCGATGTCGTAGGCGTTGGCCTCGCCGCTCAGCTCCGGCGCGCGCAGGGCCCAGCCCGACGGCTCGGCGACCCGGGCGTTGACCAGCCGCACGTCCATGCGGAACGGGTAGCCGCTGAAGGTGCGAGCTTCCCACGACAGGTCGTAGCCGCGCGACTTCAGCGACAGGGCCGTGGCGTCCATCCGTTGCTCGGCCTGGCCGCGCAGCCACAGCCAGCCGATGCTCCAGCCGATGGCGACGATCGCCAGAATGACGAAAGGCGCCAGCAGACCGCGACGCCGGGGCTTGCGGGACGGAGCGGCGGCGTTATGGGTCATGAAAGGGGCGGCTCCGGTCGGGAACAGTGATGAGCGTTGTGGGCGAGCGGGCGGACGGCGAAGACCGCTGGGTGTTCGGATATGGATCGCTGATGTGGCGGCCCGGGTTCCCGTTCATAGAGCGAAGAACCGCGGTGCTCCATGGGCGCCGGCGCGCCTTCTGCATCTATTCGGTCCACCACCGGGGCACCTACGAGCGGCCGGGCCTGGTGCTGGGCCTGGCCCCCGGGGGGGCTGTGCGCGGCGTCGCCTACCGGGTGGCGGCCGCGCAATGGCCCGAGGTCTACGCCTATCTGCGCGAGCGTGAGCAGCCGACCGAAACCTATTTCGAGTCCTGGTCCGAGCTGAAGATCGATGGAAACGGCAAGGTGCGGTCGCTGGTGTTCCTCTCCGACATGAAGCACGGCCAGTGGGCGGGGGCGCTGACCCTGGAGCAGCAGGCGCAGCTGATCGCGGGCGCCCAAGGCCTGTCGGGTCGCAACATCGACTATCTGCGCGACCTGGTCATGCACCTGCGCGAGGACGGCGTGCGCGACCACGCCATGGAGACCCTGCTGAAGATGGTCGAGGCGCGGGAAGGGGCGGCGGCTTAGGGCTGTTCGGCCCGCATCGCCTCCAGCCGTCGATATACCGGGTCCAACCGTCGCTCGCAGATCGCCCGCAGCGCCGGGGTCGCCGCCTGCCGCTTGTCCGGCCCATCGGGCGTGAAGGCCTGCTCGGGGGCCTTGGCGTCGCGGATCGCGGCGGCGCGCATGGCGCGCGCCTCCACGTCCGAGGGCGTCACCCCGAAGTGCGGCAGGATCTCCGTGAACAGCGCCTCGGGCAGCTGGCGGTAGTTGACCAGCCGGCCGCCGCCGATCGGATAGTGCCGCATGGCGCCCTCGCACACCGCCGCCAGCACCCGCGCGCAGTAGTCGTCATCGGGCACGCCGTCCGGCAGGTCGACGCCGAAGGTCGCCGGCGGGACCAGGCTGGGGACCATCTGCACGCCGCGCCGCCGGGTCTGCGAGACCATCACCTCGATCGGCTCGCGATAGAGGAACACCCAGGGCGTGTCCGGAAAGGCGCGCCGGAACAGCGGCAGGTCGCGGCTGTGCCAGCAGTCCAGCTTGAGGAACAGCCGGCTTTCGCCGTTCCGCGCCTGGCCCAGGGCGGCGGCCATGGCCCGCAGCAGGGCGACCTTGGCGCCGTCGTCCAGGTCGCCCCGCCGGGTGACGGCGTTGAGCGGCGCGGCCTCGGACAGCACGACGTTGGCGGGCGAAGCCGCCAGCATCTGGGCCGTCAGGGTCGAGCCGCAGCGCGACATGTGGAAGATCAGGCCGGCCGGCTCCGGGGCAGGCAGGGCGGCGGTCCAGGCCTCCAGATCGCTCAGGGCGGTGCGGACGCCGAACAGGCGGTTGAACGGCAGGAAGCGCCGGCGGACCAGCGAGTCATCGTAGAACGACTCGTCCAGCCGCCGCCGGCCGAAGCGCAGCCAGGTGATCGCGGCGCGACCGTCCACCTCCGTCACCTCGGCCGGCAGCCAGCCGGGCCCGGGTGTGAACCCGTCGATCAGGGGCGGCTGGAAGGTCGTGTAGAGCAGGCTCCGCACCGTCTCGGCGTCGATGGCGGCGCCCCCCGCCCGCGCCGCCTCGGCCGTGCGCTCGGCGAAGACCGCGAAGTTCTCGACCTCGCCCAGGGCGTCCTGCAAGGCGACGTCGCGCAGGACCAAGGCCCGCAGCGTCGTCAGTGGGTCCGCGACGGACATCCTGGTCTCCAGCCTGGCCGGCATGGCGTCTCCCCGTCAGGACTTGTGGGGCCGCTCGCGGCCCGATAGCGTCACTGGATGGCGTTCCCGGACAGATTGCAACTGCCGCTGAGCTTCGACCCGGCCCGGCTGCGCCGCGACCTCGACAAGCTGTCCTCCATCGACTGGACCGCGCATTTCGTCCGCCAGAACTACGAAGGCGATTGGAGCGTCATCCCCCTGCGCAGCCCCGCCGGCGAGACCCATCCCATCCGGATGATCTATTCGGACCCGACCGCCACAGTGTTCGAGGATACCCCGATGCTAGGGTCTTGCGGCTATTTTCGCGAGGTCGTCACCGCCTTCGCCTGCGAGGTCCGCGGCGTTCGCCTGATGAAGCTGACGCCGGGCTCGATCATCAAGGAGCATACCGACCTCGATCTGGGCGTGGAGAACGGCGCGGCGCGGATCCATGTTCCTGTGACCACCAATCCCGGCGTCGAATTTCGCCTCAACGGCGCGACGGTCGAGATGAGGGCGGGCGAGGCCTGGTATCTGCGGCTGGCCGACCCGCACAGTGTCGCCAATCGCGGGGCGGAGGACCGGGTGCACATGGTCCTGGATCTGGTGGCCAATCCCTGGCTGGAAGGCCTGTTCCACGGAATCGCTGAGCAAAGCGTCGCATAGGCGGTTTCCCGCAGACGACTCCGGTGGCTACTTCGCGGAACCCACTGGCGTCGAGTGCAGGAAATCCAGAACCCAGCGCGATCCGTCGCGGTGCAGAGCGGCGGACTCGAGCCACATCACCGGTCTCATCCCCGTGCTGTCGCCGACTCGCCCATGGTTTTCCCACGTCGCCCAGATCACGTCGCAGTTTCCGTGAACTTCGATGGGCCCGAGGTTCCATTCGTAGATCCGGCCCGAGCCATGCGCCTTGCGGATCGTCGCTGAAAGCTCTGGGCCGTTAAGGCGCCGTCCCACTTCGTAGGCATAGAAGGTGGGCGCGGTGATGGCGCTGAAGCCCGCCTCGTCGTCCTTGGTGAGCGCGGCGTAGAAAGAATGGACGGTCCGCGAGACCTGCTCCTGATCCGCGCTGGACACCGCGCAAATCCGCGGGGCCGAGGCGACCGGCGACGCCCAACTGACGACGAGGGCGGCGATGATCGCCGCGATATGCCCTTTGGTCATGGCTCTTCCATCTTCCTTCTACAGCCTCTCGTCCTCCAGCGCCTTGGTGGCGGTGTCGATCCGCGTCTGCAGCTCGCGCATGAACTCGCCGCGCTTGAGGCCGGCGGGGATGGGCGGCAGGTATTCGAAGACGATCGTGCCCGGCGGGCGCAGCCAGCCGCGCGGCCAGTGCACGCCGCAGTTCAGGGCCAGGGGCGTGACCGGCAGGTTCATCTCGCGATACAGCGCCGCGATGCCGGGCTTGTAGTCGCCGGGGACCCCAACTTCGCCGCGCGTGCCTTCCGGGAAGATCACGACCTGGCGGGTCTCCTTCATGCGGTCGACGGCGTCGCGCACCAGCTTCTTCAGCGCCGCCGAATGGCCGGCGCGGTCGACGACGATCATCCTGGCCTTCAGCCCGTGCCAGCCGAACAGCGGCACCATCAGCAGTTCCTTCTTCATCACGAAGCAGGCGTCGGGCAGCAGGGCGAACTGGCTGAAGACGTCGAACATCGACTGGTGCTTGGCCGCGACCAGGGCCGGGCCGGTGGGCCGGTACGGCTCGCCGCGCACCTCGACCTTGATGTCGGCCAGCCAGCGCAGGCCCCAGATCAGGCCCTTGGACCAGGTCGACAGCGACCAGGTGTTGGCGCGGCGCGGCAGGGGGTAGGTGACGATCATGCCGATCGCCCAGACCACCGACCACAGCCAGAAGAACAACTGGAACAGGAACGAACGCAGATAGATCAAGAGGATTCCTTCGCCGGTTTCGGGTCGGCCTTTTCCCGCGGACCCAGCTTGAGGAACGCCTCACGGCCCAGGATCGCCAGGTATTTGCAGTATTCCACGATCATCCGCCGGGCGCTCGTGCCGCCTTTCCACCAGCGGTGGGCGTTCAGGCTCTCGGTGACCACGGGGTAGGGGTGCAGGGTCACGTCGGGCATGGCCGCGTGCAGCTCCAGCATCGAGCGCGGCATGTGGTAGTCGGCGGTGACCACGATCAGGCTGTGATAGTCCTTGGCCTTGGCCCACTCGGCGCTTTCGCTGGCGTTGCCGATGGTGTCGGCGGCCGCGTAGCCCAGGTCGACACAGCAGTCGTAGATCGGCCGCACCGCCTTGGTCACGCCCAGCACGTCGTCGCGCGAGGCCTCGCGGTTGACGCCAGAGATCAGCAGGCGCTTGCCCTTGCCGGCTTCCAGCAGCTTGGTCGCCTGTTCCAGCCGCACGTTCGAGGCCCCGGTCAGCACCACCACCCCGTCGGCCACCGGCGGTTCCTGGGCCGGCGTGGACTGGTCCACGCGGCTGGTGAAGGCCAGCAGGCCCACGAACCAGACCATCACCAGGATCAGCAGCGCGGCGAAGCTCTTCACGGCATGCCTCTCAACAGGCGCAGGGACGCGGCGCGGGCCGCGATCCCGGCCACCAGCGCCGCCACCAGCGGGCAGGGCAGGGGCGCCAGGAGATCGATCCAGGCCAGCGGCAGGACCGGCGTCAGGCCCTGGCCGCCCCCCACGAGCCGCGCCGCCGCCCCGATCATGGCCGCGCCCGCCCCGCCCAGCAAGCCGGCGAAGAAGGCCATGCCGGCGAAGCGGTTCTGGAACAGATTGGCGATGAAGCCGTCCTCGGCTCCCGACAGGTGCAGCACCTCGACAATGTCATGGCGCGCGGTCAGGGCGGCGCGGGTGGCGAAGACGATCACGGCCGCCGCCGCCGTGGCGATCAGGCCGAAGACGCCGATGGCGGCCCAGCCGGCCAGGCGCGCCGCGCGTTCGATGTCCGCGATCCAGCGGCTGTGGTCGTCGACCACGGCGTCGACATTGGCGTCCTTGAGGGCCTTGTTCAGCGTGGCGGCCGTGGCGGGGGCCTTGGGGTCGAGGTCCAGAGTCACCAGGCGGGGCACGGGCAGGTCGGCGATCAGGGCCTCGCGGCCGATCCACGGCTCGAGCAGGGCTTCGGCCTTGTCCTTGGACAGGGCGCGGGCCTCGGTCACGCCCTTGACGCCCGACAGGGTCTCGGCGGCGCGGGCCGCGGCGCTGTCGGGGCTTTCGCTGGCGCGGGGGCGGACCACCACCGTGGCCGAGCCGGTCAGCTGGGCGGTCCAGCCGGTGGCCGCGCGAGTCGAGGCCAGGGCCGCCAGGGCGGTCAGGCAGGCCAGGAAACACAGCACCGCGACCACGAACACCAGCGAGCCGTCACGGGCGTCGCGCGGCGGCAGCAGTTGGCCGGGCTTCCAGCGGGCGACGGAGAAGGCGCTCATGCCTCGTCCTCCGCGTCGTCCTCGTCGTCATGGCCCGGGCCATAGCCCCGGTCCGACGACGCGTCGGCGACATCGACCAGGCGGCCGTTCTCCAGGTGCAGGGTCGGGCGGTTGGCGCGGGCGACCAGGTCCTCGTCGTGGGTGGCGATCAGCACCGTGGTGCCCAGGCGGTTCAGCTCGACGAACAATCGCAGCAGGCGCAGCGACATGGCCGGGTCGACATTGCCCGTCGGCTCGTCGGCCAGCAGCACGTCGGGACGGTCGACCACGGCGCGGGCGATGGCCAGGCGCTGCTTCTCGCCGCCCGACAGGGTGGCCGGCAGGGCGTGCATGCGCTCGCCCAGCCCCACCCACTGCAGCAACTCGGCCACGTCCTCGCGATAGCTGGCCGGCTTGCGGCCGGCGATGCGCAGCGGCAGGGCGGCGTTGTCGAACACCGGCAGGTGGTCCAGCAGGCGGAAGTCCTGGAACACCACCCCGATCCGGCGGCGCACGAACGGCAGGTCCTCGGGCCGGGTCAGGCTGATGTCGCGGCCGAACAGCTCGACGCGACCCCGTGACGCACGGTGAGCCAGATAGATCAGTTTCAGCAGCGAACTCTTGCCCGCGCCCGACGGGCCGGTGAGGAAATGGAAAGACCCTGGGCGTAGGGTGAACCTGAGATCGCTGAGCGTTTCCGGCCCCCGTCCGTACCGCATCGAGACACCCTCGAAGCGCACCACGGGGACGGCGCCGCCATCCTGGACGTCATCGGTGCGCAAGGGTGTGTCGCTGGGTCGTGTGGACATGGCTGGCAAAATCGGCGACCTCGTGTGTAGGAGCGGGGAGCGTCCGATTCGCGGCCATGATACTGACCTGTCCCGAGTGCGCCAGCCGCTATTTCGTCGATGACTCCAAGGTCGGCGCGGCTGGTCGTGTCGTGCGTTGCGCGGCCTGCGGGACGCGCTGGACGGCCCGCAACGAAGACGCCCTGGACCTGTTCGAGGAGCCCTCGGCCGCTGACCTGGCGGGCGAGCCGAACCTGACCGCGCTGGACGGCGCGTCCAACCCCGCCGACGATTCCGAGACGCCCGTCGACCAATTGCCGGGCGAGGAGCTGCCCAAGGTGTTCCGGGCCCGGGCCGACGCCGAGCGCCGCCTGAAGGAGGCCAAGACCACGGGCCTCGTCTGGGGCGGCATGGTCGCCGTGATGCTTCTGCTGCTGGGCGCGGCGTGGCTCAACAACATCAACGTCGCCAAGCTGTGGCCTGGCACGGCGGGGGCCTACGCGTTCATAAACCGTCCCGTGAACACCGTCGGCCTGGTGGTCGAGGACCTGAAGGCCGAGCCCTCGATGCAGGACGGCCACGCCGTGATCACCGTCACCGGCGTGCTGCGCAACATCACCGATCACGCCGTGACCACCCCGCCGCTGCGCGTGGCCCTGCTGAACAAGCACGAGAAGCGGGTGGCCGGAAAGCTGGCCGCCGCCGCCGATCCGCTGATCCCGCCCAGCCAGACCCGGCACTTCTCGGTGACCCTGCTGGACCCGCCGCGCACGGCCAACACCCTGGAGATCGGCTTCGCCCTGGAACCAGGCGCGGCCAGGCATGCGGGGCCGGCCGGCCATGTCGACAAGGTTTCCAACCCCGAGTCGCCGTCGCTGCGGGGCGTCCAGGACCAGCCAGCCGAGATCGCGGCCGGCGCGTCGCCGCCGATGGAAGACGCGCAAGACACTGGACAGGAGCCCCCGGGTCATGAGACCGGAGCGGTCGAACCGGCCCCGGCCGACCATCATTGACCCAGAAAACCTGACATGACTGATCGCTCCGCCCCCGAAGTTCTGATTTCCCAGGAAGAAATCGCCGAGCGGGTGGAAGCCCTGGCCAAGGCCATCGCCCCGCGCATCGACAACGACACCGTCGCCGTCTGCCTGCTGACCGGCGGCCTGTGGTTCGCCGCCGACCTGACGCGGGCCCTGTGGCGGGCCGGGCGCGACGTGCGTTTCGACGCCCTGTGGCTGGCTTCCTACCATGACGAGCGCAAGAGCTCGGGCCGCTGCGAGGTCCGCGCCGACCTGCAGCGCCCGCTGATCGGCCGCCGCGCCCTGGTGGTGGACGACGTGCTCGACACCGGCCTGTCGCTGGGCGAGGCGGCCCGCCTGGTCAAGGACGCCGGCGCCAGCGAAGTCCTGACCGCCGTCTTCGCCCGCAAGCCCTGGGACAAGCCGCGCATCGAGCCCGACTTCGTGGCCTGGGAAGCGCCGGCCCGCTACCTGGTCGGCTACGGCCTCGACGACGAGGGCAAGAGCCGCGGCCTGCCGTATATCGGGGCGCTAGACTAAGACCTTAGACCCTCCCCCTTTGGGGGAGGCGGCGCGAAGGCGCCGGTGGGGGGAGTAGACCCACCTCGGCAAACTCCCCCCTCCGTCGGCTGCGCCGACACCTCCCCCACAGGGGGAGGATCTCAGTTCCTCAAACCCAGTCCGGCGTCACGTCCCGCGCCAGCATCTCCTCATAGGACGGCCGCGCCCGGATCACCGCGAACCGGTCGCCGTCGACCAGCACCTCGGGGACCAGAGGTCGGGTGTTGTACTCGCTGGCCATGGCCGCGCCGTAGGCTCCGGCCGACATGAAGGCCACCAGCTCGCCCGCCGCCAGCGGCGGCAAAGCCCGCTCGCGTGTGAACGTGTCGCCGGTCTCGCAGATCGGGCCCACCACGTCGTAGGTTGTCTCGCCGGTCCGCGGGATCACCGGCCGGATGTCGTGGAAGGCGTCGTACATGGCCGGGCGGATCAGGTCGTTCATCGCCGCGTCGATGACCAGGAAGCGCTTGCCTTCCGGCCGCTCGTGGACGTGGATCACCTCGCTGACCAGCACCCCGGCGTTGGCGGCGATCACCCGACCCGGCTCGAAGGCCAGCTTCACCGGCAGGCCGTGGACCGCTTCGGCGACCATCACCGCGAACTCGGCCGGCGAGGGCGGTTCGGGCATGTCGAAATAGGGCACGCCCAGGCCGCCGCCCAGGTCCAGGCGCTCGACGTGCAGGCCCTCGCCCAGCAACTGCTCGACCAGGCCCCGCATCTTATCGAAGGCCTGGCGCATGGGCGTCAGGTCGGTGATCTGGCTGCCGATGTGGCAGGCCACGCCGATCGGCTCGAGGTGGGCGTGGTTGCTGGCATTGGCGTAGAGGCGGGCGGCCTCGGCGAACGACACCCCGAACTTATTCTCGGACTTGCCGGTGGCGATCTTGGCGTGGCCGCCGGCCGCGACGTCAGGATTGACCCGGAACGCGACCTTGGCCTTGACGTCCAGTTCGGCGGCGACGGCCGCGATCAGGTTCAGCTCGGGCTCGGACTCGACATTGATCTCGGCGACGCCGGCCCGCAGGGCGAAGGCGATCTCGCCGCGCTTCTTGCCCACGCCCGAGAACACGATCCGCTCGCCGGGGATGCCGGCCGCCAGGGCGCGGCGCACCTCGCCCTCCGACACCGTGTCGGCCCCGGCCCCGAGGTTGCCCAGCACCTTCAGCACCGCGACGTTGGAATTGGCCTTGACCGCATAGGCGACCAGCGGATCGACGATCCCGGCGGCGACCAGGGCGCCGTGGAACACCGTGAAGTGCCGCTCCAGGGTGGCGCGGGAATAGACATAGACCGGCGTGCCGACCTCGGCCGCGATGCGCGCCAGCGGGACGCCTTCGCAGGCGAGGCCCTCGGGGCCGTATTCGAAATGGTTCACTTCAGATGCTTTCTAGACGGCTGTTCGCCGATGCGCCTTGCGTCCTTCGAGGCTCGCCTGCGGCTCGCACCTCAGGATGAGGAATTCAGGAAAATGCCCCTCATCCTGAGGCGCCCGCGCAGCGGGCCTCGAAGGACGCACGGCGGTTCTCAGTTCCCCGTCGAACTGGGGAAGCCGGCGCCGGAGGGGCCGCCGAACGGGTCGTGGGTGCCGCCCAGCGGCGCGGCGCGGGTCGTGCGGTTGCTCGACGCCGGGTCCATGGTCTCCTGCGTGCCGTTGGCGCGGGCGGGCTGGTTGGCGGTGGCCGAGCCCTTGCGGCGTTCGGCCTCGTAGGCGGCCTTCTTCTGGGCGTTCCACAGCGGCGCGGGACGCTCCAGCTCGGCCTGCTTGCCGCAGGCCGACAGGCCGGCGCCCGACAAGGCCAGGGCGGCGAGGGTCAAGAGGGTGGCGGGGCGGATCATCCGAGCAGTTCCTTCCAACGCGCGATCTGGGCGCGAACCTGGGCGGGAGCGGTCCCGCCATAGCTGATGCGGCTGGCCGCCGAGGCGGCGGGCGTGAGCACGGTGTAGATTTCAGAAGTGATGCGCGGCTCGATCGCTTGCAAGTCGGCCAGCGCCAGTTCCGCCAGATCCACGCCCTTGCCCTCCGCCGCCTTCACGGCCGAGCCTGTCACGTGGTGGGCGTCGCGGAAAGGCATGTTCAGTTCGCGGACCAGCCAATCGGCCAGGTCCGTGGCGGTGGAGAAGCCCGCGCCGGCGGCGGCGGCCATCTTTTCGGTGTTCGGCGTCAGGTCCGACACCATGCCGGCCATGGCCAGCAGGCTCAGTTCCAGGGCGTCGAAGGCCTCGAAGGTCGGGACCTTGTCTTCCTGCATGTCCTTGGAATAGGCCAGCGGCAGGCCCTTCATCACCACGGTCAGGGTGGTCAGCGAGCCCAGGATCCGGCCGACCTTGGCGCGGATCAGCTCGGCGGCGTCGGGGTTCTTCTTCTGCGGCATGATCGAGCTGCCGGTGGTGAAGGCGTCGGTCAGCTTGATGAAGCCGAACATCGGCGTCGTCCACAGCACGATCTCCTCGGCCAGGCGCGACAGGTGGGTGGCGGCGATCGAGGCGGCCGACAGGGACTCCAGGGCGAAGTCGCGGGCCGAGACGCTGTCCAGCGAATTGGCGGTCGGGCGGTCGAAGCCCAGGCTGGCGGCGGTGGCGTGGCGGTCGATCGGGAAGGGCGAGCCGGCCAGGGCCGCGGCGCCCAGCGGGCACTCGTTCATCCGGGCGCGCGCGTCGCGGAAGCGGCTGGCGTCACGGCCGAACATCTCGACATAGGCCATCAGGTGGTGGCCGAAGGTCACCGGCTGGGCCGGCTGCAGGTGGGTGAAGCCCGGCATCAGGGCGTCGGCGTAAGCCTCGGCCTGAGCCACCAGCGCCTTTTGCAAAGCTTCCAGCTGGACTGCGGAACGGTCGCAGGCCTCGCGCACCCACAGGCGGAAGTCGACGGCCACCTGGTCGTTGCGCGAGCGGGCGGTGTGCAGCCGGCCGGCCGTCGGGCCGATCAGCTCGCGCAGCCGCGCCTCGATGTTCATGTGGATGTCTTCGTACTCGTCGCGGAACGGGAAGGCTCCGGCGACGATCTCGCCCTCGACGGCGTCCAGCCCCTTGAGGATTTCCTCGCCGTCTTCCCTTGCAATCACGCCTTGGCTGATCAACATCCGCGCATGGGCGCGGGAGCCCGCCAAGTCCTGCGCCCACAGGCGCTTGTCGAAGCCGATGCTGACATTGATCGCCTGCATCAGCTCCGCCGGCTTGGCCGAGAACCTGCCGCCCCACATGGCTTGGCCCTGGCCGTTCGCGGCGGGCTTATCAGAGGCGTTGTCGGTCATATGAGCGAATTCCAGTCGGACAGGGAAGAAGCCGCGCGCAAGCTCGGCCCGCTGAAGTGGGTGATCGGCGCCGTTCTGCTGATCGGCGTCGCGGCGGTTCTATACGTCATCGCTCAGGCTTCGTTCAAACCCGCAGGCGCCGTTGACCTCAAGGAATTCAAGAAAGCGTCCTTAGAGAAGCTGGACGTGCCGTCCCAGCCGCGCGCCGCGCCGGCCACGGTGTTCGCCGACGGGGCCGGAAAGGCGCTGACCCTGGCCGATTTCAAGGGCCAGGTGGTGGTGATGAACCTGTGGGCCACCTGGTGCGCGCCCTGCAAGAAGGAGATGCCCACCCTGGCCAAGCTGCAGGCGTCCTACGCGACCCAGCCGCTGAAGGTGCTGCCGATCAGCGTCGACAAGGACGTCGACCTGAACCTGGTTCAAGCCGAGATGGCCGCCAACGCGCCGCTGCAGGTCTATCGCGACAAGGACTACAAGATGTCGTTCGACCTGGAGCCCCGCGCCGCCGGCTATCCGACCACGGTCATCTACGACAAGCAGGGGCGCGAGCGGGCGCGGATGTCGGGCGAGGCCGACTGGTCCAGCCCGGAGGCCCGCGCCCTGGTCGAGGCCCTGCTGCGCGAGCATTGACGCCCCCGGCTGAAAAGAAACGGGACGCACGCTTAAGGATATCGCCGTTTTTTGAATTGACCCCTCAACGACCGCGTGTCCACTCTGGCCTGCAATCCTGGATTTGGGCTGCCAACGCTACCCGGACGACTGAGATTGTTACCCGCCCGCTTGTCCGGGCATTGGCTCGGCATCTCTAGGAGACACGCCATGGCGACCGGCGTAGTGAAATGGTTCAACGGCACCAAGGGCTTCGGCTTTATCCAGCCCGATGACGGCGGCAAGGACGTGTTCGTCCACATCAGCGCCGTCGAACGCGCGGGCCTGCGCGGCTTGGACGAAGGCCAAAAGGTCAGCTTCGACACCGCCGAGGAACGCGGCAAGATCGCAGCGAACAATCTCAAGCCACTCTAGGTTCGGGAACGACCCGCGAACTCGGGCGATTTCGCTCGATGCGCGAATTTGATGGGCGCCGGTTCCAACGAACCGGCGCCCATCTGCTATGGAAGACCCATGACCGTCGATCCCCGCCTTCTCGAAATCGTCGCCGACCGCGCCTGGCCGGCGCGCCAGAGCGGGGCGCTGGGCGGCTGGCGGCTGAACGCCTCGGACGGCTGGTCGCTGCGGATCAACGCCTGCTGGCCGCTGGGCGAGCCCGACCGGCCGATCGACGAGGCCATCGACGCGGCCGAGGCCTTCTACGCCGCCCGAGGGCTGCCCGCCCGTTTCAAGCTGTCGGACGGGGCGGTGGTTCCGGCCAACCTGTCCGAGCACCTGCGGGCCCGCGGCTACCGGCCCACCCATGGCACCGTGGTGATGGTGGGCGAGGCCTCGGGCGTGATCGCGGGCGCGGCTGACGCGGCCGTCACCCTGTCCGACGCGCCGGACCCGGCCTTCGAGGCGGTGCTGACCGCCAGCGCCGCCGGCAACGCCGCCGACGCCCGCGAGCGCCTGGACGCCCTGGGCCGCATCCCCGCGCCGGCCCGCTTCGCGCGGCTGGAGGTCGACGGCGCGGTCGCGGCCCTGGGCGCGACGGCGGTCGACGGCGAATGGGCCGGGATCTTCGGCATGCGCACCCTGCCGGGCCACCGCCGCAAGGGCCTGGCCCGCCGGATCCTGGCGGCCCTACTGCACGAGGCCCGGGACCTGGGCGCTCGCCGGGCCTATCTCCAGGTCGAGGCCGACAACGCCCCGGCCATCGGGCTCTACAGCGGCCTGGGGTTCGTGCCGGCCTATGGATATCGCTACTGGGCGGTGGAGGACTAAGCGGCCGAGGTCATGTCCCGCGCCGGGCCCGTGTCGACGCGCTGGCGAAGGGACGGCTTCAGGGCGACGAGGGCCTCGACCACAGGGGTGATCAGCCCGCCGGTGACGCCATGGGGCTCCAGGGCGGGCGCCCCGAACTTCAGGTTCTTCGGCCGCTCGCGGTCCGGCGTGTGCAGGGTTCCGAACACCTTGTCCCAGATCGTCAGGAAGCTGCCGAAATTCTTGCCGAAATGGCGAGGGTCGGCGGAATGGTGGATCTGGTGGTGGGCCGGGCTGACGAACAGGCGCCCCAGGCCGCCGCCGAAGGTCATCCAGGCGTGCGAATGCTGGAGATTCACCAGCGCCAGGAAGAAGACGACCATGATCGCGTTCTGGCCGAAGATCATCATGACGTGCGGCCCGGGGCCGAAGACGTAGAGCGCCACGCCATTGGTCGTCCCCACGGTGACCGCCAGGATGTTGTGGAACTTCAGGCTCTCCAACGGATGCACCCGGAAGACCGTCAGTGGCGTCAGGACTTCGGCGGTGTGGTGGACCTTGTGGATCGCCCAGAAGGCCGGGACCTTGTGGCTGAGATAGTGATCGATCCAGTAGCCCAGCTCATAGGCGAGATAGCCGGCGACCGTGCCGACCGCCACGATGATCAGGGCGGGGGTTTCACTCAGCGGCGCGGCGCCCAGGAACCGGCGCAGGGTCTCTCCGACGACGAGGCTGATCTTGGAGCCGGACCATAGGCCGCCGGCCAGGATGATCCCCGTCACCCAGAAATTCAGAAGCAGGAAGCCGAGGTCGGCCTTCGTGGAAGGATGGCGCCAGATCGACTTGGGAAACAGCAGGCGCGCGAGCAGCGCCAGGGACGTGCGCCGTCCCCTGGCCCGTCGCCGCCCGACGAGGTGCGCGGCCGCGATGGCCAGGGCGCTCAGCAGCGCCACAAGCGAGAAGCTCGAGCCCAGCGACAGGAGGGTCGTCGCGACCGGCGCCAGCAATCTCGCGCCAATGGTCGGCAGATCCGACAGATTCACCGCGCCAGAGATCATTCGGCCGCCTCCCGATCACCAGCCTCCTGGCTATCGGAGCCGCGTGAATTTGGCTTTAACGCCCGCTCTCCGGTGACGTCCGGGTCAGTCCAGATCGAACACGAACCGGTCGTGCTCGGGGTGCAGGCAGCTCTGGTCGATCGGCGCGGTCGGGTCGGCCAGGAAGCCGCGGATCATCTTGCGGGCGCAGGCGCTGCCGCGCGAGACGCCGTGGGTGGTGTTGGGGATGATGCTCAGCTGGCCCTTGGGGAAGCGGCCGACGGCGGCCTTGGCCACGGCGGGCGGGCAGCCGGGGTCGATCTCGGCGGCCAGGAACAGGGTCGGGATCGGGCTGCTGACCGGCTGGGCCTCGACGGGATCGGGCGCGCCGACCGGATAGGCCTGGCAGACCTGGAACAGGCGATCGAACGACCGCTCGGCCAGACGGCTGATCGGGTCGCGCTGGGCGCCCTTGCGGGTCGCCTCCCGGCTCTCGAACGGCAGTTCCTCCTTGCACAGGTGGGTGAAGAACTGGGCCTCGCGATAGCCCGCCCCGGCCCGGGCGCCATCCAGGGCCGACAGGTCGCCGGCCGCGAACTTGGCCGCCGTGGCGGGCAGGGCGCGGGCGTCGGGGCCGCTATAGGCGGCGTCCATCAGGAAGCCGCCCAGCAGGTCGGCGGTGTAGGTCTGGCCGTTCTGGACCACGGGGCCCGCCAGCAGCTTGGCCGCCACGCCGTCCAGGTCGGCGCCCGGATGCGGATATCTGGCGTTGCAGGCGGCGTCCTCGGCGCAGCGCTTGAAGATTACCTTGACCGCGTCCGAAATCATCTCCGGCCCGCCCTGCGCCCACTTGGCCTCCGGCGTCCAGGGCGAGTCGAGCACCACGGCCCGCACGCCGGACGGGTCGTGCTTGACGACGGCCAGGGCGATGCGGGTGCCGTACGAGACGCCGAACAGGTCGACCTGCTTGAGGCCCAGGGTCTTGCGCAGGTCCTGGATGTCCTCGACCACCTCCTCGGCGTTGTAGCGCGACAGGTCGACGCCGGAGGCCTTCAGGCGCTGGCCGCAGGCGATCAGCTGCTGGGCGGCCGCGTCGCTCAGCGGACCGGCGTCGTTCAGGGCCGCCTCGCCGCAGTCGAGGATCGGCGAGGCCACCCCGCCGCCGCGCTGGTCGAAATAGATCCAGTCCTGGTCGATGGCGATCAGTTCGCGGCCCGAGACGCCGCGCAGGCTGCGGCCGAGGTTCTCGACCACCCCGCCGCCGGGACCGCCGTGCAGGAAGATCACCGGGACCGCGCCGGGCTTGGGCGCGCTGGCCTTGACGATGGTCACCGGCAGGGCGACGCGTCGCGTGCTCGGCCCGCCCCGGGTCTCGTCGACGACCAGGGTCCCGCACTGGATCTTGTTGGCCACCCCCGAATAGTCGCCGGCGCACGGGCCGGGCGTGAACTTGGGCTCGGCGGCCTGGGCGCTGGTGGCAGGAACGCCGGCGGCCAGGGCCAGGGCGAGGGCGGCCAGCGGGCCGAACAGGGCGGCGCCCCGGATCATCTTGCGCATGTGAGTCCCGTGGTGCTGAGGCTGGCAGTGAGCATGGCGGCGGGAGCGGGGCAAGGGTGGCGGCGTTGTGGTTCGAAGGACGGCATGGCATCTGGCCTGGATGAGCGACAGCCTTCCCGACGACGTCTCCCTGTCGATGTACGCCATCGGCGAACCCCGCAACAACGACCTGCGCGTGGTGGTCGTGGAGGCCAAACCGGCGAGCGAACCGGTCCAGGGGGTGCTGGGCCTGGCGACCCCGATCAGGCCCGACGAGACCTGTCGCGCCTACGAGATCGTCTGGAGCGGCTATGTCGCCTACAACGTGCGGAACGAAAGCTATTTTCGGGCCGAGCCCGGCGAAGCGCTGGGCGGTCCGCCCCTGGCCGTGAGGACCGCCTCGGCCTACCTCGCCCATGTCCGCGCCTCGACCTTCGCCACCGACGACTATCCGGGCGTTCTCACCCATTGGCGGCTGTATCTGGAGTGGCATTGCCTCGACGTCGTCGGCGTCGATCCGCCGGAAATCCGCTTGATGACCGCCGACGAGACCGCCGCGATCCTGGCCGAGATCGGCTAGGGGCGGACCAATCCAGGCCTCGTCGCGTCGGCTGTCGCATCTGGGATTGGCTGGACGAAAGCTGTCATCCCGGACAAGCCCGGCGCGAGCCGGGCGCAGATCCGCAGGCGCTGCGTTCACGCCCTGGTCCCGGATCTTCGCGCTCGTCCGGGATGACAACCTGTTTGGGTCATAGGCGATAGCCCTGACGCGCCGGCGGAGCCCTGCACAGTGGAAAGTGTCAGATCAACAAGTTTACAAAACAAACTAGTTGATGCATGGTCCGCCCATCGCAACGGAGCCCGGCCATGCACGCGCCTCTCAAATCGATCGAAACGTCCGCGCAGACGGGCGCCCCGGCGGACGCCTCGGCCCGCAACGCGCCGATCGGCGCCGTGCGCGCCTTCCTGACCCTGCTGGTCGTCGCCCATCACGCGATGCTGACCTATCACCCGTACGCGCCGGCCCCGAAGGCCTTCGCGGCCCCGCCGATCCTGTGGACCGCCTTTCCGGTCGTGGACCCGCAGCGGTTCGGCGGCTTCAGCCTGCTGACCCTGGTCAACGACCTGTTCTTCATGTCGCTGATGTTCCTGGTCTCGGGCCTGTTCGTCGCCGGCGGCCTGAGGGCCAAGGGCGCGGGCGGGTTCCTGAAGGGGCGGGCGCTGCGGTTGGGCGTTCCGTTCGTGGTTGGGGCGGGGCTGCTGGCGCCGCTGGCCTACTATCCCGCATGGCTGCAGTCGGGCGGCGCGCCGTCGCTGGCCGCCTATGCGAAGGCCTGGACCCACCTGCCGTTCTGGCCCAGCGGCCCGGCCTGGTTCCTGTGGGTGCTGCTGGCCTTCGCCGCGGTCGCCGCGACGCTGGACCGCCTGTTTCCGGCCCTGATCCCGGCGCTGGGCCGCTGGACCCAGGGCGCCGCCCGGCGACCCGGCCGCGCCTTCCTGGTCCTGCTCGCCGCCAGCGCCCTGGCCTATGTCCCCCTGAACATGGCGCTGCCCTTCGGCCACTGGACGATGGTGGGACCGTTCCTGGTCCAGACCGGCCGTATCGGCCACTACCTCGTCTATTTCCTGGCCGGCCTGGCGTTCGGGGCGGCGGGCGTAGGCCAGGGCCTGACCGATCCGCACGGGGCGCTGGCCCGCCGCTGGTGGGCCTGGCAGATCCCGCCCGCGCCGGCGGTGGTCGCGGCGGTGGCCATCTTCATCCTCGCCTTCTCGCCCAACCCGCCGCCAAAGTCGGTGCTGGACGTGGCCGGCGGCCTGGCCTTTGTCATCGCTTGCGCCAGCCTGTCGTTCGCGGTGCTGGCGGTGTTCCTGCGCTTCATCCGCAAGACCGGTCCGATCGGCGCCAGCCTGCAGGCCAACGCCTACGGGATCTACCTGACCCACTACGTCTTCACCGCCTGGCTCTCGTGGCTGCTGCTGCCCCAGGCCTGGGGCGGGCTGGCCAAGGGGCTGGTGGTGATCGGCGGGGCGGTGGCGCTCAGCTGGCTGACGACCACGGCGCTGCGCCGCACGCCGCTGTTGGGCCGAATCCTGTGACCGGCCATGATGCGACATTGAAGGGGGCCTTGCCCATGAACGACGAGATCAAGTCGGTCCAGGACGACCTGGCGTTCCTGCGGACCATCGCCGAGGGCCGGTCGGGCGGCGGGATGGGCGTCGCCGGCGGCGCGCTCTACGGCTCGGCCGGGGTGCTCTACGGGATCCAGTGCCTGAGCTACTACCTCCAGGAGGTCGGGGTCGTCCACCTGTCGCCCACCGCCAACCTCGTCATGGCCTGGGCGCCGACCTTGATCTTCCTGGTGCTGATGACGATCGTGATCATCATCGACCGCAAGCGTCCGGCGGTCGGGGTGACCAACCGAGCGGTCAATTCCGCCTTCGCGGGCGCGGGGATCGCCAACCTGGCCCTGATCCTGGTCTTCGCCAGCGCCGCCCAGCGCCACCACGACTTCCACTACTGGCTGTTCCATCCGGCCGTGGTCTTCGTGCTGCAGGGCGCGGTCTGGTACGTGATCTTCATGCTGCGCAGGCGGTGGTGGACGGCGCTGGTGGCCTCCGGCTGGCTGGTCTCGGGCGTGGCGCTGGGCATGCTGATCGAGCGCGCGGACCTGTATCTGCTGATCGCCGCCGCCAGCCTCTTGCTGCTGATGGCGGTCCCGGGCTTCGGGATGATGCGCCAGGCCCTGCGGGCCCCCCGGGCCCCTGCGGCCTGAGGCGGGCGTGACCGGCAAGTTCGACATCAGCGGATTGGACGACGTCATCCACGGCCGGGTGCGGCTGGGGATCGTCGCCTATCTGGCCAGCGCCGAGGTGGCCGACTTCACCGAGCTGAAGGCCCTGCTGGAGGTGACCCAGGGCAACCTGTCGGTCCACCTGCGCAAGCTGGAGGACGCCGGCTATGTGGCGATCGACAAGAGCTTCGTGGGCCGCAAGCCCCTGACCCGCGTACGCCTGACCGATGCCGGCCGGGAAGCGTTCGGAGCCTATCTGCGGGCGATGGCGCGGCTGGTGGAGCAGGCGAAGAGCTGATCCGTCCTGGGTGGCGGCGGATCTTGGCCGTCACGGG
Source organism: Caulobacter sp. BE254 (assembly GCF_031457295.1). Classification (NCBI taxonomy): domain Bacteria; kingdom Pseudomonadati; phylum Pseudomonadota; class Alphaproteobacteria; order Caulobacterales; family Caulobacteraceae; genus Caulobacter; species Caulobacter sp. BE254. The sequence goes on along the minus strand of NZ_JAVDWJ010000007.1, from coordinate 87,413 downwards.
CCGATGACGAAAACCGACGCCAGCGAGGCCTCGATGTCCTGTGTCGAACCCGCCAGGACCTGTTCGAGTTGCCGAGCGCCTTCCAGGATGGCGAGCAGGGCGACGGCGGTGCTCCTTCGGCTCCCGGGATCGGCAACAGCGAGCCTGGCTTCGATCCAGCCGATCCACTGGATGATCGAGCGCTGGGCTATGCCCCGGAATGGCTCTTCTCCGCGTCCTCCGCGCGCGCACAGGTCGCTCCAGACACTCATCACCGGCGCCATGGCTTCGGCCCGGACCGCCGGCAGGAGGGCGGCCAGCAGCGCGGCGGGCGGCAAGGGGGCGGCGGGCGACTCCTGCTCCAAGCGCGCGGCCAGCCTGGCGGACACCGCCTCCAGGGAGGCGGAGACCAGATCGGCCTTGTCCTCGAAATAGTACAGCAACATGCGATCGCTGGTGCCGAGTTCGGCCGCCAGGTCGCGGAGCGCGATCTGCGCCACGCCGTGGTCGAGCAGGCGATCGGCGATGCGCCGGACGAGATCCTGTCGCTTCGAAAGGCGGGCCGTGGTCATTGACAACATGTAGCAGATGCTACAATCCTGTCTATGTAGCAGGTGCTACAGGGAGCAGATAATGCTGCGTCACCAACAGATCTTGCGGCTGATCAGCCTTGGCCTAGCCCTCTGGGCGGCGGCCACGCTCTACATCCGCCTGCTGCCCAGCGCCTTGCTGGATCCCGTGCAAGGCGCGATCGGCTTTGCGAGCAGCCTGCCCATGGCCTGGATCAGCGTCTGGCTGGTGAGGCGCGTGGGGGTGCTCGAGCGCCAGGAGGTCCCGCTCGGCGTCGCCGTCGTCGGCGCGGTCGCCATGATGATCGACGGAGTCGCCCTGCGCTGGCGCCCCGATCTCTATGGCTCCGATCCCCTGGCCGTTCGGCTGGGGGCCGCCTGGCTTCTATGGGGCTACGGTCTGAGCCTCGGCGTCGCCTATCTGATGGCCGGGCCGCGGCGGAGTCCGACGAAGCCTTGAGCGGCTATCCCCCAGCCAAGCCCATCTCCGCCCGCAATTGTTCCGGCGTCACGCCCGCCGCCCGCAGCTCCCGCAGGGTCTGGGCCCGGTCGCGCTTGGCGTAGCGTTTGCCGTCGGGGCCGACCAGCAGGCGGTGGTGGCGGTAGGTCGGGGTCGGCAGGTCCAGCAGGGCCTGCAGCAGGCGTTGGATGTGGGCGGCCTCGAACAGATCCTGGCCGCGGATCACGTGGGTGATCCCCTGCAGGCCGTCGTCCAGCACGACCGCCAGGTGATAGGCCACCCCGACATCCTTGCGGGCCAGGACGATGTCGCCGGCGGTTTCGGGACGGGCCTGGATGCAGCCGGTCTCGCCGTCGGGCCCGGCGCCCTCCTCGACGAAGCCCAGGCGATCGAAACCGCCCAGCGCGCGGCGGGCCGCGTCCAGCGACAGGCGCCAGGCGAAGGCCTCGCCCCGCTCCAGCCGCGCGGCCTCCTCGTCCGCCGGCAAGGGGCTGCCGACGAAGGGTTTGGCCGGCTCATGCGGCGCCCGGCCGATGTCCAGCTCCTTGCGGGTGCGGAAGCAGCGATAGACCAGCCCCTTGTCGCGCAAGACGTCGATGGCCCGGTGATAGTCGGCCAGGTGCTCGGATTGGCGGCGCACGGGCCGTTCCCAGGCCAGGCCCAGCCAGGCCAGGTCCTCCAGGATCGAGGCCTCGAACTCGGGCCGGCTGCGGGTGGCGTCGATGTCCTCGATCCGCAGCACGAACCGGCCCTCAGCCGCCTGGGCGGCGTCGAAGGCGGTCAGGGCCGAGAAGGCGTGGCCGCGATGCAGATGGCCGGTCGGCGAGGGCGCGAAGCGGGTGGCGAACACGTTCTCCTCACCCGTAGCGAAGCGTGCGGGGGAGGTGGCGCGATGCGGATACGCATCGTGGCGGAGGGGGCGCAGGCCGCCGCCGGACGCCCCCTCCGTCACGCCGCTGCGCGTCGCGCCACCTCCCCCGTTTCACGGGTGAGGAGAAGGCGGCGTCGCTCATCGGAGTCAGGCCTGATCGAGCTTTGCGAACATGCCCAGGTGTTCGAACACGCCGCGCAGGAAGGCTTCCTCGCCGCCCAGGGCTTCCTTCAGCGGGGCGAACTGCTTGAAGCTGATCATCTCGGCCAGGCCATGGCCGGCGCACCAGGCGGCGATGGTCGCCAGCTCCAGGTCGATCGGCGAGGCCGTGCCGCCGCTGCGCTCGTCGATGGTGTTGCGCACCTGGCAGTAGGCGCCTTCTTCCTTCATCTGCTCGGGCAGGGCGTCCTTGTCGCGCGAGCAGTCGTACATCACCCGGTAGAGGGCGGGGTTGTCGCGCGCGAACCGGACATAGGCCACGCCCAGGCTGGTCATCCGGTCCTTGCCGTCGGCCGCCTTCCGGCGCGCCTCGGTCAGGGCCGCGTCGAGGGCGGCCCAGCCCTCGTGGGCGACGGCGTCCAGCAACTCGCCCTTGTCCTTGAAGTGGTGGTAAGGCGCGGCCGGACTGACGCCCGCTTCCCGCGCCACCGCCCGCAGCGAAAGCGCCGCCGGACCGTCGGTCTCGAGGATGCGGCGAGCGGCCTCGACCAGGGCGCGGCTGAGGTCGCCGTGGTGGTAGGGGCGGGCGTCTGTGGTCGCGGTCTGTGTCATCTCGGACACTGTAACCGTTCCTGTTCAAAAATCTATCCTAACGGCGTCAAGATTATCTTGACGCCGTTCAGATTGGTGTTATCTAAGCATTGTCCAGATCGAAACCGATCGGGCCGGGGGCGGTCGTCCAAATCGCCGCGCCCGCAACAAACTCAAGGATGTGTGTGATGACCAATAGCTTCTTCGCCTTCGAAACCGTTCTCGACCGCATGGCCGTGGGCTTCTTCCTGGCCGCCGCCGTCGGCGTCGCGGGCGCCCTGATCGGCATCGGCTTCTAGGCCCCTGGCAGCTTTTGTGGCCGACGGGACTTGCGGATCGCTCCGCCGTCCCGCCGACACAATCGCCGCCGAACCGCTCCGCCGAAGTGTTCGAAGCCGCCCGCGCTTTTTCGCCGGCGGCTTTTGCATGTCCTGATCCAGATCTTGATCCAGGGGGGCCACGCGCCTAGGTCGGATGCTCCCGAGGCGGAACGTCCCGCGCCGGGCCGGATTTTCCAGACATGACCTTTTCGCCCTCCATCGCCGAGACGCGCGCCGAGATGCGCCGATGAGCGTGGCCTTCACCAAGGAAGGCGACAGCGAGGCGTTCGCCGCCGACCTGCTGGACCGCCCGATCTCGCCGCATCCGAACCTGGTGACGCCCGAGGGCCTGGCCCGGATCGAGGCGGCCCTGGCCCAGGCCCGCGCCGCCTACGGCGCCGCCCAGGCCGGCGGCGACGTCGCCCAGGACCGCACGGCCATGGCCCGCGCCACCCGCGACCTGCGCTACTGGTCGGCCCGCCGGGCCAGCGCCCAACTGCGCGAACGCGATCCGACCGTCCACGACGTGCAGTTCGGCGGGACCGTCACCTTCGACCGCGAGGACGGCCGTCGCCAGACCTTCCGCATCGTCGGCGAGGACGAGGCCGACCCGGCCCAGGGTTCGGTGTCCTATGTCTCGCCGGTGGCCCGCGCCCTGCTGGGCAAGGGCGTGGGGGACACGGCCATGGTGGCCGGCGGCGAGGTCGATATCGTCGCGATCTCGGCGGACTGAAATCGCGTCGCCAAGCGCAGCGATGTCTTGGTTCTGTCGCCGAGTTGGCTCATCCTTTCCAGGCGTTCGGGAATGAATGGCGATTCCTGAGAATGCGTAGGAAGGAGGCCCGTCTTCAGTCCGACCGCGTACCCGCTTCATAGGAGCCCCTCCGGCTCCCAAAGTCGTTGGAGCCCATCCGGCTCCGGGGGGAGGCCCTGATGCAGGTGCTGTCCCGCCCACCGTCCGGCATGCCGGCGCTCGTGCTCAACGCCGACTACCGGCCCCTGAGCTATTACCCGCTGTCCCTCTGGCCCTGGCAGGAGGTGATCAAGGCGGTGTTCCTGGAACGTGTCGACGTGGTCTCGACCTACGACCACGTGGTGCATTCGCCCTCGTTCGAGATGAAGCTGCCCAGCGTGGTGTCGCTGAAGCAGTACGTGCCGCAGGATCGCCCGCCGGCCTTCACCCGCTTCAACCTGTTCCTGCGCGACGGGTTCAGCTGCCAGTACTGCGGCTCGCCGGACGAGCTGACCTTCGACCATGTGATCCCCCGCTCGCGCGGCGGTCGCACCACCTGGGAGAACATCGTCACCGCCTGTGCGCCCTGCAACCTGCACAAGGGCGGCCGCACGCCGCGCGAGGCGGGCATGCATCCGTTCCACACCGCCCGCCGGCCCAGCATGCACGAACTGCAGGACCGCGGCCGCCGGTTCCCGCCGGGACACCTGCACGCCAGCTGGCTGGACTACCTGTACTGGGACATCGAGCTGGAGGCGTAGGGCCAATCGACATTCGACGCGGTGCGTGGTCCTCGTCCTTCGACAAGCTCAGGATGAGGACCATTTACAGGCCCCGGCAGTAGAAAACCTCATCCTGAGCTTGTCGAAGGACGAGGTTTTCGGCCCTGGGGGAGCTGGATTCGATCCACCAGAGGACGCCGAGTCGCGAAAATGTCCAGGAAACAATGGCTTCCGGCTCCGCTTGCATCGACTCGCGGCCAGGCGGACCCAAGGGACAGGGGGCTCTCCACGGGAGGGTTCGATGCATGCCAGTCCTTCGGCGTCCGCCGGTCCGACGCTTCACGAGCGGGGTCGGGCGCTGTTCGTCAAGCGGCGGCTGCGGTGGCTGATGGCCGCCGCGGCGGTGGCTAATCTGGTGCTCTGGACGCTGGTGTTCGGGCTGTCGAGCGCAACCTAGGCCCCGCTTCAAGGGTTCTCTACCCGACGCCTCCGGGCGAAAAATCGGGAGAGACCCCCATGATCTTTGGCCACAAAAAAGAAGAAGACGGCCGCCATTTCACCCACGGCACCAGCGCCTCGACGGCCGACATGGCCAGCGAGGGCAAGGTGCGGCGCGAGGACAAGCATTTCGACGCCCCACATTCTCGCGAGGCCGAAAACCCGCTGGCCGAGGGTGAAAAGCACGATCAGCTGGCCGAGAAGGTCGAGTGCTCGGAAAGCCGCCAGGAAGCCCTGCTGGACGAGGGCCTGGAGGAAAGCTTCCCGGGCAGCGACCCGGTCAGCGTCAAGCGCATTACCTAGAACAAGCCACGCGATAGGATCGCGCGGCTTGTTCTAGATTTTTGTTTTCGCATCGCTTTTGCGGAAAACCGGCATCCACTTTTCCGCGCGATGCTTTGAAGGGAGACGATCAGGCCCGTCGCGGAAAGCGTCGGGCCGCCCGGCTGGCGAAGCTGGCCGGGTGATCGGCCGCCCCGCCGTCGGTCGACGAGGGGAAGGCGGCCTGGATCACCGGCGCCAGGCGGCGTCCGCCCCGCCGGCGGTCCTGGGCGGCGATGTCGGCGAAACTGGCCGAGCCGCGCTTGCGGGCCAGGGACCGAAGGTTCTCGATATGGCTGGCCAGATAGACCACCCCCACGCCGACGGTGTCGGCCAGCAGGTCGCTGATCGAGGCGCTGCGATCGGCGGTGAACATCTGGGCCAGCTCGACGCTGGCGCCCAGCAGCACCGCGGCGATGGCCAGGTCGTTGCGACGCATGCGGGGGAAGGCCAGGAAAGAGATGGCCACCAGGCCGCCGAAGGCGATCGCGTGGGCCGCCTTGTCGCTCAGCCCGAACACCTGCTCCAGGCCCGGCCAGGGGCCCAGCATCAGGGTCGCGGCGGTCAGGGCGCCGGCGACCAGAACGGCTCGGGCGGCGGTCACGACATGGTTGGGCGTCAGCATCGGCTTCCTGGCTCGCAATGAGCCCAAAGCCTTACGGCCCCTTGGCGTACAAGCCGTGAAGGAACAGGGTCAACGGAAGATGACCAGCGCGGCGATGCCCAAGGTCGATCCGTCTAGGGTTTCTTGCCCCCGCTCTTGGCCTCATCGGCCTTCTTGGCGTCGTCCGCCTTCTTCCAGGCGGCGTACTCCTCCAGATAGGGCTGGCGGCGCAGGATCTTGGAGGCCGGGTCGACGATCACCGGTACGGCGTCGCCCACCTTGACGCGGCCGGTGTTGTCGCTCATTGGCGCGGTGACGATCTTGTCGCCGACCTTGACCTCGACGGGCATCGGGAAGGCCTTGCCCGAGGGCGTCTTCCAGCTCAGCACCAGGTCGTCGCCGTCGCGGACGGTGCGCAGTTCCGGCAGCTTGGCCTGGTAGAAATAGGCGTCGAAGAACCACTTGTAGTCCTTGCCGGTCACGTCGTTGACGATCGCGATGAAGTCCTTGGTCGTGGCGTAGCGCGGCGCGAAATTGCCGGGCTTGGGATCGGGGCGGCCATAGACCAGGATGCGCACGGCCTTGAAGAACGCCGCGTCGCCGATCGTGGCGCGCAGGGTGTGCATGACGTTGGAGCCCTTGGCGTAGATGTCGTTGGCCGGGCCGCTTTCGGCCTTGTAGACCTGATCCTCGGTCATCACCTTGCCGGAGACGATCGGGAACTGGTTCTTGCTCCCGACTCGCTGGGCGTTCAGGCGGGTCATGTATTCCATGTCGCCGTGCAGCCATTGCGAGAACAGCGGCTGCATGTAGCTGCCCAGGCCCTCGTGGATCCACATGTCGTCCCAGTCGACATTGGTCACCTGGTTGCCGAACCATTCGTGCGACAGCTCGTGCTGGAACAGCCAGTCGTAGCCGTAGACGTCTTTCCTGTACTCGTTGCCGTAGGCGTTCATGGTCTGGTGTTCCATGCCCAGGTGCGGCGTCTCGACGACGCCCAGCTTTTCCGAGCGGAACGGGTAGGGGCCGATCATCTGCTCGAAGAAGTCCAGCGTGGTCGGGAACTCGGCGAACAGGGCCTTGGCCTTGGCCGGATCGTCGCTCTTCAGATACCAGTATTCGATCGGGAAGCTGTCGCCGAACCGGCTCTTGTAGGCAGCCTGCAGCTTGACGTAGGGGCCGACATTGACCGCGATGGCGTAGGTGTCGGGCTGCTTCTGGCGCCAGTGGAAGGTGCGCCAGCCGTCCTTTTCCGTGACGTCCACCAGCACGCCGCCGGCCGGGGCCGACAGCGGGGCGGGCACGGTGATGTAGAAGTCGACCAGCAGCGGCTCGCCGGTCGGGAAGTCGATGCACGGCCAGAACAGGTCGCAGCCGTCGCCCTGCACGGCGCTGGCGATCCAGGGCTCGCCGGTCGGCGTCTTCTTCCAGACGAAGCCGCCGTCCCAGGGCGCCTTCTCGGCCTCGTGCGGCTGGCCGGCGTAGCGGATCTGGACCACGGTCTTGGCCCCGGCGGCGATCGGCGCGGGCGGGGTGATGGTCAGCCGGCCCTCGGGATTGGTCCAGGCCGAGGCGGGCAGGGCCTTGCCGTCGACGATCAGGGCGCTGACCGCGAAGTTCTTGTCGAAGTCCAGGACGATGCGGGGCAGGGCGCTCTTGGCCGCCAGGGTCAGGGTGGCGTCGCCCTCGATGGCCTTGCGCTCGGGAAGGATCTTCAGCTTCAGGTCGACGTGCTCGATGGTCACCGCCGCTTCCTCGGCCGGCATCTGGCCGCCGGTGCCCAGGGTCAGGGCCGTGGTCGGCGCGGGCTTGGCGGCCTTCGCGGGCTTTGCGGCCTGGGCGGCGCCGGCCAGCGCCAGCAGCGAAACGGCGCACAGGGCCGCGGCTCGGCGGTGAAACTGGGTAGGCAAAGCGAAACTCCCCTCGCGACGCGATTTTCCGGCGCCATGGGTAAGCTCGGCCACGCATGTCGCCAAGCCGGAAGTTTCGGGGACGGATCTTCCGGCGTCGCGGAGAACGCCGGTCAGATCTTCTCGCTGATCTTGATCGCGGCGCGGCAACCGGCCCGGATCACCGCCGACAGCAGCGGATAGGCGGGGGCCTCCAGGGCGCCTTCGCCGATGGCGATGTCCTTGTGGTGCAGCTCGTCGTCGCGGAACTGGCTGAGCTCGGCCGCCAGGGCGGGATCGCGCGCCTCCAGTTCGGCGATCTGGCCGGCATAGTGCTGCTCGATCACCGTCTCCACCGCCTCGGTGCAGGCATGGGCGGCCTTCTCGCCCAGCAGGGCCGTGCCCGCGCCCAGGGCGAAGGCCGCGGCCCGCCAGACGGGCGACATCAGGGTGGGGCGCACCTGGCGCTCGCCCAGCAGTTCGTTGAAGCGGCTCAGATGGACCTGTTCGTGGCCCTCCATCTCGCCCAGCTGGTCGGCGATCCGCTCGCGGCCGGGCGCCTGGCGCATCACCGCCTGCTGGCCGCGATAGATGTGCACCGCCGCCAGCTCGCCGGCCTGGTCGACCCGCAGGATCTCGGCCAGGCGCGCCTTCTGGGCGCCTTGACCGGGACGGGGAGGGACGGGCTGGCTCATGTTATGCCGCCTTACGCACGCCGGCGATGAACGAGGCGATCGCCAGGCCCAGCGAGATCACGGCGTTCCAGCCGGCCATCGACAGGCCCAGGAAGATCCACACGGCCTTTTCGCAGGACGGGGCGGCGATCTTGACGCCCTTCAGCATGGCCACCAGGTCGTCGGCCGAGGCCGCGCCGCCGGCCGCGCAGGCGGCGGGACCGGGCCACCACTTCCACTCGGCGCCGGCGTGGTAGACGGCCACGCCCGCGCCGTACAGGAAGCCCAGGCCGATCAGCAGGATCAGCGGCCGGCGCAGCTTGTCGGCCCAGGCGGTGCGGGTCAGCACCACGGTCACCAGGGCGACCGCGCCGGTCACCCAGTAGACTTCGCGCTGCTTCAGGCACAGCAGGCACGGCGCCAGCTTGCCGAAGGTCTCGAACGCGTGGGCCGCGCCCAGCATGACGGCGCAGGCGATGAAGGCCAGCAGCGGCCACTGGTCGGCGGCCCAGGCGACCGCCGGGCGGTTGGGGGCCAGGGCGCCCGCCGCGCCGACCTGGCCGGTGTTTTCAATCGTCATCCCGCGCACGCTCCGCCGCCGCTTCCCCCCAAGAAGTGGCTCGCCGTGACGCCGATGACAAGCAGGGCGATCAGGATGCCCGCGAACAGGGCCAGGCGCTTCTCGACCACAGGCATCATGGCCGGGCCGAACTTCTTGACCACCAGGGCCACCAGGAAGAAGCGCGCGGCGCGGGTGACGACGCAAGCGGCGATGAAGATCGGGAAGCTGAACTGCAACAGGCCGGAGGTGATGGTCACCAGCTTGAACGGGATGGGGGTGAAGCCCTTGGCGATGATCACCCACGAGCCCCAATGGCGATACCAGCACTCGGCGTCGGCCAGGGCGTTGGGCTTGCCCAGCACGGCCAGCAGTTTCTGGGCCGCGTCGTGGAAGAAGAAGCCGATGCCGTAGCCGAGGATCCCGCCCAGCACCGAGGCCAGGGTGCAGAGCGCGGCGTAGCGCCAGGCCTTGTCCGGCTTGGCCAGCACCATGGGCGCCAGCATGATGTCGGGCGGCACGGGAAAGAACGAACTCTCGGCGAACGAGATCGCGAACAGGCTGACGGGGGCATGACGGGAGGCGGCCAGGCTCATGACCCAGTCGTAGAGGCGACGCAGCATGCGGACTCCGATATGAGGACGCGCCGTAGCTAGCAGGCGGCCATGACGTTGTCGCGGCGCTTCGCGCGATCGCGCGCAATCCTATTGGAATTGCCGGCCCGGGTGGCTATCACGCCCGTTCGATGGCTCGCGCCGTCCCAAATTCTTCGAAAGACCCTCCCATGAGCGACACGCCCCCCGACCGCCTGGCCTCCAACCCCTCCAGCCCGCACTACGACGCCGACATCCTCGAGCGCGGCGTGGGCATCGTGTTCAACGGCGTGGAGAAGACCAATGTCGACGAATACTGCGTCAGCGAGGGCTGGATCCGCGTCACCGCCGGCAAGGCCGTCGACCGCAAGGGCAACCCGATGACCATCAAGCTGCAGGGCGTGGTCGCGCCGTACTGGCGCAACGACAACGCCGAGGGCTGAGACCGATGGCCCCGCGCCGCCTGATCGACCTGCCCGGTTTCGCCGACCTGGAGACCCGGGCGCTGATGAAGCCGTCGTTCGCCGATCCGGAGGCGCGGGCCCAGTTCCCGGAGATCGACCAACTGGCCCGCGACACCTTCGGCCTGACCGCCGACGAGGCGGCGCTGATCCCCGATCCGCCGGGCTGGGACGGCGTCGACGTCAAGTCGATGCGCGAGCAGGCCGAGGCGTTCGAGCGGGAAGGCTGGGACGTCACCGACGACAAGCGCCGGCCGCTGCGGATCCTGGGCCATTTCAGCCATCCGCTGTGGCTGGCCCTGCGCGGCGTGGCCGGCCACCTGCCGTTCGAGCCCGAGCCGGAGGGCTTCGACCCGTCGACCTCGTCCCTGGCGGCCGAGGCGGCGAAGTTCCGGCGGGACAAGCGGTAGAGGTGGTGCGTCCTTCGAGGCCCGCCCTCCTTAGCAAGAATGGGGTGGGCGCCTCAGGATGAGGAATTCAGTGCAAGGACGTCCTCATCCTGAGGTGCGGGCCGCAGGCGAGCCTCGAAGGACGCACGGCGCTCAGCGCTTCTTGCCCAGCTCGGCGCCGATGTCCTTGATCGAATTGCCGACCTTGCGGTGGGCGGCGACCAGCTGGTCCTTGGTCACGCCCCAGCGCTTCATCCAGTATTCGACCTGATGGCGTTCACGCGGATCCAGGCGATCCTCGTCGCGGAAGTCCCGCTTGCCCTTGGGAGCACCCATCGTCGCCTCCTTCGTCCTCTTGCGGGCCTATCGCGCGCGGCGGACGTTGTCGAGGCGGCGACTGACCTTGGAAAGACCCCGATGAGCGATCCCGACCTCGAAGCCATGGCCCAGGACGAGCTGGCGCGCGCCATGACCCTGACCTGGCGCGACCTGAACAAGGTGATTCCCTGGGGCGACACCTTCGAGGGCGTCTCTCCGGCCGGGCGCAATGTTGAGGTCGAGCGCAACTATCTTTGGTCCGACCAGCCCGGCGGCGACATCCTGTGCGAGGTGGCCGTCTATGGCGGCCCCAGCCGCTACGACCAGGGCGCCCGGGCCCGCGGCGTCATTTCCCGCGGACCGGCGTAACCCCGGTCGCGAGAAGGACCGAAGGTTCTTGACGCTCGGGACAATTCTCGCCAAGTCCGCATGGGTGTTGCGGAATTTTCCGCCTTCTGGAGCCGGGGCGCTTGTCTCATCGAACCTCGACGCCGCCGGGCGGCGCTGACCAGGACCGGGCCTTGCCGGCGGCGCCCCTTCGCTGGGCGTCCGGGAGGCTGGATGCACAACCACCAGGCGAAACGCCCGCTTTCCTTCCTTCAGGCTTGGCCATGATTGAGCGGAGCAGACGCGCCGCGCCAGATCGGGCCTTGTCGACGCGAGCGACCGCCAGAGTCGCGGGCGTATGGAGGACGAAAGGAAGGCCATGGCCGCGACGGTCTCACTCATGACTCAGATTCCCCCCGAAGGCGCCCCCGAGCACGTCTCGCTGGCCGACTATCTGCCCTATCAGCTGGTCGTCGCCGCCAATGCGGTGACCCGGCTGGTCTCCCGCGCCTACGAGGACCGGTTCGGCCTCAGCATCCCGCAATGGCGGCTGATGTCGGTGCTGGCCGAGGGCCCGCTGACCCAGCAGGCCGCCGTCGTCCGCACCGCCATGGACAAGGTGCGGGTCAGCCGCGCCGCCCAGGACCTGGTCGAGCGCCGCCTGGCCGTGCGGCTGAGCAACCGGGTCGACCGGCGCTCGCACAGCCTGGAGCTGACCGCCGCCGGCCGCCGCCTGTTCGCCGAGATCGTGCCCCTGGCCCGCGCCTACGAGGCCGCGCTGCTGGCCGGCCTGGCGCCCAGCGAGGTGGCGACGCTCAAGCGCCTGCTGGGCCAGCTGGAGTCCGCCGCCGGCACCCTCTACGGCGCCGACACCGCGCCGGGGTCCTGACGCGGCGAAGACGGCGCGTCGCGAAGGACGGGCGGTCGATCAAGGCGAAACCGACGCTGGAACTTCGCGCGGGCCTTTGCTAGACAACCCCTCCTTCGCCGACCTTGCGTCGCCGCGAAGCGCGGGCGTGGTGAAACTGGTAGACGCGCCGGACTCAAAATCCGGTTCCGAAAGGAGTGTCGGTTCGACCCCGACCGCCCGCACCAATTCTTCCGATCAAGTCTCGGGCGGCCTCGCGGCTGGCGCGGCCTTGGGTCGGCGCCGCGACGGCAGCCGGGTGCTGATGGCCAGCGCCACCGTCGCCACGCCCAGCAGCGCCAAGGTCGCCCAGTCCACCGCCGTCGCCGCCGCGCCCAGCGGCGCCTTCAGCGACCGCCCGGCGCGTAACGGAGCTCGGCGAGGCGTTTCGGCCATGGCTGCTTCTTCCTCTTCGTGTTCGTGCTGCTGAGCGCGCATCGGCTTTTCCGGTTCCGCCATGCCGAGGGCCGGGCGTCCGGGCGACCTGGTCCTTGCGACACAGTCCGGGGCGCCTTCTCTGATCGAGACATCGGCAAGCGCGCCATGCCTGAAGTGCTCGCCGAACACCTGATCGAACGAGACCACCAATTCCGGACGCAATGGGATCTATTGGCTGGGGCATTCGTCGGACCAGAGGTTGGACCGCCAGACGTATGGCCGGTGAAGCCCGGCGGGCACGAGGGCTTCCAGCCGCCGGGCCGGCGCCGATTTGTCCGGTCAGGGACTCAAGAAATTTGAGAATTCGAAAGCCTTAAGGTCGTTGATGATCCTGAATCGAAACCCTGTGACTGAATTGGATGGATCTAGATTTTGACTCTGGAATCTGAAACTGAGGTTCCCGTAGGGTATGGAGTCACGATTACGGCGCTTCGCGGAGAGCCCAGGTTTGAATCTTGGCCGCGGGCTTAAAAGACTATCGGCATTTCCTAGAAATTCGGCGATGGCGCTTTCTGAAGACAACAAAAGTCGTATTTAAGATCGCCCACCTCAATATGGCGCGGCGCTAGGACGCCAGGACCAGCCTCAGGGATTCGAGATGAACACCAAACGCATAGTGCAGCTCCTGTTGGGCGTCTTTCTGGCCGCCGCCACCTGCGGCAATAGCTGGGCTCAAAAGGCTGAAGGCCTGGCCAGCACCCCGCAGATGGGCTGGAACAGCTGGAACAAATTCGCCTGCAGCATCGACGAGCGCCTGATCCGTGAGACCGCCGACGCCATGGTCGCAACGGGCTTGAAGGACGCCGGCTACCAATACGTGAACATTGACGATTGCTGGCAGGGCAAGCGCGACGCCAACGGCGACATCCACCCCGACCCCACGCGCTTCCCATCCGGCATAAAGGCGCTGGCGGACTATGTGCATGGCAAGGGACTGAAGCTGGGCATCTACTCGGACGCCGGTGCGACCACCTGCGGCGGCCGTCCCGGCAGCCGCGGCCACGAGTATCAGGATGCGCGGACCTATGCGAGCTGGGGCATCGATTACGTCAAGTACGACTGGTGCAACACCCCAGGCATGAGCCCCGAACCGGCCTACACCACGATGCGCGATGCGATCGCCGAGGCGGGCCGTCCGATGGTGTTCAGCATATGCGAATGGGGCATCGGCAAGCCGTGGGAGTGGGGCGCCAAGGTTGGCCATTCGTGGCGCACCACGCCCGATATCTACAATTGCTTCGACTGCGAATTCAGCCCCGGTTTGTCGACGGGTCTGGGCGTGCTGCGCATCCTCGACAGGCAGGCGGGCCTGCGCCAGTTCGCGGGACCCGGCCACTGGAACGACATGGACATGCTCGAAGTGGGCAACGGCATGAGCGAGGATGAAGACCGCGCCCACCTGTCGATCTGGGCCATGATGGCTTCGCCCCTCATCCTGGGCAACGACCTGCGGTCCATGTCGGAGTCGACCCGCCGCATCCTGACCAACCCCGGCGTGATCGCGGTGAGCCAGGACAAGCTGGGTGTGCAGGCGCTGCGCGTTATGGTCGACGGTCCGCTGGAGATCTACGCCAAGCCGCTCGATGGCGACCAATGGGCGCTGATGTTCCTCAACCGCTCCAACCAGGCTCTCGACGTTCGCCATGACTGGAAGGCGGAAGTCCTGGGCGATGGTCTGAGCAAGCGGTCGGTCGATTTCAAGCAGACCGTCTACGGCTGGTCCGACCTGTGGAGCAAGAAGACCGGCGACACCAGCACCACGCTGCAAGCCCGGCTGGCGCCGCACAGCGTGCTGATGTTGCGCCTGACCGGCCCCGCGAAGACATAGGGGCGACCGGCCGCGCGGCGCGCAAGGAGTCATTGCCACCGCGCGGAGGGTTGCGCCTCAGTGCGCCGGGTCGAAATCGGCCTTTTCCGAGCGGACATAGGCCTCCCAGCTGGCCCGGTCGTGGAAGTCCAGGCCTTTGTCCCAGGCCGCGCCCATGTAGTAGACGAACGGCTTGCCGGGCTCGACCCGGACCAGGACCAGGTAGTTGTCGGCGTCCTGGCGCACCTCGACCAGGGCCTTGGGATCGACCATCAGGGCGATGGCCATCGTGCCCTTCACCGGGTCGGTCGGCTCCCAATAGGAGACGCGGCCGGCCCCGAGGTCCTGGGTGAACACCCCGCCCGCGCCGCCGTGGGCGGGCTTGCGCTTGCTGATGCCGATGCCGACCACCAGCGGGCCGGGCTTGTCGGAGCTGATCGTCGAGACCATCCGCGTGAAGTTGGTGCCCAGCGGCAGGGTGAAGGTGCGGGTCTCCCAGACCTTGCGGTCCACGTCGACCGGCCAGGGGGCGTAGTCGACCTTGAACTGGGCGACGTCGCCGCCGGTCTTGAGGACCTGGTAGGACTTCCAGTTGCGCGAGGTCCACAGCTTGTTGTCCTGCCACACCCCCAGGCCGCCGGCCCCGCGGAAGGTGTTGACGTCGTAGAAGTCCAGGCCCTCGCCATGGAACGAATGCTGGTCGCCGGTGCGCAACTGGCGGTCCATGAACGGCCAGCGGACCGACTTGCCCCAGGCGTCGATCCCCGAGGTCGAGGGCGGTTCGGCCGCCTCCAGGGCCGGGCCGTAGATGCGGTGGGCTGTGCGGTCGTTCTCCCACAGGATGTCGTCGTAACGGTAGTCGGCATAGACCACGACGGCGCGCGGCTTCTGGCCCTCGGCGTCGGGCCTGGGCAGCGGCTTGACGATCGGCGGCATCGTCGGCGGGGCCTGGGCTGAGGCGAGGGCGGGCGCGGCGAGGGCGGCGGCCAGGGCGAGGTGAAGCAGGGGCTTGGTCATCGGGCGGACCTCGTGACGACGGGAAGGGGTCAGATCTGGGTGCGGCGGGCCAGTTCGCGGCGCTGTTCGGCCATCTTCTGGCGGGTCTGTTGCAGGGCGTCGAGTTCGGCCACGGCCAGCAGGTTCTCGATCACCTGGGCCAGGTGGGCGTGGAGCGCCTGGCGGGCGGCCCTGGGGTCGCGCCGGCGCAGGGCGGCGACGATCCGCCGGTGCGCCTCGACCGCGTCGCCGCCGCCGTGGGCGCGGGCCCGCCGCAGCATGGCCACGCAGGCCGGCGACTGCTGGCGCAGGGCCCACAGGTCCTCGACCCCGGCCTCGATGGCGGCGTTGCCGGTGGCGCGGGCGATGGCCAGGTGGAACGCCTGCTCCAGCCGCTCGACCTCGTCGGGGGCGAAGCTGCGGGCCATCTGGTCGACGAGTTGTTCCAGCAGGGCCAGGCTCTCGTCGGTGGCGGTGGCGGCCGACAGGGCGCAGGCCTCGCCCTCGAACAGTCGCCGCGCCTCGGTCAGCTCCAGGGCGCCGACCTCGACCTCGGCCGGATCCTCCGTCCCCGGCGCCGCCAGCGCGTTGACATAGACCCCCGAGCCCTGGCGCGCCTCGACCAGGCCCTGGAACTCCAGGGCGATCATGGCGTCGCGGACGGTCGGCCGGCTTACGCCGAAGTCGTCGGCCAGTTCGCGCTCCGACGGCAGCTTGTCACCGGGGCCGTAGCGGCCGTCATTGATGGCCGTGGCGATCGCCCGGGCGATCTGCTGGTAGAGCTTCTGAGGATCGGAGGCGCCAGTGGTCATGTCGGTCATCCTAACCAGCGGGGGCGGCGGGGCAACAGCGTCACCGTTTCGGCGCGGCGGGCAGCCTCGACACCTCGCCGGCGGCCGGCAGGAAGGCGCCACTGGCCTAGCCAATTTTTTGCGCCACGCGGCGAGAGGGGCGTGCCGCCGGAGGGATCGTCTGTGCTATTGCCGCGCTCATCCTGGCGACCTTTCGCCCGAACGAGTGCGACCCGAATGTCCGACGCCGCTGACCTCGCCCCCGCCGACCCGACGCCGCCGGAGGCCCCGCCCGCGCCGCGGGCCAAGCCGCCGGTCTGGAAGCGACGGCCCTGGCTGATCGGCGGCGCAGCGGCGGTGGTGCTGGCCGTGATCGCCTTCGTCGCCTCGCTGCTGTGGTCGCTGCCGCTGGGGCGGGCGCTGGAGCCCCTGGCCAACCCCACCCTGGTGATCGTGGCCGCCGACGGCTCGCCGATCGCCCGCCGGGGCTCGTACAAGGAAGCGCCGGTCGACGTCGCCAAGCTGCCGGCTTATGTGCCGGGGGCGTTCATCGCCATCGAGGACCGGCGGTTCTACAAGCACATCGGCGTGGACCCCAAGGCGATCTTGCGGGCCGTGGGCGCCAACGCCAAGGCGGGCGGGGTGTCCGAGGGCGGCTCGACCATCACCCAGCAGCTGGCCAAGAACGCCTTCCTGTCCAACAAGCGCACCTTCCGGCGCAAGATCCAGGAGGTGCTGATCGCCCTCTACCTGGACGCTCGGCTGTCGAAGGACGAGATCCTGTCGCGCTACCTGTCGTCGGTCTATTTCGGCGACGGCACGTTCGGCCTGGGCGCGGCGGCGCGGCACTATTTCGACAAGTCGCCCGAGCAGCTGTCGGTGGGCGAGGCGGCGATGCTGGCGGGCCTGGTCAAGGCGCCGTCGCGCTGGGCCCCGACCGAGAACTTCGAGGGCGCCAAGACGCGGATGAAGACCGTGCTGGGGGCCATGGTCGACACCGGGGTGATCACCCAGGCCCAGGCCGACCGCGCGGTCCAGCAGGTCCATGTCCAGGCGGGCCGGCCCAAGCTGCCCGTCGGCTCCTACTTCGCCGACTGGGTGTTCCCCCAGGCCAAGGCGGTGTTCGAGAACACCTATGGCGAGACGGTGGTGCGCACCACCCTGGACCCCAAGCTGCAGGCCCAGGCCGAGAAGATCCTCGACCAGGCGATCGCCCGCGACGGCAAGGCGCTGAACGTCACCCAGGGGGCGATCGTGGCCATGCGCACCGACGGCCGGATCGTGGCCATGGTCGGCGGTCGCGACTACAAGCTCAGCCAGTTCAACCGCGCCGACGCCCAGCGCCCGCCGGGCTCGGCCTTCAAGCTGTTCGTCTACCTGGCGGCGATCCGCCAGGGCATGACCCCGACCAGCCCGATCCTCGACGCGCCGGTCCAGGTCAGCGGCTGGACGCCCAAGAACCACGAGGGCAAGTACGCCGGCCGCGAGGTGCCGCTGATCACCGCCTTCGCCGCTTCGTCCAACGTGGCGGCCGTGCGCCTGGCCCACGACATCGGCCGCGACGCGATCGTCCGCACCGCCCGCGACCTGGGCGTCACCGACCCGATCCCCAATGACCTGACCCTGGCCCTGGGCACCGGCCCGATGAGCCTGGTGCGGCTGACCGCGGCCTATGCGGCCATCGACGCCGGCGAGGCGCCGGTGGTCCCGCACGGCCTGGCCGACTGGAAGAAGCCCGCCGGCGTCAAACCGCTGAGCAAGGCCGAGCTGGCCGGCATGCGCGACCTGCTGCGCTCGGCCACCCAGCGCGGCACCGGCATCGAGGCGGCGATCCCCGGCGCGTTCGGCAAGACCGGCACCAGCCAGGATTACCGTGACGCCCTGTTCGTCGGCTATGTCGGCGACCTGGTGATCGGCGTCTGGGTCGGCAACGACGACAACAGCGCCATGAACGGCGTGGTCGGCGGCGGCCTGCCGGCCAAGATCTGGAAGAGCGTGGCCACCTACGCCGTGAACCGCGACGCGCCCCGAGTCGCCGAGCCCGAGGGCGACGACGCGGTGTCGGCCGCCGAGGACCCGACGCTGCTGAACCCAGACGGCACGCTGGCCGAGGGCGCGGTTCCGCCCGAGGGCGAGGTCCCGCCGCCGGCCGACGGCGCGGCGCCCGCGTCCGACGCCCCGCCCGCCGCTCCGGCCGCCCCCGTCATCGCGGTCCCCGCCGCGCCGGGGGCCCCGGCGGCGGATCGGCCGGCGGGCTAAGCCACAACAGGTTGTCATCCCGGAAGCCTCGCAGAGGCTGTCCGGGATGACAACGAAGGGGGTGGTTTCAGTACGTGCGCGCCTATTTCGCCGCGCTGGCGGCCCGCAGCGCGATCTCCTCGCGCTTGCTGGCCAGGCGCTCGCGGGTCTGTTCCATCGCCTCCAGCTCGGCGGTCAGCAGCAGGTTCTCGATCAGCCCGCCCAGGTGGGTCTGCATCGCGGCGCGGGCGGCCTTGGGGTCGCGGGTGCGCAGGGACTCGATGATGTCCTGGTGCTCGTCGTTCAGCGGCCGCTTGCGTACGTGCCGGGCCTTTTCCAGCATCTGCATGCACAGGCGCGACTTGTAGCGCAGGTCCCAGGTGTTCTCGACCACGCGGACGATGGCGCTGTTGCGGGTGGCCTGGGCGATGGTGATGTGGAACTGGCGGTCGGCCAGCTCGGACTGTTCCTTGGTCGACTTGTCGCTGTTCATCTCGGCGACCAGGGTCTCCAGATAGGCCAGCTCCTCGTCGGTGATCAGGGTGGCGGCCAGGGCGGCGGCCTCGCCCTCGAACAGGCGGCGGGCCTCGGCCTGGTCGAAGGCCCCGATGTCCAGGTCGCGCGGCGGCGGGGCCGGCTGGCCGCCGGCGCGCACATAGACGCCCGAACCTTGCCGCGCCTCCAGCAGGCCGCGCATCTCCAGGGCGATCACCGCGCGGCGGATGGTGGGGCGGCTGACCCCGAACGCCTCGGCCAGGTCGCGTTCGGAGGCCAGGCGCTGGCCCGGCTGGTGACGGCCGTCGGCGATGGCCTGGCCGATGTCCGCGGCCACGCGCTGGTAGAGGCGCAGGGGATTGGCGGCCGCCGTCGTCGTCATGTTTGTCTTCAACCCTCTCGACGGCGCTATCCTAAGCGGCGACGCGGCGGAAGCGAAGACCTCGTCCTTCGACAAGCTCAGGATGAGGTCTTACTGCGCGGCCTGTGAAATGGTCCTCATCCTGAGCTTGTCGAAGGACGAGGACCAAGCACGGCGCTGAACGCGATAATCTCAGTCCGCCGGGGGCGGAGCGCCGCCGCCGCTCATCGCCTTGTTGGTCAGCCAGATGCAGGGGATCAGCAGCACCGTCAGCCAGGCCGAGGCGCGGAAGAAGTCCACCGTGGCCAGCAGATAGGCCTGGTTGACGACCTGGTTGGTCACCGCCCCGACCGCCTGGGCGTGGCTCAGTCCCACCGCCTGCAGACGCTCCACCGCCTGCAGCCAGGCCGGGTCGGTGGCGCCCATGGTCTCGGCCAGCCGGGTCTGGTGCAGCGACTCGCTGCGGTCCCAGACCGTGGTGGTGAGGGAGGCGGCGAAGCTGCCGGCGGTGATCCGCGAGAAGTTCGACAGGCCCGAGGCCGACGGCAATTGCTGGGGCGGCACGCCGTTCAGCGAAATGGTGACCATCGAGATGAAGAAGGTGCTCATCGCCACGCCCTGCACCAGCATCGGCCAGACCAGGGCCTTGAAGTCGACGTCGGGGGTGAACTCCGAGCGCATGAAGAACGACAGGGCGAAGGCGACCATCGACAGGCTGGCGGTCCAGCGGGCGTCGACCTTCTGCATCAGCCGGGCCGCGAACGGGGTCAGGACCACGGCGACCACCCCGCTGGGCGCGGCCACCAGCCCGGCCCAGGTGGCGATGTAGCCCATCCGGGTCTGCAGCCACAGCGGCTGCAACAGGTTGCTGCCGAAGAACACCGCATAGCCCAGGCACAGGGCCACGGTGCCCAAGGCGAAGTTGCGCGACTTGAACAGCGACAGGTCGACGATCGGGTGCTTGTCGTTCAGTTCCCAGATCACCCAGGCCGCGAAGCCGACCACCGCCACCACCGCCTCGACGACGATGGCCGTGGAGTTGAACCAGTCCACGTCCTTGCCGGTGTCGAGCATCACCTGCAGCGCGCCCACCCAGACCAGCAGCAGCATGAAGCCAGTGGTGTCGATCGGCGCCTTGCGGGTCGGGGTCTCGCGTGAGGCCATGCCGCGCCAGCACAGGAAGGCGCAGATCAGGCCGACCGGCACGTTGATCAGGAAGATCCACGGCCAAGCCAGGTTGTCGGAGATGTAGCCGCCCAGGATCGGGCCGCAGATCGGCGCCACCAGGGTGGTCATCGACCAGATGGCCAGGGCCGTGCCGCGCTTGTTGGGCGGGAAGATCATGATCAGCAGGGCCTGGGAGCCGGGGATCATCGGGCCCGAGACCAGGCCCTGCAGCACCCGGAAGCCGATCAGCGACGGCAGGTTCCAGGAGATCCCGCACAGGAACGAGGCCAGGGTGAACAGCAGCACCGAGACGATGAAGGTCTTGACCACGCCGTAGCGGCCCATCAGCCAGCCGGTCAGCGGCACCGACACGCCGTTGGCCACCGCGAACGAGGTGATCACCCAGGTGCCCTGGTTGGAACTGACCCCCAGATTGCCGGCGATGGTCGGGATCGAGACGTTGGCGATGGTGCTGTCGAGCACCTGCATGAAGGTGCCCAGGGCCAGGGCGATCGAGGTGACGCCCAGCAGCATGCCGGTCATCGGCGCCGGGCCGGCCGGCTGGGCCGGCGCGGCGGGCGCTGCGGGGGAGGAGTCCGGGTCGGCCATGCGACGCTTCCTTGCGGGGGCTTACGGGCGCGGGCTACTTGGAGATGTCGATGGCGGCCTTCATCGACAGGCCCACGCGCAGCGGATGGTCCTTCAGCTCGCCCGGGTCGAGCGCGATGCGGACGGGCAGGCGCTGGACCACCTTGATCCAGTTGCCCGAGGCGTTCTGGGCCGGGATCAGCGAGAAGGCCGAGCCGGTGCCGCCCGACAGGCCGGTCACCCGGCCGTGGAACTTCACGCCGTGGCCGTAGAGGTCGGAGGTCAGGGTCACCGGCTGGCCGATATGGACCTTGTCCAGCTGCACTTCCTTGAAGTTGGCGTCGACATAGGCGTTGGTCGTCGGGACGATGGCCATCAGCGGCGCGCCGACCTGGACCTGCTGGCCGACCTGGACGTTCTTCTTGGACACCACCCCGGCCAGCGGCGCGCGCAGCACGGTGCGGTCCAGGGCCAGCTGGGCGCTGGCCAGACGGGCCTCGGCGGCGGCGACTTCCGGGTTCTTGTTGGCGGGCAGGCCGGAGATCAGGGCGGTGTTGACCTCGCGGTTGCCCGCGGCGGCGGTCCGGCTGGCCTTGGCCTGGGCCAGGGCGGCGCGGGCCTCGATCAAGGCCGACTGGGCGTTGGTGTACTGGCTCTGGGCGGTGGTCAGCTCCTCGCCGGACACCGCGCCGGAGTCCGACAGGGCCTTGCGCCGCGACAGTTCGATCCGCGCCTGCTCCAGGCTGGCCTGGGCGCCGGTCACGGCGGCGGCGGCGCGGGCGATGTCGGCCTCGCGGGCCGCCACCTGGCCGGCCAGGGCGTCGTCGCTGGCGAAATAGCCCTGCACCTTGCGCTGGGCCTGGCCAAGGGCGGCCTGGGCGGCGAGGACGGCGATCCGGGCGTCGGCGTCGTCGATCACCACCAGCGGCTGGCCGGCGGTCACGGTCTGGGTCTCGGAGACCAGAACCTTGGCGACCGGCCCGCTGATCAGCGGCGTCACCTGGGCGACCTCGGCGCCGACATAGGCGTTGTCGGTCTCGACGTGGCGCGAGCCGATCAGGACGGCGTAGAGCACCCAGAGCACGACGCCGATGACGACCACGACGGCCAGGCCGGTCAGCAGTTGTCGACGATTGCCGTTGGGCTTGGCGAGCTTGGCGGGGGAGGCGGTGTCGGCCATGGCGGAAGGTCCTGGAGGCGCGAAGACGAAGGGACGGGAAGGGTTCGGACTGGAAATCAGGCTTGGATCAGCCGGGGGCGAAGCCGCCGCCCAGGGCGCGCACCAGGGCGACGTCCAGGGTCAGGGCGCGGCTTTCCAGGTCGGCGACGATCCGGCGCTGCGACAGCACCGCCTGTTCGGCGATCAGCACGTTCTGGTAGGTCGACAGGCCGCCCTGATAGCGCAGCTTGGCGATGCGGAAGCCGTCCTCGCTGGCGGCCAGGGCGGCGCGGCTTTCGCTGAGCCGGGTGCTCAGGGCCCGCTCACTGGCGGCCACGTCGGCCACGTCGCGCAGGGCCTGGGTGACGGCCGAGTCGTAGGCGGCCACCGCGCCGTCGCGATCGGCCTCGGCCGCGCGCAGGTTGGCCTTCAGCCGCCCGCCCTCGAAGATCGGCAGGCTGACGGCGGGACCGACGCTGCCGACGTCGGAGCCGCTGTCGAACAGCTTGTCCAGGTGCAGCGACTGCACGCCGATGGCGGCGGCCAGGTTGACGTTCGGATAGAAGGCCGCCTTGGCCTGGCCGATCCGCTTGCTGGCCGCCTCGGCTCGCCACTTGGCGGCGACCACGTCGGGGCGGCGGCCGATCAAGTCGGCGGCGAGGTTGGCGGGCAGGCCGAACGGCTTGAGGGCGGCGACCGAGGGACGGGCGATCGCCAGGCCGCGGTCGGGGCCGGCGCCCAGCAGGGCGGCCAGGCCGTTGCGGGTCTGGGCGATCTGCTCGTCGAGGGCGGCCAGCTCGGCCCGGGCGTTGGGCGGCCCGGCCTCGGCCTGGCGCAGCTCGCCACGCGTATCCAGGCCGTTGGTCACCCGGTTGCTGACCAGCGTCAGGGTTTCCTGCCGCAGGGCCACCGACCGCTCGGCCACGTCGCGCTCGGCGTAGAGGCGGGCGAGGTCGGCGTAGCTGGCGGCCACCGAGGTGGCCAGCATCAGCCGGGCCTGGGCGGCGTCGGCCTGGGCGGCCCGGGCTTCCGAGGTCGCGGCGGCGACGGCCGCGCGGTTCTTGCCCCAGAAGTCCAGCTCCCAGCTGAAGTCCAGGCTCAGCCGGCCGTAGTCGTTGTAGCCCTGGGGCACGAAGTCGGCGGGGATGCCGTTGTTGTAGCTCTGCTTGGACCGCTCGACCGCGCCGTTGGCGCCGACGCTGGGCAGCTGGGCGGCCTTGGCCTGGTTGGCCAGGGCCTGGGCGCGACGCAAGCGAGCCCCGGCCTGGGCCAGGGTGGGCGAGCCCGTCAGCGCTTCATCGACCAGGGCGTCCAGCTGGGTGTCGCCATAGGCCTTCCACCAGGCGTCGACCGGCCAGGCGGCGGCCTCGGAGGCGGCCAGGGTCTGAGCCGTGGCGTAGGTCTCCGGCGCCTTGGCCACCCGGGCCGGCGCCGCGTCCGGCATGGTCGCGCAGGCGCTGGTCAGCAGGGCGGCCAGCAGGATCGAAACCGTGGCGCCGATCGCGTGGGATCCGGGCGACTTGGAGGCGGGGGGCTTGTCCAGGACGTTGGATGACATCGGCGGCTGACCTTGAATTGACCGTACTGTACGGTCATATGGTGGCGCTGATATAACCGCGAGCTTGACGGGATCAAGGGGGCTCCCGAAGGAAAAGAAATGATGCAGGACGTGAAACCGCGTCTCGACCGAGACGCCCGTCGTGAAGCCATCCTGGACGTCGCCAGCGACGTGTTCCTGGAAGAGGGCTACGCCAACGCGTCCATGTCGACGATCGCCGCCCGGCTCGGCGGGTCCAAGGGCACGCTCTACAACTACTTCAAGAACAAGGAAGAGCTGTTCGCCGCCTATGTGGTGCGCCACTGCGCCTGGCAGCGCGACGCCATGTTCGAGATCGGATCCGAACCGGGCGACATCCGCCAGGCCCTGACCAAGGTCGGGCGCACCTATCTGTCGATCGTGCTGAGCGATTTCAGCATGGCCAACTTCCGGGTGATCGTCGCCGAGGCCCAGCGCACGCCCGAGATCGGCCACGCCTTCTACGAGGCGGGCCCCAGGAGCGGGGCCAAGCTGCTGGGCGCGATCCTGCAGAAGGCCATCGACGGCGGGCAGCTGGCGATCGACGACCCGGTCCACGCCGCCCACCAGTTCATCGGCCTGTGCCAGAACCGCATGCTGAAGGCGCGGCTGTGCCGGGCCATGGACGCGCCCACGCCGGACGAGATCGACCGCGAGGTGCTGCCGGCGGTCAAGGTGTTCCTGGCCGCCTATGGCGCGAACGCCTAGAGCAAGCCGCGCGAAATCGCGCGGCTTGCTCTAGATTTTTGCTTTCGCATCGCTTTTGCGGAAAACCGGCATCCACTTTTCCGCGCGATGCTCCAGGCGTTTTCCGCTTGGCGAGACGGCGCTAAGACGGCACTGGGTTCGGGGAAGGGAGCGCCGTCCGCCTCCCGCGAGACGGAACCTCGGCCCATGCAAGGCGTCACCATCGTCGACCACCCCCTGGTCCGCCACAAGCTGACCCGGATGCGTGACAAGCAGACCTCGACCAAGACCTTCCGCGCCCTGATGCGCGAGACCGCGACCCTGCTCTGCTACGAGGTCACCCGGGCCTTGCCGACCCACACGGTCGAGATCGAGACCCCCGTCGCCGCGACCACGGCCGAGGAGATCTCCGGCAAGAAGCTGGTCTTCGCCCCGATCCTGCGGGCGGGCCTGGGCATGGCCGAAGGCATGCTGGACCTGGTGCCCTCGGCGCGGGTGGCGCACATCGGCCTGTTCCGCGACCCCGCCTCGCTGGAGGCGGTGGAGTACTACTACAAGACCCCCGAGGACATCGCCGACCGCCTGGTCATCGTGGTCGACCCGATGCTGGCCACCGGCCACACGGCGGTGGCGGCGCTGAACCTGCTCAAGCGCTCGAGCGTGAGCGACCTGCGCTTTGTCTGCCTGGTGGCCTCGGTGCAAGGCGTGGAGACCCTGCGCGCGGCCCATCCCGACGTGCCGATCTGGACGGCGGCGGTGGACGCCGAGCTGAACGACCATGGCTACATCGTGCCGGGCCTGGGCGACGCCGGCGACCGGACATTCGGCACGCGTTAGAAGGGCCACCAACCTCGCCACCAGGCCGTGACGCCCGCCCAGAAGGCCGCCAGCCGCTCCAGCGGACTGGGGGCGGACGGCGCGGCGACCGGCTTGGGCGGCGGGGCGGGGACGAACCAGCTGGGGGCGGCCGGCGGGGCGCAGTTCATGCGCATGCCCACGCCCTTCAGATAGCCGCGACGCACGGCTCCGGCCTTGATCGCCGCCTGCACCGCCCGGTCATGCCGCGCCGCGCCGGTCAGCTTGCGCACCCAGCCGCGGAAGGGCAGGGCGTGCTGCGTCGTGTCGCGCACCTGGCCCACGCCCGCGCCATAGGCGGCGTCGGCGACCTTCTTGCCGCGCGAGCGTTCGTCGGGCGGCGGGACCTCGTCCAGGTCCGGTCCCAGGGCCGCGTCCAGCCGGCCGACCTCGCCGGCGATCCCCTCGCAGCGGGCCAGGCCGGTCAGGTCGTAGGGGCTGTCGACGGCCCGCTGCAGCACGGCGGGAATGGCGGTCTGCTTGAGGTTCAGGTCCTCCAGCGGCGCGGCCACCGCGTCACGCAGGGTGTCCTTCTGCTGCATCGTGCCCGGATCCGACGCCAGGGCTGGACCGGCCAGCAGGGTGCAGATCAACAGGAAGGGAGACGAGCGGCGCATGGCCCGAGATCGCCTGGGTTGGCGGAATCGTGCAAGCGGAATCCGCCGTCCTGGAAGGGGCGACATTTCGCTCTGGGGCCGAAAACCTCGTCCTTCGACAGGCTCAGGATGAGGTTTCCTACTGATCGGCCTGTAAATGCTCCTCATCCTGAGCTTGTCGAAGGACGAGGAGCACGCACGGCCTTCAGGGCCGATCCGGCCTAGATCGCCGGGTCGATCGCGCCGGACTCCTCGGCCCGTTGCAGGGCCACGGCCTCGACGATGTGGGCGCGGTAGAGCACGCCCAGCAGGTCGGTCTGGGTGATGATCCCCAGCAGCACGCGGTTCTCGTCGACCACCATGGCCTCGTGCGCCACGCCGCTGGACAGGATCGGCAGCAGGGCCTCGATCGCCGTGCCCGGCCGCACCTTGTGCACGAACGGGTCCAGCACCGCCTCGACCGGGCCTTCCCGGCCGGTCTGCAGTTCGGCCCGGCGCACCATGCCGACCACCCGGCGTTCGGAGTCGATCACCGGGGCGCTGCGCAGGTCGTGGGCGCGCATGTAGGCCAGGGCGCTCTCGGCGCTCTGGTGCAGGTCGACGCTGAGCACGTCGCGGGACATGATGTCGCTGCACAGGATGTGGGCGTGGATCCGGCGGTGGGCCTGCAGCTCGACCTCGCGGAACAGGGCGTCCAGGTCGGCGCGGTCGACGTCCAGCAGGTCGCCATAGTGGGCCAGGGCGTTGTCGATGTCGGCCTGGGTGAAGCCGACCCGGCGCAGGGGCGGGGCGTCCTTGGTGTCGTGCACGTTGGCGGGCGGCGGGACGCGGTGGGGATAGGACCGTCCGACGCTTCGGGCGTAGGCCATGGCGCAGAGCACCAGCAGGATCGAGCACAGTCCCACCGGCACGAAGACGTAGCCGTACGACGCCGGACCCGCCGGGCCCGCGACCAGGGCCGCGCCGAGGGCGACAGCGCCGCCAGGCGGGTGCAGGCAGCCCAGCAGGCCCATGGCGACGATCGCGCAGGCCACCGCCGCCGCCGCCGCCAGGACCGGATGCGGATGGAAGGCCAGGGCGCAGGTCACCCCGGCCAGGGCCGAGACCATGTTGCCGCCGATCACGGCGCGGGGCTGGGCCAGCGGACTGGCCGGCACCGCGAAGGCCAGCACCGCCGAGGCGCCGATCGGCGGGACCAGCAGCGGAACCGCCGATGGCTGGCCGCTGGCGATCAGGTGGGCCAGCAGGCCGGTGGCGGGAATGCCGATCAGGGCCCCCAGGCCCGAGCGCAGGAGGTCCTGGGGACGGATCGGCTGGCGGCCGCGCAGGACCTGGACGAGGGTGTTTCGCATGATCTCGGATCGGTTCGGGTCAGGCCTGGTCGCGGCCCAGGCGGGCGAGCGCCGCGGTCAGGGCGGGCTCCAGGGATTTCAGTTCCTCGAGGTGGGCCGCGCTCAGCTCCGCCAGCAGCGACTCGGCCTTGGTCGTCAGGGCCAGCCGCATCTTGCGGCGATCTTCGCGCGACGGGGTCTTGGCGATCAAGCCGGCCTCGACCATGCGCGCGACCAGTTCGGTGGCGGTGTGCGGGGCGACCAGCAGCCGCTCGGCCAGCGTCCCCACGGTCGGCGCGTCGGCCCCCTCGAAGCCGGCGATCACCAGCAGCGCCTGGTGCTGCTGGGCGGGCAGGCCCGCGCCATGGGCGGCGGTCTCGCTGAACGCCAGGAACCGGCGCAGCTCGTAGCGGAACGCCGCCAGCGCCACATATTGCGCCCGCGTCAGCCCGTCCTCGCCGGAAATTTCACCGCCCAACCGCTCGCCCCTCTTGGAAAGTATCGTAATACGACATATTGGCGCTTCCACAAGAGCCGCGTGGAGAGACAGGCATGACCACGAACACCGCCGAGGCGGGCGCCTCCAGGACTGGCGCGCCGGCCGGGCGAAGGCCGCTGGGCGACTTCACCGCCGACCGCCGCCTGCTGATGCTGGCGGCCATGGCCCTGGTCGTCGGCAGCGGCGGGGCAGGGGCGGCCTGGCTGCTGATCCGCCTGATCACCCTGACCACCAACCTGGTCTGGTTCGGCCGCTTCGACGTCGTCAGCCGCTCGCTGGAAACCCTGTCGCCCTCGGCCTGGATGGTGGCCGCCCCGGTCCTGGGCGGGCTGGTCATCGGGCTGATGGCGCGGTTCGGGTCGGAGAAGATCCGCGGCCACGGCATTCCGGAGGCCATCGAGGCGATCCTGATCGGCGGCAGCCGGATGTCGCCCAAGGTGGCCGTGCTCAAGCCCATCTCCTCGGCGATCTCGATCGGGACGGGCGGCCCGTTCGGCGCCGAAGGGCCGATCATCATGACCGGCGGCGCGATCGGCTCGCTGTTCGCCCAGTTCTTCCATCTCAGCGCCGCCGAACGCAAGACCCTGCTGGTGGCCGGCGCGGCGGCGGGCATGACCGCGATCTTCGGCACGCCGGTGGCCGCGGTGCTGCTGGCCGTGGAGTTGCTGCTGTTCGAATGGCGGCCGCGCAGCTTCATCCCGGTGGCCGTCGCGGCGATCACCGCCGCCGGCTGGCGGCCGTGGCTGTTCGACACCGGCCCGCTGTTCCCGTTCTCGGCCGACCCGAACCTACCCTGGTGGGGCCTGCTGCTGTGCGCCGGCCTGGGCGGGCTGGCCGGCCTGCAGTCTGGCCTGCTGACCAAGCTGCTCTACGGACTGGAGGACGCGTTCGAGCGCCTGCCCGTCCACTGGATGTGGTGGCCGGCCCTGGGCGGGCTGGGCGTTGGCCTAGGCGGCCTGGTCGAGCCGCGCGCCCTGGGCGTCGGCTACGACGTGATCCGCGACCTGCTGACCGGCCATCTGCTGGTCCAGGCCGTGGTGACCCTGCTGGTGGTCAAGGCGCTGATCTGGTTGGTGGCGCTGTCGTCGGGCACCTCGGGCGGGGTGCTGGCGCCGCTGCTGATCCTGGGCGGGGCGATGGGCTGGCTGGTCGGCCAGGTGCTGCCGGGCGATCCCGGGTTCTGGGCCCTGCTGGGCATGGCGGCCATGCTGGGCGGGACCATGCGATCACCCCTGACCAGCGTGATCTTCGCCATCGAGCTGACCGGCGACTGGCGGATGCTGACCCCGCTGCTGGCGGCTTGCGTTGCCGCCTACGCGGTCACCGTGCTGCTGCTCAAGCGCTCGATCCTGACCGAGAAGATCGCCCGCCGCGGCCGCCACATCACCCGCGAATACGGCGTGGATCCCTACGAGCTGGTCCGGGTGTCCGAGGTGATGGTCCAGGCGGTCGACACCCTGCCGGCCGACCTGCCGATCCCCGAGGCGGTGGCGGTGCTGCAGCAGGGCCGTCACCGGGTCTATCCGGTCGTCGAGGCGTCGGGCCGACTGGTCGGCATGGTGTCACGCGCCGACGCCCTGGCCTGGCGGGTCGAGGGTGGACTGGAGACCCAGACCGTGGCCGAGCGGGTGTCGGATGCGGCCCTGCCGGTCGCCCATCCGGACGACGTGGTCGCGCGGGTCGTGGCGCTGATGCTGACGACAGGGCAGGGGCGCATCCCGGTCACCGACCCCGCCACCGGCCGGCTGGTCGGCCTGCTGGCGCGCAAGGACCTGCTGCGGATCCATGCCGGAACATCGCGCGCCGAGGACGAACGGCAGGCCTATTTCCCCGCGGGGCGGCGGGGATAGACGGGCATTCAAGTCAGCGAAATCAAGGCCTTGCGCCTGGTATCGAAGAGCGTTCGCGAAATCGACGCATCGCGCTCGAAACCGCCCGCATACTGGTCCTCGCCCCGTCGTGGGGGAGGACGTCCGGCCGGCGACCTCGACGTGCGACGGGGGCGGTCGAGCGGGAAGCGTCCGCCGGCCGGCGTCGAAGGGCCCCTCGGGTCGGTCGGCGGAGCGTGGAGGCCTCGGATGGGGCCTCGGGCGGTCCGGACCGGACGATGGGAACACCCCCTCGGGGCCGAACGGCGAAACGCACCAGGCGCGGGCTGAAATCGCCCGCGCGGTCCGGACGGGGTACGTCGCCCCTCCGCCCGCCGGGGGCCTCCATCGGAGCGGGTTAAAAATCCGCGACCCGAAGGCTTCTGGAAGAAGGCCGCGCGGAGCGCCCGTGACGTGTCGAAACGGTACTCTCCAAAAACTCTACACCGGGCATGGCCCGGACGCTCCGCCGCCTCCCCAAGCCTGTCGGCTTCCTCCGACGGGGACATGCACTTGTGCGTGTCCCCAAGCCTGTCCGTGCGCCCTTTGGGGACACGCTCAAGGGCATGTCCCCGGCCTCAGATCACCCCGGCCCGTAACAGGTCGTGGACGTGCAGGATGCCGACCGGACGGTCCTGGTCGACGACGAACAGCACGGTGATGCGCCGCTCGTTCATCAGCTTCAGCGCCTCGGCGGCCAGGGCGCCGGGCGTGATGGTCAGGGGCGCGCGGGTCATGACCTCGCCGGCCACATGGCCCATCAGCCCGTCCATGTGGCGGCGCAGGTCGCCGTCGGTGATCAGGCCGCTCAGCGATCCGTCTGGAGCGACCACCCCGACCGCGCCGAAGCGCTTTTCGCTCATCACCAGCAGCGCCTCGGACATCGAGGCGTCCTCGCGGGTCAGGGGCAGCTCGCCCTGGCCATGCATCAGGTCGCCGACCGTGCGCAGCATGGCGCCCAGCTTGCCGCCCGGGTGGAAGACGCGGAAGTCGCTGGCGGTGAAGCCGCGCCGCTCCAGCAGGGCCACGGCCAGGGCGTCGCCCAGGGCCATCTGCAAGGTCGTCGAGGTGGTCGGGGCGCTGACCTCGGACGTCGCCTCCGGCGCGTCAGGCAGCCGCAGCAGCACGTCGCCGGCCCGCCCCAGCTGGCTGTCGGCCACGGCGGTGACGGCGATGATCGGGATCGAGAACCGCTTGGCGTAGGCCAGGGTGTCGGACAGCTCGCGGGCCTCGCCCGACTTCGACAGGGCCAGCACCACGTCGCCCTGGCCGATCATGCCCAGGTCCCCGTGGCTGGCCTCGGCGGCGTGCACGAACATGGCCGGCGACCCGGTCGAGGCCAGGGTGGCGGCGATCTTGCGGGCCACGTGGCCGGACTTGCCGACCCCGGTGCAGACCACCCGGCCCTTGGCGTCGAACAGGGTCTCGACGGCGCGGACGAACGATTCGTCCAGCGACGCCGACAGCAGCGCCAGGGCCTCGGCCTCGGCGTTCAGGACCCGCTGGCCGACGGCGACCGCGTCGAAGGGGTTCATGGAACGTCCGCCGCAGTGGCGCGGGCGTCGCTCATCTGCTGGCGAGCCTGCAGGTCGCGCTGGGCCGCCGCGTCCTTCTCGCGCTGGATCTTGGCCTTCATTTCCGGCGTCTGCTGGATCGGGACCGAGCCGAACGGGTCCGGCGAGCGGTCGCCGTAGCCCTGGGGCCAGACGAGCGACAACGCGACAAGGGCCAGGCCTAGGAGCGCCATGAAGGGCATGAAGATGCGATCGGGCATGGCCTGCCTATAGCATGTCGTCCAGAGGAGAGAAGGGCGAGAGAAGGGCGGGGAAGCGGCCGGGCGCTTGACGCGGAGCCGGCCGGGGCTTAGCCCGCCACCGTCACATCCTGGAGGTCCGATGCCCGTTCTCGTCCTGCTGCGCCACGGCCAGAGCCAATGGAATCTCGAAAACCGCTTCACCGGCTGGGTGGACGTCGACCTGACCGCCGAGGGCGAGGCCCAGGCCCGCAAGGGCGGCGAGCTGATCAAGGCGGCCGGCATCGATATCGACGAGGCCTTCACCTCGGTCCAGACCCGGGCCATCCGCACCTGCAACCTGGCGCTGGACGCGGCCAGCCAGAGCTTCGTGCCGGTGACCAAGGACTGGCGGCTGAACGAGCGCCACTACGGCGGCCTGACCGGGCTGAACAAGGCCGAGACCGCCGAGAAGCACGGCGAGGAGCAGGTCACCATCTGGCGCCGGTCCTACGATATCCCGCCGCCGGAACTGGCGCCGGGCGGCGAGTACGACTTCAGCAAGGACCGCCGCTACGCCGGCCAGGACCTGCCCAGCACCGAAAGCCTGAAGACCACCCTGGTGCGCGTGTTGCCCTATTGGGAGGCGGCCATCGCCCCCAAGCTGGCGGCTGGCGAGACGATCCTGGTGGCGGCGCACGGCAACTCGCTGCGCGCCATCGTCAAGCACCTGTTCGACGTGCCTGACGCCGACATCGTCCATGTCGAGATCCCGACCGGCAATCCGCTGGTCATCGACCTGGACGGCGGCCTGAAGCCGACCGGCGCGCGCTACCTCGACGAAAGCCGGGCCCAGCCGCTGCCGGCGGCCCGCTGATCCGGCGTTCGGGACACCCGGCCAAACCCGGCTCCGGTGTCCCGAACTGCCTGGAAACGCAGCGTTAATGCGGCGGCGCGCATTGTAAACGCCTAGCCCCTCGGGGAGCCGACAAGAGCAGCCATGAGCGCCCCTCCCGCGGCAGGCCAAGAGCACAAGCGCCTGACGCAACACGACGTCGACATGATCTGCGCCCGGCACGACCGTCTATGGTCGGCCCGGATGGGCGGGGCGCGCGCCGTCTTCGCCTTCTGCGACCTGTCGGGGCTGTCGGTCACCGGGCGTAATCTGTGCGACGCCGATTTCACCGGCGCCCTGATGGTCGGCTGCGACCTGCGCAAGGCCAAGCTGGACAACGCCACCCTGTACGGCGCGGATCTGCAGGGCTCGGACCTGACCGACGCCTCGATGCGGCGCGCCGACCTTCGCGGCTCCAGCCTGCGCGGCGCCAACCTGACCGGCGCCGACCTGTTCGAGGCCGACCTCCGCGAAGGCCAGATCGCCGCCGCTGACCGCAAGGAAGGCTACCGCATCATCGAACCCGTCCAGCGCGAGGCCCAGGCAAGCGGCGCGATCCTGGCCGGCGCCAACCTGGAACGCTCGCGCCTGTCGGGCATCATCGCCACCAAGGCCGACTTCAGCGACGCCATCCTCAAGGACGCCAAGCTGGTGCGGGCCAATCTCAAGCAGGCCAATTTCAACGGCGCCAACCTGGCGGGGGCCGACCTCTCGGGCGCCAATCTGGTCGGGGCCGACCTGCGCAATGCCGTGCTGGTCGGCGCCAAGACCATGTCCTGGAACATCAACGACACCAACATGGACGGCGCCCTGACCGACAAGGCGTCGGGCAAGGACGTGTCCGACATGCCCTACGAGCAGATGATCGCCGACCACGCCCGCTGGTGCGAGACCGGCGGCGCGGAGGGCGCGCCCTCGGTGTTCGACAGGGCCGACCTGCGCAACCTGAAGTCCGTGCGCGGCTTCAACCTGACGGCCCTGTCGGCCAAGGGCGCGGTGTTCTACGGCCTGGACATGGAAAGCGTCCAGATGCAGGGGGCGCAGCTGGAAGGCGCCGACCTGCGCTCGTGCAACCTGCGCCGGGCCGACCTGCGGGGCGCGCGGCTGAAGGGCGCCAAGCTGGCTGGGTCCGACCTGCGCGAGGCCCAGCTGGGTCCGCTGCTGATCGGCCGCGACCGCCTGCTGCCCAGCGACCTGACCGGCGCCTTGCTGACCAACGCCGACTTCGCCCGGGCCGACCTGCGCCAGGCTTGTCTGAGCGGCGCCGACCTGTCGCGCGCCAACTTCACCAACGCCCTGCTCAAGGACATCGACGTCACCGGCGCGATCCGCATGGGCGCTCGCGGCCTGGACGACGTGATCTAGCAATCCAGCACCATTGGCAATTTCCGCGCCGGTTCGCGAAAGTTGCGGCAAAACCGCGCGGCCTTAACGCTTCGCTCGTCGGTCTCGGGTATTTCCTAAGTCGATCAAGGGGTTCTCGGGGGAGAAGCATAGGACATGAGCGCGGCGCGGAGCATCGCGGGACGGCGACGCCTGAGCCAGGCCGAACTGGACATGATCGTGTCGGCCCACGAAAAGTTCGTCACCGGCAAGCAGGGCGGAAAGCGGGCCTCGCTGCGGTTCATGAACCTGTCGGGCCTGGACCTGTCGTTCCGCAACCTGGCCGACGCCGACTTCTCCGCCTCCATCCTCGACGGTTGCCGTATGGTCCGCACTCGGCTGGAGCGGGCCAATCTGTTCGGCGCCGACCTGCGCCAGGCCGACCTGCGCCAGGCCGTGCTGGTCCGCGCCGACCTGCGGGGCGCCTGCCTGCGGGGCGCCAACCTGTCGCAGGCCGACCTGACCCAGGCTGACTTCCGCGAAGGCCAGGTGGCCATCCCGCACCCTCGCAAGGGGTTTGAGACCGTTCGCCACGAGACCCGCAACGGCGAGGTCGACGAGGTCAACTTCTCGGGCGCGACCCTGGACGGCTCGCAGTTCGCGGGGGTATCGGGGTTCAAGGCCGACTTCAGCGACTGTTCGCTGCGCGGCGCCAAGCTGTCGGGCGCCAACCTCAAGGAAGCCAATCTCAGCGGCGCCATCCTGGACGGGGCGGACGTCAGGGGCGCCAATCTCGAAGGAGCCAACCTGACCGGCGCGGTCATGGCCGGGGTCGACACCTCCACCGCCCGCCTCAGCGGCGCGGCCATGCAGGGCTGCCTGACGGCGTCGACCGAACGCGCCCTGTCCCGCGTAGAGGAGATCCACCAGCGCTGCCTGGCCAACCAGGCCTGGTGCCGGACCGGCGGCAAGGAGGGCCAGCCCGCTCATCTGGACGGCGAGGACCTGCGCCCGCTCGGCGACCGGCTCAAGGGCCTGCGGCTGACGGCGATGAGCGCGGCTGGGGCGTGCATGGTCGGGATCGACCTGTCGGGAACCCAGCTGCAGGGCGCGGACCTGCGCAACGCCGATCTGCGCACGGCCAACCTACGGGGCGCCGACCTGCGCGGCGCCAAGCTGGCGGGGGCGAACCTGACCAAGGCCGACCTGCGCCAGGCGATCCTCTCGCCCCTGCCGCTGGGACCGGAACGCAGGACGCTGGTCGACCTGAAAGCCGCCCGTCTGCGCTATGGGCTGATGCAGGGCGCCGACCTCAGCGAGGCGGTGCTCGACGGCGCCGACCTGGGCGGGGCGGACCTCACCGGCGCCCGCCTGGCCAAGACCAGCCTGCGCGATTGCGACCTGAGCCAGGTGCAGGGCCTGGACCTGGCGCCGGCCTAGGCGGGTGGGTCCGCGTCCAGGCAGAAAAAAGGGCGGCGCTGATGCGCCGCCCTGAAAGTCTAGAGGGGGAATACGATAACGCGCGAAGGTGGTGTTAGGCTGCCTTCTCGCCTTCGATCTTGTCGCCTTCGATCAGCGGGGCCGCCGACTTGATCTCGATCGTGCGGGGCTTCAGCGCCTCGGGCAGTTCGCGCTTCAGCGAGATCGACAGCAGGCCATCGGAGAGGGCGGCGTCGGTCACGACCACATAGTCGGCCAGCTGGAAGCGCCGCTCGAAGTTGCGCTCGGCCAGGCCGCGATGCAGGTAGCGCTTGGCCTCGTCATTGGCCGGCTTGCGGCCGGTGACGGTGAGAAGGTTTTCCTTCACCTCGATGCCGAGTTCTTCCGACTTGAAGCCGGCGACGGCGATCTCGATGCGGTACGCGTTCTCGGCGGTGCGCTCGATATTGTAGGGGGGGTAGCCCGAGGCGGCTTCGTTCGAGGCGGCGGCGTCCAGCAGGGCGGCCAGCCGGTCGAAACCGACGACGGAGCGATACAGGGGGGACAGGTCGATCGTACGCATGGTCACATCCTTCTCATCAAGCAAGGTTGTTCAGTCTGTTCAAACCTTTGGCGACCCGGATTGGCGTCGCCGACGGTCTGGAAGGCCCGGGGTTCCAGCGCCTTCGAGACCAAGGTGGTGAGCCGTTTTTCGACTTCAAGGGGTTGAATGAACGGCCTGGTGGTGAATCGCTTGATCGATGTTCGGCCACCGCTAAGGTCGGCGCTGCCCCACCCCGGCCAAACCCTCGAGAGTTCCGACGATGACCCACCGCCGCCACCTCCTGTTGCTGGCCGCCGCCGCGCTTTGCCTGGGCGCGACCCCCGCGCTGGCTGACGATCCCGTCCTGAAGACCGCCATCAGTTCGCCCCATCGCACCGCCGCCAACACCGCCCGCGACCAGGCGCGTCACCCTTACGAAAGCCTGGTGTTCTGGGGGCTGAAGCCCAGGCAGACGGTGATCGAGGTGTCGCCGGGCGGCGGCTACTGGACCGAGATCCTGGCCCCCTACGCCAAGGCCACCGGCGGGACCTATGTCGCCGGCGTCGCCGACCTGGCCAATCCGAAGATCTCGGAAGGCGCCCGGAAGGGGCGGGCGGCGTTCGAGGCCCGCTTCGCCGATCCGGCCCTGTACGGCAAGATCCGGTTCGTCAACTTCGGCCCGGTGGCCGAGGCCCTGGGCGGCCCGGGTTCGGCCGACCTGGTCCTGACGGCGCGCAACGTCCACAACTGGACCGGCCAGCCGGGCGTCGCCGACAAGATCTTCGCCGACTTCTTCGCGGTGCTGAAGCCTGGCGGCCTCTTGGCGGTCGAGGACCATCGCGCCGATCCCAAGTCCGAGACCGACAAGGGCGCGGACGGCTATCTGGCGACGGCCACGGTGGTGGCCCTGGCGGAGAAGGCCGGCTTCAAATTGGACGCGACGTCGGAGATCAACGCCAATCCCAAGGACACCAAGGACCATCCGTTCGGCGTCTGGACCCTGCCGCCGACCCGGCAGAGCGCGCCGGACGGCCAGCCGGCTGATCCGGCGTTCGACCGCGCCAAGTACGACGCCATCGGCGAGAGCGACCGCATGACGCTGCGCTTCCGCAAGCCGGGCTGAAAACTTGGCCGCCCGGCGCCGTTTCGCCAAGGTCGGGTGTTCATGATCGGCAATTGCGAGTGAATGGTGGGGCAGGCATGGCTTCAGGACTTCGATGGTCACGGCGACGGCTGCTGGCGGGAGCGGCCGCGCTGAGCCTGGCGGGATGCGGCCGCAAGACGGCCGAGCCGGACGCCGACAAGCCCTCCGCCAAGGTCAAGCCCATGACCCTGGCGGCCGCCGCGCAGGGCGATTGGCGCTCGCCCGCCGACAAGGCCCGCGACGTCTGGCGCCATCCGGTCGAGAGCCTGGAATTCTGGGGGCTCAAGCCCGGACAGACCGTGGTCGAGTTCTGGCCCGGCGCCGGCTGGTACACCGACGTCCTGGCCCCGTACCTGGCGGCGACCGGCGGCAAGCTCTACGCCGCCTCGCTGCAGACCGACCTGCCGGACGACCCCGCCGCCAAGGCCGCGGTCGAGGAATACCAGCGCAAGCTGGCCGCCAGGAAGAAGCTCTATGGCGAGGTCGTGGTCACGGCCTTCGGGCCGACCAGCGGTCCGGTCGCGCCGGCGGGATCGGCCGACCTGGTGCTGTTCCTGCGCAACCTGCACAACTGGATGGCGGCGGGCCTGGCCGAGAAGGCGTTCCGCGACGCCCTGACCGCGCTCAAGCCGGGCGGCGTCCTGGGCGTCGAGGAGCACCGCGGCGAGCCGGGGCGCGTGCAGGACGTTCTGGCCGCCGACGGCTATGTGCAGCAGGCCTATGTGATCGAAATGGCCCGCGAGGCCGGCTTCGTCCTGGCCGGGGAGAGCGAGATCAACGCCAACCCGAAGGACACCAAGGACCATCCGTTCGGCGTCTGGACCCTGCCGCCGACCCGCCTGTCCGCTCCCCGCGGCGAGCCGGCCGAGCCCGGATTCGATCACGCCAAGTACGACGCCATCGGCGAAAGCGACCGCATGACCCTGAAATTCGTCAAACCGAAATGAGGACCTCCCTGAAACGCCGCGCCGCCCTCGTGGGCCTCATGGCCCTGGCTCTTGCGCCCCTGGGCCCCATCTCCAACGCCTGGGCCGACGCCGGCAAGATCGTGCCCGCGACCAAGGTCTTTCCGTTCCTAGAGGCGATGCTGAAGCTGCCGCCGACGGAACGGGCTCGGATCAAGGTGGGCTATGCCCTGAGGCGCGACGGCAAGCCGGCCGCGGGCGTCAAGGCCGCCCTGGTCGAGGCGAGCGGCGCGCGCACCCCATTGCCAATCGACGACAGGGGCCGTTTCGAGCGTCTGCCGACCCTGGCCCAATTGCAGGCCAAGGCCCAACTGCACCTCGACGTCCCGGCGGATGTGAAGTTCGGCACGGTGATGTTGCTGGACCCCGTGCTCAAGCCCTCGGCCGACTACGACGCCCGCGAGCTGGTGGCGACGGTCGAGGAATCCAACAGCACGATCCGCAAGGCCGCCGGCGCCATGGCCATGCTGGCCCCGCAGATGGAGGGGCTGGCCTTCCAGAAAGCTGAATCCGGTGTCGCGATCTTCCCTAACGGAAGCTCTCGGCCGCTGCCGTCGGAGGCCGGGACGGTCGTCTTCGAGCCAGGCCAGTTCAAGGGCGCGGCCCGAGTCCGCTTGGCCAAAACCCCGACGGCGGTGGATTATTACGACAAGAAGAAATAGCCGCCGGCGCGTCTGAACAGTGTTTACTCGCGGCGATCCAACGGCCAGTCTGCCGCCCAGAATCCACGCGCCACAGAGGGAGACGCGCTTATGGCTACGTTGCAGGAAATCACCGATCGCATGAAAGCCGCCGTCGGCGAGGACAGCGGACTGGGCAAGAGCCTCAAGTTCGACCTGAAGGACGCCGGCGTCATCCACATCGATGGCGGTTCGGTGAGCAACGAGGACAAGCCCGCCGACTTGACCATGACCCTGTCGATGGACGACCTGCTGGCCATCGGCGCCGGCGCGCTGGACCCGACCATGGCGGTGATGACCGGCAAGCTGAAGCTGTCGGACATGGGCACGGCCATGGCCCTGCAGTCGAAGATGGCGGCCCTCTTCGCGAAGATGCGCTGATCCATGGGGAGCGTGGCGCCGCTGGTCTCGATCCCCGAGGCGCCCGTTCCCGATCATGGACAGGCCGAATGGTTCAGCGGCGCGGATGGGGCGACCCTCCGCGCCGCCTTGTTTTCGCCGGACGGTCAGCCTCGCGGCTCGGTCGTGGTCAGTCCCGGCCGCAGCGAGCCGATCGAGAAGTATTTCGAGGTCGTGCAGGACCTGCTGGACCGCGGCTTCGTGGTGCTGGTCCACGACTGGCGCGGGCAGGGGCTGTCCCACCGCGCCTTGCCGGACCGGCTGAAGGGCCACGCGGCCGGTTTCAAGGACTTCCTGGGCGACTACCAGGCGCTGCTGGCGGCGTTCGAGACGCGGCTGCCCAAGCCCTGGATCGCCTTGGGCCACTCGATGGGCGGATGCCTGACGATGCTGGTCCTGGCCACGGGCGAGCGCCGCTTCGCCGCCGCCGTGCTGTCGGCGCCGATGCTAGGTCTCAACACCGGCGCTCGGCCCGCCGGCGGCGCCCGCGCCCTGGCCTGGCTGATGAGCCGTTCACGCTACAAGGGCGACTACGTGCTGGGCGACGCCGGCGACCCGTTCGTTCAGAGCTTTCCCGACGACGCCTTGACCCACGACGCGGCCCGCTATGCCCGCCACCGAGCCCAGATCCATGCCAATCCCGACATCGCCCTGGGCGGCATCACCTGGGGCTGGATCGACTTCGCCTTCTCGGCCTGCGCCTTCCTGCGCCGGACCAGGGGAGTGGAGGCCGTGCCGATCCCGGTGACCATTGTCGCGGCGGGGCAGGACAGCCGCGTGCTGATCGCCGACGAGAAGTCGATCGCCGGCCGCCTCCCGCAAGGCCGCTATGTCGAGATCCCCGACGCCTTCCACGAGATCCTGATCGAGACGGACGACCGCCGGGCGGTGTTCTGGAAGGCGTTCGACGAGACGGTGGACGCGGTCGGGATTTAACTTGACGAAGTACCATATAAGGTACAATCGTGTCGTGACGCTAGAACACGGAGGTTCGCTGATGCTCATACGGTCAGGAAAGCCCCGCCATGTTCACCGTCCTATTCTATGAAACCGCTACTGGAAATAAGGTCGTCAAGGATTGGCTTCGTAGCTTCGCGAAGGAAGATCGCACCGTTCTCGGTGAGGACCTGAAGACGGTCCAGATTGGCTTTCCGATGGGCTTGCCGCTTTGTCGGGCGCTTGGAAACGGTCTCTGGGAGGTTCGCAGCACCTTGCCGGTGAAGCGCGCCGAAGCCCGGATGATCTTCTATCAAGACAGCGATGCGGGCGCGCTGGTCGTCGTTCATGGCTTCATCAAGAAGGCTCAAAAGACGCCCAAGCGCGATATCGATATCGCCTTGCGCCGCAAGCGAGAGACCAGTCCCTGACGGGAGACGCCATGACAGACAAGATTCATAAGAGCCGCGTTGCGGAGTTCGAAACGCTTGATGACTTCCTCGACGAGGAAGGCGTCCGCGAAGAGGTGACCGCGCGTGCCATCAAGCGGATCATCGCTCTGCAGCTTCAAGAAGCCATGCGCGATCGCAAGCTGACCAAGGCGGCGATGGCCGATCTGATGGAAACCAGCCGCGCCCAACTGGCCCGCGTTCTGGATCCTGAGGAGTTCAACGTGACGCTGGATACGTTGACGCGCGCCGCCAAGGTGGTGGGCCGAAAGCTGCGGGTCGAACTGGTCTAGTTACTTCGCCGACCGCCGCAGCGCCACCAGCGCCTCGTCCAGGCAGCGACGGTCGCCGGCGATCGCCATCTGGCCCCCGTCCTGGCCGATCGGCTGGCCGCGCCAGTCGGTGACGATGCCGCCGGCGCCTTCGATCAGCGGAATGGCGGCCTCGATGTCCCACGACTTCAGGCCGGCCTCGATGACCATGTCCATCTTGCCCATGGCCACCATGGCGTAGGCGTAGGCGTCGCAGCCCAGGCGGGCCAGCTTGGCGGCGGCGCGCACCTGCAGCCAGGCGCCGCGCTCGGCCCCGTCGAAACAGGCGTCCGGGTCGGTGGTGGCGATGATCGCGTCGGTCAGGCTGGGGCATTCGCGCACCCGGATCACCTGCTCCGAGCCTCGCGACAACAGGCGCGAGCCGGCGGCCGAGCCGATGAAGATCTCGCCGGTATAGGGCTGGCCGATCGAGCCCAGCACCGGACGCCCCTGGTGGCGCAGGCCGATCAGGGTGGTCCACAGCGGCAGGCCCGAGATGAAGGCGCGGGTGCCGTCGATCGGATCCAGCACCCAGACGAACTCGGCGTCGGGGCGGTCCTCGCCGTACTCCTCGCCGATCACCCCGTGCTCGGGATAGCGCTCGGCGATCAGCTGGCGGATCGCCGCCTCGGCGCCGCGGTCGGCTTGCGTCACCGGATCGAACGCCGCGTGGCTGTCGCGCGGCAGGTTCTTGCCCGCGCCCTTGTCTTCCAGCCCATGGTCGGTCCGGAACAGCGGCAGGATCGCCGCGGCCGAGGCGCGGTTCAGGTCGATGACGAAGGCGTCGAGCTGGGCGAGAGGGGCGGCGGCGAGGGTCATGGACGAGGACTTAGCCCGCCCTTCGACTCGACGCCACCGTTCGAACCTAGGCTTCGAGCATCTCGCCGCCGTTCAGCGACTTGGCCAGGTCCAGCAGGCGACGACGCGGGCGCTCGCCCAGCAGGTAGTAGGCGCGCACCAGGTCCAGCGTCTCCTTGCGAGCGAACATCTCGCCGCCGCCTTCGGCCTCCAGGTTGGTTTCCTTCTCCATCCGGTCCGACAGGCCGTCGTAGAAATAGCCGACCGGCACCTCCAGCGCCTCGGAAAGCTGCCACAGCCGCGCGGCCGAGATGCGGTTGGCGCCGCATTCGTACTTCTGGATCTGCTGGAAGCGCACCCCGACGACGCCGGCCAACTGTTGTTGGGTCAGGCCCAGCAGGCGGCGGCGGCGGCGCAAGCGCTTGCCCAGATACACGTCGATGTCGTTGC
Organism: Caulobacter sp. BE254; assembly: GCF_031457295.1. Taxonomy (NCBI): domain Bacteria; kingdom Pseudomonadati; phylum Pseudomonadota; class Alphaproteobacteria; order Caulobacterales; family Caulobacteraceae; genus Caulobacter; species Caulobacter sp. BE254. The sequence goes on along the minus strand of NZ_JAVDWJ010000007.1, from coordinate 45,972 downwards.
CCATGATGACGCCCCGATTTCATGTTCCCGTCCCGAAACGGAACGGCGTGGGTCGAAGTTCGCAAGTCGCGTGCCGGGCGAACCGCGCGGATCGACGCACGCGGCGAGTCCCACTCGCCCGCGAAGCAGGCTACGAAGGGCTCATGTCGGATAAGCGTCGGCCTTGGGCCCAGGACCTCCTTTGGCGCGCGGAAGCGCTGGGTTTTGACCTGTTCATAGGCGTGGTGCGCCTGCTCGGCGTGGACGCCGCCTCGGCGTTCGGCGGCTGGCTGGGCCGCACGGTCGGGCCCTTGAGCGGCGCCCACAAGGTGGCGGTGCGCAATCTGAAGCTGGCCTTTCCCGACAAGGACGAGGCCTGGCGGGCGGCCATGCTCAAGGCGCAGTGGGACGGCCTGGGCCGCACCTTCGCCGAGTTCCCGCTGATGGACAGGATCCTGCCGTCCACCGGGCGGGTCGAGGTGGTCAACCAGGAGCGCCTGTTCCAGATCGCAGCCGACAAGGTCCCGGTGGTCTTCGTTTCGGGACACCTGTCGAACTGGGAGGTGATGCCGGCGGCCATCGTCGATTCCGGGGTGGTCTGCGAGATGACCTACCGGGCGGCCAACAATCCGTATGTCGACGAACGGATCAAGGCCAGCCGCTTCCGCTACGGCGTGCGGCTGTTTGCTCCCAAGGGCGGGGACGGGGCTCGAGAGCTGCTGGAGGGCATGAAGCAGGGCAAGTCGGTGGCGCTGATGAACGACCAGAAGTTCAACACCGGCGTCGAGGGCCTGTTCTTCGGCCATCCCGTGCGTACGGCCCCGGGGCCTTCGCGCCTGGCGATCCGCTTCGGAACGGTCCTGCAGCCGATGTCGGTGCAGCGCATCAAGGGCGCGCGCTTCCGGGCCGTGGTCCACGATCCGATCCGCCTGCCCAACACCGGCGACCGCACGGCCGACATCGAGTCCGGCGTCAGGCTGGTCAACGCCTTCATGGAAGAGCGCATCCGCGAGCGGCCCGAGGAATGGTTCTGGGTCCATCGGCGCTGGCCGAACGAGGTCTATGCCGCGCTGGCGGCTTCTGGACGCTAGAGTTCCAGCGCCCGCTCGGTCCCCCGGCGGCGGGGGCCGTCATAGGCCGGGTCGTCGCGGCGACGGCGGCAGGGTCCGAAATAGTCCTCGACGCGGATGAACGGCCGGGGCTTGAAGATCACCGTGTTGATCCGGTCCAGCAGCGAGCGGGCGGTGACCGGCTTGACGACGATCTCGGTCACGCCGGCGTCGCGGGCCTCGAACACCCGGTGCCGCTCGGCGAAACCCGTCAGCATGATGATCGGCAGGAACGGGTCGGGGCTGTCGGGCGACTGGCGGACCAGCTGGGTGAACTGCACCCCGTCCAGGGGCGACATCTTGAAGTCGACGATGGCGATGTCGATCTGGCGGTCGCGCACCACCTGCAGGGCCTCGGCCCCGTCCATGGCCTCCAGCACGTGCCGCACGCCCACGCTTTTCAGGATCGTCGAGACGATCGCCCGCATGTGATGGTTGTCGTCCACCAGCAGGAACCGCAGCTGCTCGAGCGTCGCGGACATGCGGGGCGGGCCTCCATCGCGAAAAAGGGGATGGTGGGGGATACTTCACCGTCAACGGGCTGTCGATCCCCTGCGAGGGGAATTGACCGATAGGGCTCGCCCTATGCGCGAGGCGGCGTGAAGCCGACCATCAGGGACGGGTCCAGGTTCTGGTCGCGCCAGCGCATCCGCCAGCACAGGTGCGGACCGGTGGCGCGGCCTTCCTTGCCGACGGCGCCGATCACCTGGCCCTGGGTCACCGACTGGCCGGCGACGACGGCGATGCGCGACAGGTGCAGATAGGCGGTGACCAGGCCCTGGCCATGGTCGATCAGGATCAGGCCGCCCTCGAAGTGCAGGCCAGTCTCGGCGAAGCTGACCATCCCGGCCGCCGGGGCGACCACCGGCGCGCCGACCGGCGCGGCCAAATCGACGCCGTAGTGCGGGCGCTTGGCCTGGCCGTTCAGGATCCGTTGGCCGCCGAACCGGGACGAGCGCCGCACGGCCTGGACCGGCAGGATGAAGCCGGTGCGGAAAAAGTCGCCGTCGATGCGACTGGCGAAACCGACGCTTTTGCGGGCGCTTTCGGCGGCGATGCGGGCCAGCAGGGCCGGGTCGCTGGGCGACACCTGGTCGTCGGCCAGGCCGTCGATCCGCTGGATGTCGAAATCCCCGGCCGCGATCGTCAGCTGTTGGCTGGCCGAGCCCTCCGGGGTCGCGACCGTGATCAAGGCCGCCGGCGGGGCGTCGCGATCGAAGCCGATCACGAACCACCCGGCCGCCGAGGCCTGGGCGACGGGGGCGCCGTTCAGCAGCACGGTGGCGCGAGGCGCGGTGCGGCCGACCGCGAAACCGCCCTGCACGAAGCGGCCCGACAGGGACAGGCCCGGCGCGGCGGCGCGGGCGACGGATCCCAGGGAAAGCGCGCCGGTCAGGCCCGTGGCCAGGCCGACGAGCGCGCGGCGGCGGTTCAGCCGCGGCTCTCCCGCCAGCGCTTGAGGGCCTCGGCCGGGCCGGCATAGGCCTCCTGCAACTCGGGGCTCCAGTAGCGCAGGGCTTCCAGCGCGACCTTCGCGCCGGTGACCGCGCACAGCACGTATTGCCCCGGGCTCATGACGGCGAACTCGCCGTCGCCATAGTGCAGGGTGGCCGGGCCGCCGGATTTGCCGAGATGGGGGTCGAACGCGTTCATGCAGGTCTTTTACGCCAGTTGAGGGCCGGGGAACAGGTGGGCGGAGGCGCGCGGGGTCAAAACAGGCTGCCCTGGTCCGGGGAGGGAGGCGGCTTGGGCCTGGGAGACGGGCGGGGCGCGGCGACGGGCGGCGGCGGCGGGGTCGGGGGCGAGCCCTCGCCGTCGATCACCGCGTCGCGGTCGCCTTGCTTGAACTTCAGGTTCACGCGTTCGCCGCTGGTCAGTTCGGCCGCCGAGCGGGCGATCGTGCCGTCGGCCTTGCGGACCAGGGCGAAGCCAAGCTCCAGGGGCCGTTCGGGATTGAGCGAGATCCGCAGCTTGTCCAGGGCGACCAGGCGGTCGGTCTCGCGCTCCAGTCGCCGCGTGGCGCAGTTGTTCATCCGCTCCTGCAAGGCCGGGAGGCGGGCGTGCTGGGCGACGCGTTCCGGAACGCGCCGGGCGGCCAGGTCCAGCCGCCGGCCCAGGTCCTGCACCCGCCGGCCGCAGTCGGCGCGTTGGCGATGCAGAGTGTCGGGCGACAGGCGGGCGGTGACCTTCAAGAGGTCGCGGGCGTGGATGTCGGTGTTGCGCTGCAGGGCCGCGTCCAGGCGGGCGGCGACCTCCTTGAAGCGGCGCTCGGCCGGGGCGGTCAGGTCGTCCAGACGCGGCAGGCCGCGCACGGCCAGGTCCAGGCGCTGCTGGGCCAGGGCCAGCAGGTCGGCGGGACGGGGCAGGCCGCGGGCGGCGCCGACCAGGCGGGTGCGGCGCTCCTCGATCGCCCGGCCGCCGCAAGTGTTCAGGCGACGGTCGTAGTCGCTGACCAGGGCCCGCAACTCGGCCAGGACGGGGGTGGCCATCTCGGCGGCGGCGGTCGGGGTCGGGGCGCGGCGGTCGGAGACGAAGTCGATCAGGGTGGTGTCGGTCTCGTGGCCGACGGCCGAGATCAGCGGGATCGTCCCTTCGACCACGGTGCGCGCCAGGCCCTCGTCGTTGAAGGCCCACAGGTCCTCGACCGAGCCGCCGCCCCGGGCGACGATCAGGATGTCGGGGCGTGGCACGGAACCGCCGGGCGCGATGGCGTTGAAGCCGCGGATCGCGGCGCTGACCTGGCCGGCGGCGGCATCGCCCTGGACCACGCAGGGCCAGACCAGCACCTGGCAGGGCCAGCGGTCGCGGATGCGGTGCAGGATGTCGCGGATCACCGCCCCGGTCGGGCTGGTGATCACCCCGATCACGGCGGGCATGGCGGGCAGGGGGCGCTTGCGGTCGGGAGCGAACAGGCCCTCGGCCTGGAGTTTCGCCTTCAGGCGCTCCAACTGGGCCAGCAGGGCGCCGACCCCGGCCGCCTCCATGGTCTCGATGACGATCTGGTAGCGCGAGCCGGCCGGATAGGTGGTGATCTTGCCGGTGACGATGACCTCCAGCCCGTGCTCGGGCCGGATCTGCAACTGGCGGACATTGCCCTTCCAGATCACGCCGTCGATGGCGGCCTTGTCGTCCTTGACGGTCAGGTAGACGTGGCCGTTGGAATGGTGGGTGACCTTGGAAAGCTCGCCGCGCAGTCGCACGAAGCTGTACCGGTCTTCCAGCGTGCGCTTCAGGGCGAAGGCCAGTTCCGAGACGGAATAGGCCTGGGCGTTGGAATCAGGGGCGACGGTGTCGGTCATGGGCCTCTAGATAGGACGGATCGGGGTTTGGCTGAAATGGGCTCCAGCCCCTCCCCCCATGGGGGAGGCGATCGCGCAGCGATCGGTGGGGGGCGTTTTGGGGTCGTCGATCCGGGTTGCGGCCATCGGCCGATCACTCCCCCTCCGTCGCCCTTTGGGCGACACCTCCCCCACAGGGGGAGGATCTTGGACGCACAACTTGGCCGCCTCGCAGCCGGGGAGGTGCACTCATGGCAAGGCCTTGCGCATCGATCCCCGGCCGTCGGGTGAATGCATGTCCCCACCCACATCACGGCGTCATGGGACTTCAGCGCCGGACTCAGCAGGTCCGTTGGGGACACGCACTCACGGCCAGCGCCCTGCAAGCCGGCGGGCGTCCTGCCGTGAGAGCGCGTCCCCGGCTACGACTCGGCCCCTGAGGCGAGGGCGTGTCCCGAGCCGCCGACCGTCGATTAATCCAGCTTCACCAGAGGGCAGTTGAGCCGATCGACCTTGGCTTCGGCCTTGTAGGCTTTCATGGAGGTGAAGCCGGAGGCGTGCCATTCGACCCGGCCGTCCACGTCGACGAGCTTTTTCAGCATCACCACCTTGTAGAAGCAGCTCTTGGGCGTACGGACGAACCGATAGGCCCATTGGGTGGCGTCGCCCTCCCGGCGACGCTCGACCAGGGTGTAGGCCGAGGCGGGGCAGGGACTGAAGGCGGTGTTCCAGCTTAACCGCTTGGGAGTGATCTTCAGCAGTCCGCTGCAGGCCCGTCCTGTGCCTTCGAACACGCCTAGCTGGACGCGCGGCTCGACCGGCGGTGAAACGGTGGCCGGCGTCTGCGCGGGCTTGTTGGGCGCTCTGGCGAGAGCCGCCGGGGGTGCGCACAGCAGAAGCGCGAGGAGGAGGAGACGGAGCGAGGGCTTCATGGTGAGGCCTGTGAGATCCAGGTGAAAACTCTGGGGGCCGCGTCTCGATCCCTCGTCGCCGAACTAATCCAGCTTCACCAGATAGCAACTGAGACGGATATCAGAGCTGGCCTTGTAGGCCTGCATCGAGGTGAAGCCAGTGACGTTCCACGCGATCGAGCTGTCTGGGCTGACCACTTTCTTCAGCACAACCAATTTGTAGAAACAGCTCTTGGGGGCGCCGACGCGCCCATAGACCTATCGGGTGGTCCCGTCCTCCTGGCGACGCTCCGCCAGGGTGAAGGCCAAGGTGGGGCAGGAACTAAAGGGGGTCTTCCAGCTCAGCCGCTTGGGCGTGATCTTCAGCAGTCCGCTGCAGGCGCGTCCGGTGCCCTCGAAGACGCCGAGTTGAAGGCGGGGCTCGCTCGGCGGCGCAGCGGCGGCCGGCGCGGGCTTGTCGGGTGCCCCGGCGCGCGCCGCGGCGGGTGCGTACAGCAGCAGGGTGAGCAGGAAGAGGCGGGGCGCGAGCTTCATGATCGGGCCTTCGCAATTCAAACAAGGGCCGTCGGATCCGTCCTAGCATCTCCAACCGCCTGCCGTCGACTAATCCAGCTTCACCAGATAGCAACTGAGCTGGTCGTTGGAGTCGGCTCTATAGGCTTTCATCGAGGTGAAGCTGTAGGCGTTCCAGGCGATCCTGGCCTCCGGGCGGGCCACCTTTTCCAGAACAACCACCTTGTAGGTGCAGCTTTTGGGCGCGCCGACGAGCCGATAGACCCAACGGGTGGCTTCGCCCTTCTGGCGACGCTCCGCCAGGGTAAAGGTCGAGGGGGGGCAGGGGCTGAAGGGGGGGCTCCAGCTCAACTGCTTGGGTGTGATCTTCAATTGTCCACCGCAGGCGCGTCCAGTGCCGTCGAAGAGGCCGAGCTGAAGGCGGGGCTCGCCCGGCGGGACAGCGGACTCGGCCCGCACGGGCTTGTCAGGCGCCCTAGCGCGCGCCGCAGCGGGCGCACACAGCAGAAGCGCGAGGAGGAGGAGGCGGGACGAGGGTTTCATGGTCAGGTCTGTGGATCCACGTCAAAGCCATGGGCGAACGTGCAGCTTTGGCGTCCCCGAGTCATCGAGCTAGTCGAGCTTCACCAGAGGGCAGTTGAGCCAGACATTGGAGTTAGCCTTGTAGGCTTTCATCGAGGTGAAGCCGTAGACGCTCCAAGATGTCGTGTCGCTCGGGTCGACCGCCTTTTCCAGGATCACAACTTTATAGAGGCAGCTCTTGGGAGCGCCGACACGTTGATAAATCCATTGGGTGGTGGCGCCCTCCTGGCGACGCTCCGCCAGGGTGAAGGCTGACGGGGGGCAGGGATTGAAGGGGGGGCTCCAGCTTAGCCGCTTGGGGGTGATCTTCAAAAGTCCACTGCAGGCGCGTCCGGTGCCCTCGAAGACGCCCAACTGAAGGTGTGGCCTGCTCGGCGGCGAAGCGGCGGTTGGTGTCCGCGCGGGAGGATGAGGCGCTCTGTCGCGCGCCGTGGCGGGCGCGCACAGAAGCAGGGCAAGCAGAAGGAGACGGGGAGAGGGTTTCATTTGATCTTCCCCTGGCAATAGGCGAGCTTTTCGGCGTAACGACTGTCGCCGACATTGTAGAGCCGGGCCACGGTGGCGTTGTCGAGCGACTTGAAGCCGGCGATCATCTTCGTGTTCGTGGCTTTTTGAACCTTGAGGGCTCGGCCGATCTTCAATGGCCTGTGCTGGTCCATCTCGCTCTGAAGGCCGGGATTGAGCCAGTACAGGTGGCCCACGGTCGAGCCGGTGCGCTTGGCGATGCGATCGATGCTGTCACCGGCGGCGACTTTGTACTCGTCGATCGGGGCCTTGGGATTCCAGACGTCGTCGTATTTGAAGTTGGCGGCCCGCATCAGCAGATAGCCGACGCCCGCCTGGATGTTTTTCACCGGGTCGGTGCCGACATTCTGGACCGTCAAGCCGCTGGCGATGTCGCTGGGCATGATCAGTTCGCCGCCCTCCTTGCCGCCCAACAAGGCGGCCAGGCCTGGGTCGTCCTTGTTGCCGATCTGCATGGGCCGTGTCGCCCAGGCCAGTTTGGCGGTGGCTCCGGTCTCGGTCCACGCCATCGCCTTGATCAGCTTCCAGTCCAGCGCGGTGAAGCCCGGGGCCGACTGCAGGTGAGCGTTGTACTTGTCGACCGTGCTTTTGATAATCGCGTCGTAGCCGTGCCAGGCCGGGTTCGTCTTTTCCGTGTCGATGGTGTCCTTCCACAGCTGGAAGGGGGTCTTCGGGGGCAACGGCATGCGACGCTCACGGGTAGCGGACAGGGCGGGCGAAACGCGCCCAGGTAGAGCAGCTTGGGCTGGAATCCGGTTTTCGTCCAGGCGCGCGGCGGCGCCTGGCGCAGGCCCCATACGAAAAAATCCCGGAGCGGCCTTTCGGGCCGTCCGGGATTTTCGGTCCGCCGTTGGGGACGGGCTAGATGTAGCGGCGCAGCGAGCGGGCCAGTTCGGTCGGGCCCGACTTCTTCTTGGTCTGCTGCGGCTGGTAGGCGACCCGGGCGTGCTCGTTGCAGTACGGGCCGTCCGACGAGCGGCGGCCGCAGAAGGTGAAGCCGTCGGTCGACGGGTCGCCAATCGGCCACTTGCACATGTGGGCGCCCAGGGTCAGCACGGTGGCCGAGCCCGGCTCCTCGGCGCGGAACGCCGGGACCGACGGCTGCTGGGCCACGGCCGGCAGAGCCGCCGGCTCGGCGGCGATCACCCGGCGCGGCGCCGAGGGCATGGCCGTGGCGGCCGGACGCGCCGGACGCGGGGCCTTGAAGGCCGGGCGCGCCGGTTGCGACGGCGCGGCGCGGCCCGACAGGCCCAGGCGGTGCACCTTGCCGATCACGGCGTTGCGCGTGACGCCGCCCAGCTGTTTGGCGATCTGACTGGCGGACAGGCCGTCCAGCCAGAGCTTCTTCAAGGTGGTGACCCGTTCGTCAGTCCAGCTCATGACCCATCTCCGCCTAAAAAAGAGTCCGAAACGGGTTTCCCCGACTCGCCCCGGCCTCTACATCTGGTGTACGGACGACCCCGCCGGCCGCTCGCCTACCAGATAGTGTAAAGAATACGTTAAAACACACAATAGGCGCCATCCGGTCTGTCCACAGAAACAACATATTGATTCCGTCGAAGCGCCGCTTGCGCCGGGCTCGCCTCAAGCGCACATGCCAGGGGCTTGGCTGATCGAGGGCCCTGGCGGCGCCAGGCCCTCGGGCCGTTCGATCGAGACCTCCAGGACCGCAAGACCATGAAAGACGTGACGGCCTCCGTCATCCCCCCGCAGCCGCGCGACTATCACGGCTGGAACTGGAGCGGGTTCTTCACCCTCTACCAGCGCGAGATCCGCCGCTTCTGGAAGGTGGGCACCCAGACGGTGGCCGCCCCGGTGGTGACGACCCTGCTCTACATGCTGGTGTTCGTGGTGGCGGTGGGCGGCAGCCGGCCGGCGGTGGGCGGCGTGACCTTCGGCCATTTCGTGGCCCCGGGCCTGATCATGATGGCCATCCTCAACAACGCCTTCGCCAATTCGTCCTCATCGCTGATCCAGGCCAAGATGATGGGCCTGACGCCGGACTTCCTGACCCCGCCGCTGTCGCCGCTGGAGCAGGTGGCCGCGTTCGGCCTGGGCGCGGCGACGCGCGGCGTCGTGGTGGGAGCGGTCACGGCCTTGGTGATCGGCGTGCTGCCCGGCGCGGGCCTGCAGGTCAGCCACCTGTGGGCGATCGTCTATTTCGCGGTCGGCGCCTCGATCATCCTGGGCCTGGCCGGCGTGCTGGCCGGTCTGTGGGCCGAGAAGTTCGACCAGCTGGCCGCGGTGACCAATTTCCTGATCATGCCCATGACCTTCCTGTCGGGCACCTTTTACCTGGTGGACCGCCTGCCCGAGCCGTTCCGCTCGGCCAGCCACTTCAACCCGTTCTTCTACCTGATCGACGGCTTCCGCTACGGCTTCATCGGCCACGCCGACGGCTCGGTGGCGATCGGGGCGGTGGTGACCGCGGCCCTGTCGGTGGGGCTGTTCCTGTGGTGCTGGTGGCTGTTCCGGACCGGGTACCGGCTGAAGAGCTAGGTCGCCGCCAAGGGTGTTTGATGAAACGGCCGCTTCCCCAGGGAGGCGGCCGTTTTGCCTTCTACATTCTCAAAACGCCGGGATGAGCGGATTCAAGGAACCCCCTTCACCAGCACCTCGACGTCCTGCGTCGGTCCGCCGTTGATGACCGGGATGTGGGTGTCGTTGATGAACTTCAACTGCCCGTCCACCTCGACCCGGGCCGAGACGGCGATGCGGGCCGACGGCGAAACCTGGGCCGGGTCGTAGCCCAGCGAAAAGGCGACGGGCGGGGTCTGGGCGGGGATCACGGCTTCGGAAATGACCTTGGCCGGGGCGTCGGCCAGGCTGACGTCCTGCAGCCGCACGATCACCTTGGTCTGGGGCGGCAGCATGATCCGCTCGCGCCAGACGACCTGGCCGGTGACCGCCGCGCTGGACGGGCCGGACGGCGGCGCGGACGCGGCGCCGGCGCATCCGGTCAAGAGCGTGCCGGTCAAGAGCGTGAGAGCGAGGAGGGCGGGCGCGAGGGGCTTCATGGACGATCTCCTGAACCTAGGCTCCCCCGAGCGATCAAGGCGTACGGTCTTGACGATCTCAGTTCAACCGGCTGGTCCGGCATGGGACCGCAAACAGTGTGGCTCAACCGTCCCTGACACCCAAAATTCACGGCCGGTTTGTTGACAGGGCCGGCTTACACGCCGACAACGCTGGGCCTTCCGGTCCCCGCGCTTTCGAGCACGGGGGCTTCTTTCCTTTTTGGGAGGCCGTCTTGAGCACGTCGACGTCGTCTAACCCCGCACAACACCACATCATGGGCGTCTACAACCGCGCCCCGCTGGCGTTCGAGCGAGGCCGAGGCGCGCGCCTGTTCTCGACCACCGGCGAGGAATATCTGGACTGCGTGGCCGGCATCGCCACCTGCGGCCTGGGCCACGCCCACCCGGTGCTGGTCGATGCGCTGAAGACCCAGGGCGAGAAGCTCTGGCACGTCTCCAACATCTACACGATCCCCGAGCAGGAAGTGCTGGCCGACAGGCTGTGCGCGGCCACCTTCGCCGACGTGGTGTTCTTCACCAACTCCGGCACCGAGGCGATCGAGTGCGCCCTGAAGGCCGCGCGCCGCTACCACGTGGTCAACGGCCAGCCCGAGCGGGTCGACATCATCGGCTTCGACGGCTCGTTCCACGGCCGCTCGTACGCGGCGGTCAACGCCTCGGGCAATCCCGGCTACCTGGACGGCTTCGGGCCGCGCCTGCCGGGCTACATCCAGCTGCCGTTCGGCGACTGGGACGCCCTGAAGGCCGCCATCGGCCCGACCACGGCCGGGGTGATCATCGAGCCGGTGCAGGGCGAGGGCGGGGCGCGGGCCCTGACCGACGCCCAGCTCAACGAGCTGCGCCAGATCACCCGCGACGCCGGCGTCCTGCTGATCTTCGACGAGGTCCAGAGCGGCATGGGCCGGACCGGCAAGCTGTTCGCCCACGAATGGGCCAGCGACGCCGCGCCGGACATCATGGCGGTGGCCAAGGCCCTGGGCGGCGGCTTCCCGGTCGGCGCCTGCCTGGCGTCCACCGAGGGCGCGCGCGGCATGACCCCGGGCGTCCACGGCTCGACCTACGGCGGCAACCCCCTGGCCATGGCCGTGGGCAAGGCGGCGTTCGACGCGATCAACACGCCGGAGATCCTGGACAACGTGAAGACCGTCGCCGGCTTCTTCACCCAGCAGCTGGAAGGCCTCAAGGACCGCTTCCCGGACGTCATCGTCGACATCCGCGGCAAGGGCCTGCTGATCGGCATCAAGCTGGTCCCGAACAATCGCGAGTTCATGGTCCTGGCCCGCGACGAGAAGCTGCTGATCGCCGGCGGCGGCGACAACTGCGTGCGCCTGCTGCCGCCGCTGAACCTGACGGTCGAGGAAGCATCCGAGGCCATCGCCAAGCTCGAAAAGGCCTGCGAGGCCGCCCGGGCCAAAGCCGCCGCCTAAACACGGCCGCGACCGATCAAACCGCTCGTTCCGGCAAGGCCGGGGCGGGCGGGCAGGGGGATTTGCAATGACCGAACCCAGGCACTTCATCGACCTGTGGAAGCTGGACGGCCCGACGCTGCGGCTGATGCTGGAGGACGCCAAGGCCCGCAAGGCCGCCCGCGCCGGCTGGCCCAAGGGCCGCGTCGACGCCGACGCCCCGGCCGCCGACCGCGTGCTGGCGATGATCTTCCAGAAGAACTCGACCCGCACCCGCTTCTCGTTCGACGCGGCGATCCGCCAGTTGGGCGGCAGCGGCATCATTTCCACGTCCAACGACATGCAGCTGGGCCGCGGCGAGACCATCGAGGACACCGCCAAGGTGCTGTCGCGGATGGTCGATGCGGTGATGATCCGCGCCAACAGCCACGCCGACGTCGAGCGCTTCGCCCAGGTCTCGACCGTGCCGGTGATCAACGGCCTGACCGACAAGAGCCACCCGTGCCAGATCATGGCCGATCTGCTGACGATCGAGGAGCATCGCGGCGACGTCGGCGGCAAGACCATCGCCTGGGTCGGCGACGGCAACAACGTTTGTTCCAGCTTCATCCACGCCGCGCCGTTGCTGGGCTTCAAGCTGAACATCGCCTGCCCGGCGGTCTACCACCCCGACCTGGTCGACCTGGCCCGCGCCCAGGAGCGCCAGGGCCAAATCACGATGACCGACGACCCGCGCGAGGCCGTGCGCGGCGCCGACGTGGTGGTGGCCGACACCTGGGTGTCGATGGGCGACACCGACCATGACGAGCGCCTGGCGGCCCTGGAGCCCTACCAGGTCGACGACGCGCTGATGGACCTGTCGGCGCCCGACGGCGTCTTCCTGCACTGCCTGCCGGCCCACCGCGGCGAGGAGGTCACCGACAGCGTGCTGGACGGCCCGCGCTCGCTGGCCTGGGACGAGGCGGAGAACCGCATCCACGCCCAGAAGTCGGTGCTGGCCTGGTGCTTCGGGGCCATCGGCTAGGAGGCGCACGATGGCCAAGATCGAGTTCAACAAGCAGAAGCGCGACGCCCTGCTCGACAAGCTGACGCGCTATCTGGACCGCGAACTCGACTGCGAGGCCAGCCCGCTGCAGGCCGGGTTCCTGCTGGACTTCATCTCCGAGCAGATGGGGCCGTACTACTACAACCAGGGCGTCCAGGACGCCCAGCAGCTGTTCCGCGACAAGCTGGAAGACGCGGTGTACGAGATCGAGAAGCCGTTTGTGGATTGAGCGGCTGACACTTGCCCCCACCTGACCGCTTCGCGGTCTGTCCGCCCCCACAGGGGGCGGAGCCTTCGCGCCTTAGGCTCTTCCCCCTATGGGGGAAGACGGTCGCGAAGCGACCCGTAGGGGGCAGGTGCGCCAACTCTCCCCCTCGCAATTTCCGCCGAACCGCCTATCTAGCCTCCCCATGACCGACATCGCCGCCCAAACCGCCTTCGGGGACGCTCCCGACGACCTCGTTTCCGCCTTCCAGATCGAAGGCCTGCCCGTGCGCGGCCGGGCCGTGCGCCTGGGCGCGGCGGTCGACGAGGTGCTGACCCGCCACGACTATCCCGAGCCTGTCGCCAACCTGCTGGGCGAGGCCTGCGCCCTGGCCGCCCTGGTCGGCTCCAGCCTGAAGTTCGAGGGCCGGCTGATCGTCCAGGCCCAGGGCGACGGGCCCGTGCGTTACGTCGTGGTCGACTACGACACCACCGGCGCCCTGCGCGGCTATTGCCGGTTCGATCCGGACGAGGTGGCCAAGGCCTCGGAGGGTTTCGCGCGTCCAGGGGCCCGCACCCTGCTGGGCGGCGGCACCTTCGTGATGACCGTCGACCAGGGTCCGGACATGGACCGCTACCAGGGCATCACCCCGATCGAAGGCGAGACCCTGGCCCTGTGCGCCGAGCAATACTTCGCCCAGTCCGAGCAGACCCCGACCCGGGTCCGTCTGGCCGTCGGCCAGGCCGACAGCGGCGAGGGCCTGAAGTGGCGGGCCGGCGGCATCCTGATCCAGGCCATCGCCGGCGACGAGAGCCGCGGCGAGACGAAGGAGGCCTGGACCCACGTCCAGGCCCTGTTCGAGACCACCGGCGAGGACGAACTGATCGACCCGACCGTGCCGACCACCACCCTGCTGTGGCGGCTGTTCAACGAGGACGGCGTGCGCCTGCTGGAGGAAAAGCCGCTGCGCGCCTTCTGCCGCTGCTCGGAAGACCGCATCGGCGCAGTGCTGGGCTCGTTCACGGCCGAGGAAGTGGCCGAGATGATCGAGCCCGACGGCAAGATCCACGTGACCTGCGAGTACTGCTCGCGAGTCTACGCGCTGGAGCCGACGGCGGCGGCGAGCTGAAGGCGCGAAAACAAGGGTTTGGGCGGGCCGCCCGCCGGCCGGCTCCGCCAAATAGCGGTGAGCAAACGGATCCGGGCCCTCAACGCGCCGCCGGTTCCTGACGCTTGGCGGCTTGCAGGGGCGTGATCTCGATCGTCGAGACGATCGCCTCGCCCCGGCTTGGGTTGAACGCCAGCGTCAGGCCTTGATCGGCGACGCTGGTCTCGAAGGTCCTGGTCAGGGCCTTGAGCGGACCGCCGGCTTCAGCGGCCACGTCCAGGTCCGGCAGGACCCGGGCGCCACTGGCCACGACATCGAAGCGGCGCTCGCCGGCCGCCAGCTTGGGCTCGACGAAGGTCAGGCGCACGCTGTAGCGGCCGGGCGTCAGGGGGACCGCATAGATGAAGCGGCCTTGCCGGTAGCTGCTGGCGGCGTCGATCTCCTCGGTCCCGGTGATCGCCGCCCGGACCTCGGGCCGCCCATAGTCGGCGGGGGTGTTGGCCGACAGGGCCTGGCCGCCCTTGAAGAAGGCGTCCGAGCCGAACTTGACCGCCTTGCCGGCCCCGACGAGAGATCCCGCGTCGATGCGGATCGGCGCGTTCGCGTCGCTTGGGCGACGCCAGACGATGCGGTCCTCGACCGTCTGGCCTTCGAACCGGGCGCGGGCGACCAGGACGTTCTCTCCCGGCTCCAGGCGGACGGCCGGCCAGACGCAGACCCGCTGCGGACAATCGGCGCGCTCGCCCAGCGATCGGCCGTTCAGGGTGAGCTCCGTGGCCGCGCCGTTCGAATAGACGCGCACGTCCGTGACGGGATAGGCGCGGTCGACATAGCGCCGGCCGTTGATGTGGATCGTCGGCGTCGTCGCCCAGTTGGCCTTGTAGAAGTACCAGGCGTCCTTGCGGATCTTGCGGTCGTAGGTGACCAGGCCCTTGGTGTTGATATCGTCGGCGTCGCCCTCGTGGCGAATGGTGGTGGCGAAGTCGAAGGCGTTCCACAGCCAGGTTCCCCAGAGATAGGGCTTCTGCGACAGCGTCGCCCAGGCGGTCTCGTGGATGTAACTCTCATATTCCTCCGGCTGCACGCGGCCCCGGGAGTCGATTGGCCCGCCCAGAACGTCGTCGGTGTGGATGGTTACCCCGCCGCCGGCGCCATACTCCGTGACGGACAGCGGCTGGCGCGGACGCTTGGCGTGCAGCGCGTCCAGGTGCGGTCCCAGGTCTTCGGGCGCGCCGAAATACCAGCCGAAATAGCGGTTGGCGCCGCCCAGATCGGCCGCCTCGGCGGTGGTCGGAACGTCGACGCCGGCCGCGAACACCCGGCCTTCGCAGCAGGTCGCCAGCGCCGTCGGGCGACTGGGATCTTCCTCGTGCGCCAGGGTGTTCAGCGCCTTCAGCAGCGGCATGGGATCGGGCGCGCCGTCCTTGTAGCCGGTCAGGAAGGCGGGGAACGAGTTGCCGAAATCGACCTCGTTGGCGATGCCCCAGGTCGCCACCGAGGCGTGGTTGGCGTTCTGGCGGATCAGTTCCTTGAGCTGCTGGCGCGCATTTTCAACCAGGCCCGGGGTGGGCTCCAGCGCGCCGCCCGTCGTCCAGGCCGAGACCAGCGGGATCTCGTCCCACAGGACGAAGCCGTACTTGTCGGCCAGGTCGTGGATGACCTGGCCGTGCTGGTAGTGGGTCAGGCGAATGGTGTTGGCGCCCATCTCCCGCAGGATCGCCATGTCTTCCTCGACATCCGCCGCGTCGATCGCCCAGCCCTTGCCTTCGCGGTCCTGGTGATAACCGACGCCGTGCAGGCGGTAGGGCTTGCCGTTCAGCAGGAACCCGCGCTCGGGGTCGAAGCCCATCTGGCGGACGCCGAACGGCGTCGAGACGCGGTCCAGCACCTTGCCGTCGGCGCCGACCAGGTCGGTCTCCAGCCTGTAGAGGTAAGGATCGGCCGTCCCGTTCCAAGGATGGGGATCGGCCACCGACAGCGACAGCGCCGTCTCCTGGGCGCCCTTGGCGGGCAGGGCGACCGAAGCGCTGGCTTGGGCGGCCACGTGACCGGCCGCGTCATAGAGCCTGGTCTCCAGCCGGACCGGCCGGGCCTTGGCCAGGTCGTTGCGGAGCCGGGCTCGGACCTGGATCCCGGCCTTGGCCGCGGAAAGGTCGGTGGTGGTCGCATAGACCCCGGGGCCGCCGAAATCGAGCATGTCGAAATGGACGGGGCTGGTCAGCACCAGGCTGACCGGGCGGTAGAGGCCGCCGTGCACGAAGAAGTCGCCGGTCAAGGGCAGGTTGTCGGCGGTCGCCGAGCCGGGCGCGGGCTTGGTGTTGTCGGCGCGCACGACCAGCAGGTTCTGGCCGTCGGCCCGCAGGGCGTCGGTGGCGTCGAGACGGAACCGCGAAAAGCCGCCCTGGTGCTCGCCCAGATAGGCGCCGTTCAGCCAGACCTTGGCGTTGCGGCTGGCGGCGTCGAACTGCAGATAGGCGCGGCGGCCGTCCAGCCTGGGCGCGGTGAACGACAGGCGGTACCAGCCCACGCCCTGGGTCTTGTTGATCGTCTC
The DNA here is from genome assembly GCF_031457295.1 of Caulobacter sp. BE254. Taxonomy (NCBI): domain Bacteria; kingdom Pseudomonadati; phylum Pseudomonadota; class Alphaproteobacteria; order Caulobacterales; family Caulobacteraceae; genus Caulobacter; species Caulobacter sp. BE254. The sequence continues at coordinate 29,722 of NZ_JAVDWJ010000007.1, read as the reverse complement.
GGACCTGTTGAGCCGCTCGACAGGGCCGGGCAGGTAGACGCCCACGCGGTTCCAGGTATGGGGCACGGTCACGCGCGCCCAATCCTGGTCGTCGAAGGCCGGGTTCTCGACGCCGCTCAGCCCGTCGTCCTGACGAAAGCGCCAGTCCTGCGCCAGCGGGGTCTGGACCCGAACCGGGTCGGACGCCGCCTCGGCGCGCGCGATCGCTGGGGCGATCAGGGGGGCGACCAGGATCGCCATCGTCGTGGCCAGCAACAATCGCTTCATCGGCATGCCTCCCACGCGCCGCCTGAATTGCGACGTTAGGGCGAGCTTAGCGCCTCGAAACGAATCTGCCAGATCAATTTACAAAAATTGGTCAGTCAGATCTCGGCGACCTTCGAGAAGCGGGCGCGGGCTCCGGCGGCGGCGCGGCGCGCTTCTTCCAGGGCGATCTCCTCGGTGGTGAACAGCAGGTGGTCCATGACCGCGGCAAGATGGGCGCGCATGGCCGCGCGGGCCGCCTGCGAATCGCGGGCTTTCAGGGCTTCGACGATCCGGCGGTGCTCGGCGACGACGGGGCGGATCTTGGCGCTGCGGGCCTTGTCGTGCAGCAGGGCGCAGGCTGGGGAGGTCGAGCGCAGGCGCCAGAGCTCGTCGATCATCAGCACGATGCCGGCATTGCGCGTGGCCCTGGCGATCGTCATGTGGAACTCGCGGTCGGCGTCCTCGGTGACCTTCGCGCGCAGGTTCTCGGCGGTCATGTCGTCCAGCAGGGCCTCAAGCTTGGCGATCTCGTCGTCGGTGATCTGCTTGGCGGCCAGCGCGGCGGCCTCGCCCTCGAACGCCAGGCGGGTCTCGGTGAGCTCAAAGGCCGTAATGGCAAAGCCTGGATGGTCTTCGCGGCCCGGCAGGCGGCGAACATAGGCGCCCGAGCCGACGCGGATGTCGATATAGCCCTGCACCTCCAGGGCGATCAGCGCCTCGCGCACCGCCGGGCGGCTGGCGCCGTATTCGACGCAGAGCTCGCGTTCGGCGGGGAGGCGGCTGCCGATCTCGTACCGTCCGGCGACCAGGTCGTCGAAAATATGCCGGGCCAGCCTCTGGTAGATTCGGTCGCCGTTCGAGGTTCCGTCCTCGGCCGCGCCGACCTTTTCCGCGCTCCCCTTTGCGCGAGCCGCCATTCCCTACCTCCAGGATCCGTCGCCGACCGCCGGGTCAGCGCGGTGATTGTGGGCCGGATCGGTCAAGTTGTCAGGCAAAAAGAGGTTGACGCAAATCCTCGATCCCCAAAATTGGTCAGGCAGATTAAGCGAGAGCGGACAGGCCGCTCATCAAGAAAAATAGGAGGGGAAACATGAACAGGCGTCTTCTTTGGATGGCCAGCGCCGCCTTGGTCGCGATGTCGGGTCACGCCTGGGCGCAGACCGCGGCCCAGCCGGCCGACGAGGCCACCGCGCTCGACACCATCGTCGTGACCGCGCAGAAACGCGAACAGAACCTCCAGGACGTGCCCGCCGCGGTCAGCGCGGTGAGCGGCGAGCAGCTTGAAACGCGCAACGTGGTCCAGGTCACGGACGTGGTGCGCATCTCGCCCAGCCTGACGGTGACCGAGAACACCAACGCCACGGGCAACAGCATCAACCTGCGGGGCATCGGCACCTTCTCGTTCAGCATCGGCATCGAGCCCAGCGTCGCCGTGGTGGTCGACGACGTCGCGCTGCTGCAGCAGGCCCAGGCCTTCTCGGGCCTCAACGACATCGCCCGCCTTGAAGTGCTGCGCGGACCGCAGGGCACGCTGTTCGGCAAGAACGCCGCCGCCGGCGTCATCAACATCGTCACCCAGGCGCCGACCAAGACCCTGACCGGCTCGGTCGGCGGCGCCCTGACCAGCGACGGCGAAAAGCGCGTCGACGGCATGATCTCCGGCCCGATCTCGGACAAGGCCGGCTTCCGCCTCAACGCCTTCTACGGTGACCGCGACGGCTATGTCCGCAACCTCAACACCGGTCACAAGCTCAACGGCGACCGCTCCTACGGCGTCCGGGGCCGGCTGGAGCTGGATCCGACCGACAATCTCAACATCGCCCTGACGGCGTCGCACACCAACACCAAGACCGACGGCCAGGTCCGCACCTTCCGGAGCGTCAAGCCCGGTGCCACCGCCTTTGGCGCGCCGCTGGCCCTGTCCGCCGTCGGCCTGACGCCCGGCCCGGACAACTACAGGATCCGCCTCGACACCGAACCGAAGAACACCAGCAAGCAGACCATGCTGACGGGGCGGGCCAACCTGGACCTTGGCCAGGCCAACCTGATCTCGATCACCGGCTATCAGGACTGGCGCTTCCGCTTCCGGGAAGACCTCGACACGCTGGGCACGCCGACCCTGCTCAACGCCGCCGACCCGACCAGCATCCTGCCGAACGGCTCCGTCGCGGGCGGTCCGTTCCATTCGACCAACTTCACCCAGGAAGTGCGCCTGGTGTCGAGCGGCGCGCGCAAGCTCGACTACCTGTTCGCCCTGTTCTACGCCGACGGCGACTCCAACCGCTCGTATTCGCGCGGGCCCAACGCCGCGACCAGCTGGGCGGCGACCGCCGGCACCAAGACCATGGCCGCCTTCACTCAGATGACCTATCACGTCGGCTCGAGCACCCACGTCGACGGCGGCCTGCGCTTCAATCACGAAGCCATTGAAGCCACCTTCATCAACCGCACGCCGACGGCGACGCCGCCGGCCAACAACGCCTCGTGCCTGTCGGTCTGCTCGGGCAAGGCCAAGGACGACCACGTCACCTACAAGGTGGCGCTGCGCCAGGACCTCGCCGACAACGTCATGGCCTATGCCTCGTTCTCGACGGGCTACAAGGGCCAGGGCTTCGACATCAGCACCGGATTCACCCCGGCCCGGGCGGCCAAGCCCGTTCGCCCCGAGACCAGCGAGGCCTACGAACTGGGTCTCAAGAGCCGCCTCCTGGAGAACCGGGTCCAGCTGAACGTCACCGGCTTCCTGACCGACTTCACCGATTTCCAGGCCCAGGGCGGCGTCACCCAGCCCGACGGCACCATCGTGCCGCAGCTGAGCAATGTCGGGGCGCTGCGCAGCAAGGGCGTCGAGATCGAGGCTTCGGCCAGGCCGGTGCGCGCCCTGCGCCTGGACGCCTCGGCCGCCTATACCGACGCGACCATCCGCGAGTTCGCCAACGCGCCGTGCTACACCAACCAGACGGTCGCGCAGGGTTGCCGTCCGGTCGGTGGCTCCAACTTCCAGGATCTCTCCGGCAGCCCCTTGGCCAATTCGCCGAAGTTCAAGTACTCGCTGGCCGGCGCCTATGACATCGCGCTGCCGAGCCTGCCGTTCGACGGCTTCGTGACCGCCGAATACACCCACCAGAGCGCGGTCATGCTCGACCTGCTGGGCACGCCGATCTCGCGCCAGAAGGCGTTCGGCGTGGTCAACGCCAGCATCGGCGTGGCGGGACGCGACGAGCAGAACTACCGCGTGGCGCTGTTCGTCAACAATCTGTTTGACCAGTCCTACGCGACCTCGCTCGGCTATACCGGCTCGTCCAACGCCGGCGCCGTCGCCCAGCTGCTGCCGCGCAATTCCAGGCGCTACGTCGGCATCCGCGCGCGGATGGGCTTCTAGCCGCGACAGGTTCCGCGCGGCGGGCCGGGTCAAGCCCTCCCCAGGGACTTTTTCCCCGGTTCCTGGGTCTTCTCGCCTCGGCGAGCGGCGGTGCGCCTGGTTGGCGCGCCGCCTTTTTCTTGTCGAGCAGCCTTGTCTGCATCCGAGGTTCGACAGCGATGTCAATGCGGTAGCTTATAGACAACGTTGTCGTGGAGGATTAGGACAACGTTGTCGTAATCACCATTCAGAGGGTGGAGCGGCCATGGCCTCGATCGGAAGGCCGGAGGAAGCAGATGGAAGCCTCAAGACGCAGGTTTCGCCGCGGGCGCCCGCTGTCCGACCGACGCGGGATGCCCACATGAACATGGTGCTTGTCAATCAGGAGCAGGTCCTGGCCCTGCGCAACGCGCTGCCGGCGGTGACCAAGGTCTGGCTCCAGGAGGTGCTGGGCGTCAGCGAAACGACCTGGCGGTCGTTGCGGGACGGAAGGCCGATCCGCCAGTCGACCTACGATCGGCTGGTCGCCAGGTTCGAGAGAACGCCGCAGGGCGCCGTCGTCGGCTCGTTCGCCGCCGCTACGTCACGAAATCACGGCGTGTCCGCAGACGCCCGGTGAAGCGGGGCAGCTCGCGCTCGCCAGGCTAGTCTCGGAGGTTGGACCGGGACCGCGGCTATCGAGCCATATCGGCCTGGACGATCGGGCGGCGTCCGGGTTTGTAGATGCTGCCCGCCAGGACAAGCGCGGCGAGGAGCAGGCCGGCGTCGACGACCCAGCCCGCTCCATCGTCCAGTCGCGCGCCGTTTACGGCCACATGGGCGCAGGCGGTGAGCGCCAGAAGGCCCGCCGTCGCGGCGCGCAGGCGGAGCGAGATCGCCGCAGGAGTCCAGAAGGCCGCCGTGGCGCTGGCCGCCAGGGTCGCGGCCCCCCAGATCGCCACCGGCGGGACCGGCAGGAACAGCGCTGCTAGCGCCGAGGCGGCGTAGGCGACGGGCTGGCTCCAGACGAAGGCGATCCAGACCCGCTCCCAGCGCGGGGCCGGGCGGCCCTTGTCGCGCCGGCGGGCCAGCCAGATGGCCACGCCGCTGGAGGTGACGGCGGTCAGGCCCAGGCCCAGCAGGAAATAGGCGACCTTGACCGGCCAGCCGCCGAACCAGCCGAAGTGCAGCGGCGTCAGGGTCGACAGCACCCGCAGGCCGACGCTGCCGCTCTCGTAACCGACCGCGCCCAGCGGCCTGGCGTCGCCGCCGACCACCACCAGTTCGCCGCGCGACAGACGGCCCGGCGTGATCAGGGCGACGCTGGCGTGTTGGCCCGCCTCGCCGGGATGCTCGACGAACAGGTAGCTGGGCCGCGCCTTCGGATAGGCGGCTTCGAGGTTGGCCAGCACCTGGGCGAGGTCGATCACCTGGGCGGCCGGGCGCGGGTCGTCGGCGACCTTGGGGCCGGCGAATAGGGCATAGGCCTTGGCGGTGTCGCCCTTGAAGGTGGCCAGGGCCAGCACGCCCACGATGATCGTCGTCAGGCCCAGGAAGGCGCCGGTCAGCGACACCACCAGGTGGAACGGCAGGCCCCAGACGCTGATGCGGTTGTGGAGGTCGGCCTCCTGCAGGCGCTTGGACCCGCCCCAGCGCAGGGCGAAGGCGTCCTTGAAGACGCGCGGGTGCGAGAGCACGCCAGACACCAGCGACGACAGCAGAGCCACGCCGGTCAGGCCGACGATGAAGCCGCCCCAGGCGCGCGGCAGGTGCAGGACCGTGTGCAGGTCGACCTGGAACCGGGTCCAGGGCGTCTTCTGCTCGCGGACGATCCGCCCGGCGGCGTCGGCGACCCAGGTGTGCTCGCGGCCTTGCGCGTCGTCGCCCTGCACGCTGAGGCGCGGATAGGTCGGCTCGGGCAGGCGGACGAACAGGTCGTGGGCCTTGGGATTCTTGGCCAGGACGGCGCGGAACGCCGCGTCGGCCGCCTGGGGCGAGGCTTGGTTCAGGATCGGCCCCGCCGGTTGCTCCCAGCGTCCGTATTCCTGAGTGAAGACGGCGATCGAGCCGGAGAAGCAGACCAGATAGATCAGCGCCGCGAAGGCCAGGCCCAGGGCCGAGTGGCCGGCCAGCATGGCGCGCACGAACTCGGCCGGGATCCTGGGCCAGATCGGCTTGCCCGTCGCCTGGCCGGACTTGGACTCATCGCGCGCCATCAGAGCGCTCCCTTCAGGAAGGCCGCGCCCAGGGTGACGACGGCGACGCCGGTCAGCACGGCGGTGGCGCGCGGGATCCTGTCGTCCGATAGGGTCCAGGCCATGCCCGCGGCCCACAGGAACGGGACCATCAGTCCGCCGATGACCATCCGGCTTTGCACCGCGCCAGGCGCGCAGATGGCGACGGCCAGGCCGCAGCCGAGGGCGGCGACGCCGGCCAGCGGTCCGGCGAGGAAGCCCCGCAGCCAGCCGCGCCAGGCGACGCGGCGGCGGTCGGAGGGCTCAAGGGCCAGTTCGCGCGGGGTCTTCCGCCTGGCCCCGCGCCATTCGACTCCCGCGCCGACCAGGGCCAGGGCCGCGGTGGAGGCCAGGGCCAGCACGATGGCCGGGCCGCGCGCGGCGCCCAGCAGGACGACGCTCAGGGCCACGGCCAGGGCCAGCAGGCCCCAGCCGCCGAGGATCAGCCACGGGCGCTGGGGCGAGGCCTGCCGCCAGGCCCGCCGCAGCAGCAGGGCGCCGGCGAGGGGCGCGGGTGCGAGGGCCAGCCCGACCAGGGCGTCCGGAGCCAGCGGTCCCATCACCAGCGGGTCTCCAACGTGACGCCGATCAGCCGGGGCTCGCTCAGCAGGGCGATCGGGACGTCGTTGCGATTGTACTGGCTGTAGGTGGCGTCCAGCAGGTTCTTGCCGAACACATAGGCGCCCCAGTGCTCGCGCTCGTAGCCGAAGCGGCCGTTGAACAGCATGCGGCTTTTGACCAGGGCCTGGCGCGCCTGGTCGACGTCGGCCTGGGAATAGGACTTGCCGCGATAATTGCCGTCCAGGTGGCCGACCAGGCCGTTGGTCCAGCGGTAGTCGACGCCGGCGCTCAGGGTCCAGCGCGGCGCGTAGGGGAACTCGGCCCCCGACAGGTCGGTGCTGGTCGTGCCGACATCGACGCTGAAGTCGTCGAACTGGGTGCGGGTGTGGCCCAGCGACGCGTACCAGCTCAGGGCTTCGTTGACGCGCTGGGCGACCTCGACCTCGAAGCCGTAGAGGTGCGACTGGCCGGCGTTCTCGACCTGGGTGTCGTAGGTGTTGAGCCCCAGATTGACGAGGACCTGCTGGTCCTTCCAGTCGACGTAGAAGGCGTTGGCGTTGACCGTCAGGGCGCCGTCCAGCCAGGCCGTGCGCAGGGCGGCCTCGTAGTTCCAGGTGTATTCCTGGTCGTAGGGCGACACCCGCGAGCGGGCGATGTTGACGGTCGAGCCGCCAGACCGGTAGCCGCGCTGGGCCGTCAGGCTGGTGGAGATGTCGTCGGTCCAGTCGTACTTGACCCCGACCTTGGGCAGGAAGGCGTTGAACTTGCGCGTCGCCTTGGGGGCGGTGGAGCCGGCCTGGGCGACCATGTTCCCGACGAACTGGTTCACCAGGGTCACATAGGCGGCGAACGGGCCGAAGGCCGCCGGGTCGGGATAGGCTCCGGCGAAGGTCGCCGACTGCACGCTGCTGCTGGTGTTGTCCTCGTGGTCATAGCGGAACCCGCCCAGCAGGCTGAGCTTCGGCGTCACGGCGAACGACCCGTCGGCGAACACGGCGGTGGTCTCGACCACCTCGGGCAGGCTGCCCGAATAATCGACCGGGATGACCGGCAGGGCTGCGACATAGAGATTGGCGAAGGCGTTGGCCTGGGCCGACGCGGCGGCCTGCTGGGCGGGGGTGGGATTGCTCACCCCGGCCAGCAGGGTCGAGGTCAGGACGCTGACCAGGGTCGGCTTGGGAAACGGCACGTTGGTGATGCTGACCGTCAGGTCCTTTGTGTCGCGCCGGGCGTGGTAGAGACCGACCAGGCCCCGGAGCCGCTCGCCCTCGTAGTTCAGCCGCAGCTCATGGGAGGCGGTCTTGATGTTCTGGTCGCGCGTGCCGTAGGCCAGCCGCTCGGCGGTGTAGTCGGTGTCGTAGCTGCCCAGGGAGTCGATCTTGTTCCACGAGGCGACGCCGGTCAGCGTCAGCGCGTCGCTCAGCCTGTAGCTCGTCTCCAGGGTGAAGATGTCGACCTTGGAATCGGTGCGGCTCGGGTCGTTCGAATAGTCCAGGCGGTGCTCGTAGTAGTCCGGCGTGTCGGTGCGGGCATAGGTGAACAGGTAGGCGGACTTGCGCCTGTTGTGGGCGTAGGTCGCCAGCACCTTGAGGCCAGGCAGGGCGGTCGGGGTCAGCAGCAGCTTGCCGCGAACGCTGAGATTGTCGACCGCGTCGACGTCCTCGTGGCGGACGGGGTTGTAGAGGAAGCCGTCGGACTCCTTCTTCTCCGCGGCCAGGCGGAAGGCCAGCTGGTCGGCGATCAACGGACCGCCGCCGGCCACGGCGATCGAACGCTCGTCGCCGCTGGCGGCGGTCACGCGGGCCCGGAAGCCGTAGTCGAAGCTGGGATCCGTGGAGCGGATGATCACCGCGCCGGCCAGCGAGTTGCGCCCCTGCAGCGTCGATTGCGGGCCGCGCAGGATCTCCACCTGACCGATGTCCCACATCTCCAGCGGACCGCTGAACACCGCCTGCTCGGGCAGGGCCGCCCCGTCGACATAGACGGTGGACAGGCCGCCGGTGCCACCGCCCGACACGTTGCTGTTGCTGATTCCGCGGATGGTGAAGCCGGTCTTGCCGTAGGTCTCGCTCATGTTGGCGGTGCGGTTGACCACGTCATAGAGCGTCTGGATGTTCTCGCGCTCGATCCGGGCGGCGGTGGTCACCGCGACGCTGGTGACCGTCTGTTGCAGGGTGCGCGACGACTTTTCGCCGGTCACGATCACGGCCTCGACGGCGGTCGACGGCGCGTCGGCCGGCGACGCGGCATTGGGCGTGGCGGCGGCGGTCTCGGCGGCGGCGGCTTGGGCGAGCGCCCATAGGCTCAGCGCGCTGGTCACCAACAGTCGTTGTCTCATGCGTACCCCCGGTAAGGAACGACGGGAGGTACTTCGCGATAATAATGAGAGTCAATCTCATTCGCAAAAACACTTGCGTGGGAAGGGGCGCGGAGCGGACGATGGCGGCGTTCCAAATAATGGGCGGCTCCCGATGCGCGGGAGCCGCCCAACCTCGGCTAGAACCGCTTGCGGACCGAAAAGCCCACGGTGCGCGGATTGATGCTCACCGCCTGCCGCCTGTTGTTGAGCGCGGAGGTGACGCTCATCAGGCCGACTTCGTTGGCGACGTTGTTGAGGAACAGGTAGGCGCCCCAATCGGCCCCCTCGACGCCGCCACGCAGGTTGGCGTAGCCGTAGTCGCCCTGCTTCTCATAGTAGACGTAGGTGGGGCGGAACTGCGAAGCGGACTCGCCCACATAGGCGTAGTCGGCCCGGAGCAGGCCGTTCAGGCTGTCCGTCAGCGGCCAGCTGTACTCGATCGCCGCCGAACCGCTGAAGTCGGCCACGTTCGGGAACTCGTCGCCGCGCAGGCCGGTCGATCCGGTGATCAGGATCGTGGAGTTCGCCTGGTCCTGCGTCAGCTTGGCGTCGACGAAGGCCGCCGTCGCGTTGAGGGTCAGGCCGGGAATCGGACGGGCGACGGCTTCGAGTTCGAGGCCCTTGATGCGCGCCTTGCCGGCGTTGGTGAGATAGCTGAAGGCTCCGTTGGCGCTGGTCGCCGAGATCTGCATGTTGTTCCAGTCGATCTGGTACGCAGCGGCGTTCAAGGTCAGGCGGTGATCGAACCATTGGCTCTTCACGCCGGCCTCGTAGTTCCAGAGGCTGTCGGGCGCGTAGGCCAGCAGGGCCGACTGCAGACCTGGCACGTTGTTGGCGCCGCCCGGGCGGAAGCCCTTGGCCGCCAGGCCGTAGACCATGATGTCGGACGTGACCTGATAGCTGACATTGAACTTGCTGACCCAGCCGCTGGCGCTGGCGTCGACCTGGGCGGCCGGACCGACATAGGACTGGGTGATGAAGTTGCTAATCCGCACCTGGCCCGAGACGGTCTTGTCGTAGTCGAAGCGCCGCGCGCCGACGGTCAGGCTCAACTTCTCGATCGGCTTGTAGGTCACCTCGCCGAAGAAGGCGGTCTGCTTGGTGTCGGTGCCCACGTGGCGCCAGGCGGTCAGGTCGCTGGGGTTGATGACTCCCGTCGTGGCGTCGGCCTTGGCCACCTGGCTCTCGATATAGTCGGAGCGGTCCTCGTAATAGACGCCGGCGGTCCAATCGATCTTGTCTTCGAACAGCGAGCCGTTGGCCCGCAGTTCGTGGTTCCACGAGGTCAGGCCCATCGGCTGGTACAGGGCGCCCGGCGTGCGGCTGTCCGCATAGGCCGTATACTGCGTCATCTGGGCGGGGGTGCAGGCCGGGTTGGTGGTCCCCGCGGCGGGCGCGCCGCCAGCGATGTAGTTGCGGCACGACGTGGCGTTGGCGCGGTTGGCCGACAGGGTGGGGCTGTAGTCGGAGTTCCGCAGCAGCGTCCATTTGTAATAGGACGAGGTCCCGGTCAGGGTGGCGAAGCCCAGGTTCCACTTGGCCGTGACATTGTAGACGCGCAGATTGTCGTCGGTCGGCGCGATGGTGCGGGCGTTGGTCGAATAATCCTTGGCGCCCAAGGCCGGGTACCAGCTGTTCTGGCCGTCCAGGGTGGTCTTCTGGAACAGGCCCGAGGCGTTGATCGTCAGCTTGTCGGTGGGCGTGAAGCCCAGCATCAGGCGGCCGCCGGTCGAATGCTGGTCGTTGATGTCCTTCCTGTTCAGCAGGACGTCGTCGACATAGCCGCCCTGTTCGGCCTGATAGAGCACCAGGCGGGCGGCCAGCTTGTCTTCGATCAGCGGCACGTTGACCATGCCCTTGACCGAATAGCCCGTGCCGCCGTCCTTCTGAGCTGTCCCCTGGGCCTCGACCGCGCCCGAATACTGGGTGCTGTCGGGCTTGTTGAGGATGACGCGCAGCGTGCCGCCCATCGAGCCCGAGCCGTAGAGCGTGCCCTGCGGCCCGCGCAGGACTTCCACGCGTTCGACGTCGAACAGGTTGACGTCGGCGCTGGTCGAGCTGGCGTCGGCGGTGGTGCCGGCCGGGCCGGTCAGCGGGGTTTCGTCGTAATAGAGACCGACCGTCGCCTCGCCCGCGCTGCGCACGCCGCGCAAGGTCAGGCGCCGGTTGGTCGGCGAGTTGCCTTCGACCTGCAGGTTGGGAACGGTGCGGAAGTAATCCTGGATCCCCGAGGCGCCCAAGGCCTGCAGCGACTTCTCGGTGACGGCGCTGATACTGATGGGCGTGGTCTGGATGGTGGTCGAGCGTTTCAACGCGGTGACGACCACTTCCTCGATCGTGCTGTTGTCGGCCGGCAGCGGCGCCGCCTCCTGCGCGAGGGCCGCGTGCGCGCCCAAGGCGGTGAGCGCGGTCGCGCCCAGGGCCAGGGCCTTCAGGCCTCGAAACGGCTGTCTCATGATTATCCCCTCGTTTTCCGACCGCCTGGCGACGACGGTCCGAAGGGTCAGACGTGAGGAAGAGGGACGTCCTCATCGGCCTGGGAAAAAATGGGTGAACGCCCTTAGAAGCCGCGCTCCAGCGTCAGGCGCATCGAGCGGGGCGCGATGCCGTAGTAGTCGATCGGCCCGGAGGTGTTGCGTTGGGCCGAGGCGCGCCCGGCGCGGTCCAGCAGGTTGTCGATCGCCAGCTCGCCGCGCCAGGAAGCGTATTCGACGCCGAAGCTTGCGCCGAACGTGGCGTAGCCGCCCATCTTCAGATAGTCGGCGTTTCCGGGATTGAACGCCGATCGCGAGGTTCCGGTATAGGCCGCGTCCAGCCGAAGGCGGCCTTCGAAACCATTCGCCAGGGCCCACCGCCGCTCCAGCGAACCGGCGGTCGCGAACCGCGGCACGACCGGCAGCCGGTCGCCCTCCAGGCCCAGGCCGATGGCGGTGTTGGTGACCTGGTCGGCGGTCAGGCGCGCGTCGGTGAAGGTGGCGCTGGCGACGGCGTCCCAACCCCACAGCGACCGGGCGGCGAACTCGGCCTCCATCCCCCGGATGCGGCTGGCGCCGATATTGGTCAGGAACGAGAAGGCGCGGTTCTGGGTCTGGGCGCTGTACTGCATGTCGCGCCAGTCGATCTGGTAGACGGCCAGGTTGGCGGTGAAGCGATGGCCGGCCGACTGGCTCTTCAGGCCGGCCTCGTAGTTGGTGAGCCGGTCGGAACGGTAGGGCGCCAGGGTGTCGGCCAGGCCCGGCACGACATTGACCCCGCCCGGACGAAAGCCCTGCGAGACCTGGACATAGCCCAGGACGTCGGCTGTGAACTGGCGGCTGGCCAGGACCTTGAGGCTCCAGCCCTGCTCGGGAGTCCGCGCGTCGATCGCATAGTCGGCCCAGGTGCCGGACACGACGTTGGGGACCTGCACCTCGCCCCGGTCGCGCTTGACGTAGCTGAAGCGCCGAGCGCCCAGGGTGACACGGGTTTCCGGCGCCGGATCGTAGGAAATCTCGCCGAAGACCGCGCTCTGGCCGAGATGGTTGTCGATGCTGCGTCGGCCGATCAGCACCGCCGGCTGCTGTGGCGCGCCGGTCAGCGGGTCGACATGCGGAACCTGGCTGTCGATGTGATCGTCGCGAACCTCGTTGTAGACGCCGACGGTCCAACCGAGCGGGCTGTCGCGAACCGACGAGGCTCGGACCTCCTGGATCGACGAAGTCAGCCTGGCCGGCTGGTTGAGGATCGCCGGATACAGGCTGTCCACATAGGCGGCGTAGCCTTGCATCTGGCCAGGATCGCAAGCCCCGCCCAGGGCGTAGTAGCGCGCGCAGCCCGAGGCGCTGTCGCGTTCGCCCAGCAGCACGCCGCTGTAGTCGGAACGCCGCGTCAGCCGCCAGCGGTACCACGACGCCGTGGCGGTGACGTCGACGGCCTCGCCCCGCCAGTGGAGACTGGCGCTGGCCAGGTCGATCCGGCCGTCGAAAGGGGCTCGCGCCGCATGGCGGGTCCGCCAGGGGCCGGCGACGTCGTGCCAGGCCGAGATGTCGTCGCGATGCGTGGTCTGGGTGGTGGCCGACAACAGCACCGAAAGCCGCTGGTCCGGCCGCCATTGCAAGCCCAGGCGAGCGCCCTTCACCGCCGTGGAATCGACGTCGGACAGGCCCAGGCGGACATTGTCGACCGCGCCGGGCGTGTCGAGGTCGTAGACCGTCAGGCGGGCGGCGAGCACGCCCGACACGATCACCGGGTTGACCGCCGCCGTAATCCCGCCCGCCTGCCCGCCGTGGCGCAGGCTGGTGGCGCTGGCGCTGACGAAGCCGTTGGCGTCGTCCAGATCGGGACGCCGGAACAGCACGCGCAGCGCGCCGCCCATGGATCCCGAGCCATACAGCGTGCCTTGCGGGCCGCGCAGCAACTCGATGCGGTCGACGTCGACCAGCGCCAGCTCCGGCGTCATGACGCCGGGATCGGCGGTGGTGCCGACCGGGCCGGTCATCGGCGTTTCGTCATAGTAGAGGCCCGTCGTGGCTTCCCCGGCCCCATAGACGCCGCGCAGCACCAACCGGCGACCGAACGAGGTCGAGACCAGTTTCAGCCCGGGCAGCAGGGGCGCGGCCCGCTCCAGATCGACCATGCCCAGGCGGGACAGGGTCCCGCCGGTCAGCACGGTCATGCTGACCGGCGTCTTCTGCATCTCGCTGTCGCGCCTGAGCGCGGTGACCACCACCGCCTCCAGCGGATCGTCGCGGTCGGACGCGGCGTCCGGCGCCGTTTTCGCCGGATGCGGCGCGGCGGGAGCGACCGGGGCCGGCTGGATCAGGAAGCTGCGCCCCTCCAGCCGCACCGTCAGGCCCGACCCCGCCAGCAGTTTCGCCAGCGCGTCCTCGGCGGAGAAGACGCCCCTCACCGGCGGACCGCGGCGGCCGGCGGTCAGGCGCGGGGAAAACAGGATCTCGCGATTGCTCTGCAGGGCCAGCTGGTTGAGCGCCTGGCCAAGCGGCTGGGCGGGGATGTCGAAACGCGACGCCGCCTCGGCTCGGGCGGCCTGGGCGCAAGGCGGCGCCAGAAGAGCCGATCCGCTCGCCGCCCAGGCCACGGCCGCGACGGTGCGAAGCCGCATGGACGCTCCCGACCTGCCCGACCCCCACACGACGACTCTCGCACCCCTTGCCCGCCAGCACGCCAGCCACGTCCCCAGAGGGCCCGGAGCGTGCCCAGTCCACCCCGAACTGCGTTGCGACCGTTGATTTCCGCCGCCCAGCATCGCCTCTTGCACACCCTTTAGGCAACGCACTCAGGGTAGCGCACGGCGGGTCCCCACGCGGTCGTGCGCCTTGACACGGGGAGCGGGGCGCTTTCACCTCGTTGTCACGAAGGTCGGGGCTGTGTGGATGATGCGTATCGGCAGGGTGGCGACGCCCTCGGGGGGAGGGCAGGCGCTCGTCGACATGGGCGCCCGGTTCACGCCGGCCTTGCGGGCGTTCTTCTCGCGCAGGGCCCCGATGAACGATGTCGAAGACCTCGTCCAGGAAGTCCTGCTCCGCATCCACAAGCGTCAGCCCGAAGCGGTGGTGAACAATGTCGAGGGCTATCTCTTCGAGGTGGCGGCCAATGTCCTGATCGACAAGGGACGGGCGGACCGCACGCGGTGTCGCTCGGCCCATTGCGAATTTCAGGAAATTCATCATCCCGTTGATGAAATGTCTCCCGAGCGCGTCTTACAGGCTCGGGAACAGATGGCGCGAGCGCTGGCGGCTCTGAACGAGCTTCCGGAGCGGACCCGGCGGGTTTTCGTCCTCGTGCGCTTCGAGGAGATGAGCTACAAGCTCGTCGCCCAGCGCCTGGGCGTTTCCGTCAGCGCTGTCGAGAAACATGTGATGAAGGCGCTGCGTCTTTTGGGCGAGCGTCTGCGGGACCAGGATGACCTCGACCACGCCGGTCAACGACAGACACGACGACCCTGACGTCGCCGCGGCGACTTGGTTCGCGCGACTGCAGGGCGACGCCGTTCTGGCGGAGGATCGCCGCGCCTTCGAACGCTGGCTGGCCGCCGATCCGCGCAACACGGTCGCCTGGGCCCGTTGCCAGGACGTCTGGAACGGCCTGGGCCTCCTGGAGGCCGACCCCGCCCTGGCCGCCCTGCGGGCCGACGCCCTGGAGGCGGGGGAACCCTCCTCTCGGCGTCTCAACCGTCGCGGACTGCTGGCCGCGGCGGGGGTGGTCGCCATGGTCGGCGGCGCCGCCGTCGGTTGGCGCGTGCTCGGCAAGAAGGCCGCGCCGGCCGCGGACTCCTCGGCCGACCCGATCTTCACGACGGCCCTGGGCGAGCTGTCCACCTTCCATCTGGCCGACGGCTCGATGGTCACCCTCGGCACCGACTCCGCGGTCAGGGTCAATCCCTGGGATCGCGAACGACGGCTGACCCTGGTGCGCGGCCAGGCCTTCTTCAAGGTGGCCAAGGACGCCGCGCGGCCCTTCGTGGTCGCGGTGGGCGACAAGCTGGTCACGGCGGTGGGCACGGCCTTCGACGTCCGCCTGGATCCGGGCAAGCTGTCGGTGACCCTCCTCGAGGGCCGCGTGCGCATCGCCGGTCCTTCGCCGCGCGGGGATCGGATGGTCGAGATGTCGGCGGGATCCAGGTTCGTGGCCGCCGACGCCGCCGACTGGACCATCGCGGCCGTCGACACGGTCAAGGAATCCAGCTGGCTGCAGGGGCGGCTGGTGTTCGACGGCGAACCGCTGTCGGCCGTGGTCGACGAGATGAACCGGTTCTCGGCGCGCAAGCTGCGGGTCGCCGATCCCGTGGTCGCCGCCACGCCGGTCAGTGGCGTGTTCAAGACGGGACAGGTCGACGCCTTCGTGGCGGCCATCCGCAGCTATGGCCTGGCGGATATCGGTCGCGCCGACGGCGACGAGATCGTCCTGGTCCGGCCCCGGGCCTAGCCCCATCGCGCAGGCATGAGAAAAGGGCGGACGTCTCGCGACGTCCGCCCTTTTTCCGTCATGGCGCGGCTGGAGCGCCTAGCGACCCGACACGGCCGGACCATAATAAAGGCCGTTGAACAGCAGCTTGAACGTCCCGGCCGTCTGGGCGCGCTGGGTGACCACGGGACCCATCAACATGACGCGGCCCTTGCCGACCTTGGCGTCGACGACGCTCGCCGTGCCGTCGAGCCGCTTTTCCCCCAGGGCCCAGCCACTGCGCAGCAGGTCGCCGCTGAACCAGGCCACGCGCTTGATGTCGGCGGCGTCCTGCACCGCGAAGGACGGGTTGTTATCGTAGTAGACGTCGACCGCGTCGCTCAGGCCGTAGGCCAGCGGCTGGCTCGGATCGACCTTGGCGCGCAGGATCGAGCCGGGGATGTAGAAGTCCCGGGTCGCGGCCATGGTCGGTTTGCCGTCCTTGTCTTCGACCAGCACGTTGCGCACCGGCAGGCCCAGCAGCGCGCCGATGGCGCTGGAGCCGCCGACCGCGATCACCGACCCGCCGTCGCGCACGAAGCGGTCGAGCTGGGGAACGGTCCTGTCCGGCGTGACCGAGCCCAGCCACGCGCGATAGTCGGCGGGGATCGTGGCCGCCTCGGGCTGCTTGGTCCGGAAGGCCGAACGGACCCCGGCGACGGGAGGCGAATAGGCGCCGTCCGGCAGCAGGATCACGTCGAAGTCCTTGGCCAGCTTGCCCGCGTCCAGGCGTTGCGGCCGGACGATCGTGTAGGGCATCTCGTATTTCTCGAACAACCAGCGGGTCCAGCCGGTCGGCATCAGGCCGCCATAGAGGTCGACCACGCCCACGCGCACGGGCTTGAGCCTGATCGTCTCGCCGGCCGGCTTGGCGTCGACGCCGTAGGCGGTCAGGCCCAGGTCCGTCGTGGCCTCGCGGACGATGGCGTCGGCCTTGGCCGAGGCGGGAATCCACAGGGTCCCGGTCGCGAAGGTCCGGCCCCGGGCCGTGGTCGGCGACTTGAGCCAGAACACCGGCGCGCCGGCCTTCACCAGGCGATTGGTCAGGGTGAAGGCGTTGTTGGGCGCATGGCTGACCAGCCAGCCGGCGCCGGCGCGACCGACGACCGCGCCGGGCGGCGTCGCGATCACGTCGGGCACGGTCTCGAACGGACCGTCGAAGCCCTCGGTCACCCGGTCGAAGCCGATGGCCATCTGCATGGCCGGCGTATAGCCGGTGGCGTCATAGGGCGGCTTGGGCGGTCCTCCCGGATATTCCAAGTCGTGCGGATGGTCCTGCGGTTCGAACATGTCCAGCACGTGCGGGCGATAGGCCTGGTCGGCCTTCACCACGAACGAACCGGCCGGATAGGTCTTGCCGCCGACGTCGAACGCCTTGGTCGCTCGCTGGACCTCGACGCCGCTCTTGATCAGGGCGTTGAGGAATTCGACCGCGGTGGGCAGGTCCGCCTGGTCGGCGGGGATGATGTAGCCGCGGGCGTCACGATGGGCCGGGTCGTGCAGCACGGTGTCGTAGAGCTTGGGATCCACGCCCTGGGCGCCATAGGAGAAGGCGTCGACCTTCTCGTGCGCGCCGGCCGCGGCCTTCAGCGCCTCGATGCGCTTGGGGGTGATGGTCCAACTGTCGGTCTGGCCCTTGGCGATCGAGTCCTGGCCCATGCGCCAGGCGTTGAACAGCAGGCGCTCCTTGTTGCTGACGGCATAGTCGATGACCGCCCGGTCGAGGCTGAGGCTGTAGTCGATCGATTTCTTCAGATGCCAGACCTGCGGGCGTTCGGGCAGGGGCAGGTCGTTGTGCGGCAACTGGCGGTCGGGGACCATGCCCAGCTTCATCGGCGTGGGGTGGCCGATGATCTCGGTCAGCAGGCCGATCGCGTTGTGGAAATAGGTGACCGTGCGCTCCAGGCCGTTGGTCCAGGTGGAGTAGGGGGCCTCGCCGCGCATGGCCGAGCCGCCCTTGCCCTCGGCGATCAGCCGGCTGTGCATGATCGCCCCGACTTCGCTGAGCTGGCTCATGATCAGCGGGTCATAGTTGTAGTTGAAGGGGTCGCGGAACGGCGGCATCACAACGGTGGTGCCAGGGCTGTTGGGCTGGTGCTGGTTGTAGATGATCTGCGGGAACCACTCGCGGAAGAAAACCCGGCTGAGGTTCTCGGTCTCCTTCTGGCTCATCATGTAGAAGTCGCGGTTGTCGTCGTGGCCGACGTACTTGTTGTACAGGCGCGGCAGGCTGTCCCAGTTGGCCTCGCGCTTCGTCGGCTCAGGGATGCGCATGTACCAGTCGGAGACGAACTCCATGCCGTCGGGGTTGGCCTGGCCGATCAGGATGATGGCGCCGTCGAGGAAACGCCGGGTCTCGGCGTCGTCGTGGCTGGCCAGTTCGTAGGTGATCTGGGCCAGGTGCTGGGGCGGGACGATCTCGCTGGCGTGCAGGCCGCCGTCGATCCAGACGATCGCCTTGCCCTCCCGCGCCAGGGCGCGGGCCTGGACCTCGTCCACCCCCTTGGCCAGGGCCAGCTTGCGAGCGATCTGGCGGTAGTGGTCCAGTTTGGCCAGGTTCTCCGGGCTGGAGACGGCCATCATGTATTGGGTGCGGCCTTCCTCGGTCCGGCCGATCGGGATCATCTTCAGCCGGTCGGACTGTGCCGCCAGGGTTTTCCAGTAGCTGACCAGCTGGGTGTAGTTGGCCAGGAAATAGTCCTCGCCGGCCTCGTGGCCCCAGGCCTGCTTGGGCGTGGCGATGGCGGCGTTGATCGTGGCGGGCGGCGGCGCGGCGGCGGTCTGGGCGAGCGCCGGTCCGGCGGCCTGCAGGGCGAGCGTGATGGCGACGGTCGCCAGTAGCGGTCTGCGCATGGTCGGTGAAACCCTTGGATCCACCCCCACGGCGGTCCTCGTCCTTCAAGACGGAAGCCGGGAAACCTTCCTCATCGTCAAAAAGGCAAAACGTTACTTTATTACAGAGGTTTTTTGACGCCCTCGCGGTGAGGGAGGGGCGCGAGGTTGCGTCTCATTGGACAGCCGCCCGTCGGCGCCGTCCTTCGCTTACCTGGGGAAACGTCCATAATGAAGCTTTCGACCTTGAAGCTCGTCCTGCTGTCGGCCGCCATGACGACAGCCTTCGCGGTTCCGGCCGGCGCCAAGCCGCTCACCGACGCCGACCGCGCCCAGATCCTCAAGACCGTCGACGCCGACGCGCCGCAAATCTCGGACGCAGCCCTAAAGATCTGGGGCTTCGCCGAGGTCGGCTACCAGGAGACCAAGAGCTCGACCCTGCTGCAGGAGCAGCTCAAGGCTGGCGGCTTCGAGGTCCAGGCCGGCGTGGCCGGCATGCCGACCGCGTTCGTCGCCAGTTTCAAGAACGGCCCCGGCCCCGTCATCGCCATCCTCGCCGAGTTCGACGCCCTGCCGGGCCTGGCCCAGACCCACGATCCGGTGAAGACCGGGATCCCCGGCCAAGTCGCCGGCCATGGCTGCGGCCACAACCTGTTCGGCGCGGCTTCCGTCGGCGCGGCCGTCGCGCTGAAGGAATGGATGGTCAAGAACGACATCAAGGGCGAGCTGCGCGTCTACGGCTCGCCGGCCGAGGAGGGCGGCTCGGGCAAGGTCTATTTGGTGCGCGCGGGTCTGTTCAAGGACGTCGACGCCACCCTGCACTGGCACCCCAACAACGAAAACACCGCCGTCCAGGGCGTGTCGATGGCCAATATCAGCGGCAAGTTCCGCTTTCACGGGATCTCGGCTCACGCCGCCGGCGCGCCTGAAAAGGGCCGCTCGGCCCTGGACGGCGTGGAGATCATGGACGTGGCCACCAACTTCCTGCGGGAACACACGCCCGACAAGACGCGGATCCACTACGTGATCACGGCCGGCGGCACGGCGCCCAACGTCGTGCCCGACTTCGCCGAGGTCTATTACTATGTCCGTCACCCCGACCCGGCGGTGGTCAAGGACGTCTGGGCGCGGGTCGAGAAGGCCGCCCAGGGCGCGGCCATGGCCACGGGCACGACGGTCGACACCGAGATCACCGGCGGGGTCTACGCCCTGCTGCCCAACGACACCCTGGGCAAAGTGATGGACGCCAACCTGCGCAAGGTGGGCGGCGTCGCCTGGACGCCGGAAGAGATCGCCTTCGCCAAGAAGATCCAGGAATCCCTGCCCGGCGCGCCGTCGATCGACACAGTCAAGACGGTCGTGCCCTACAAGGTCGAGATGGAAGGCGGCGGCGGGTCGACCGATGTGTCCGACATCAGTTGGGTGACGCCGACCGTGGGACTGGGCACGGCGACCTTCGTCCCGGGCTCGGCCGGGCACAGCTGGCAGAACGTCGCCGCCGCCGGCTCGACGATCGGCGTCAAGGGCGCGGTCAACGCGGCCAAGACCCTGGCCCTGACCGGGGCGGACCTGTTCTCCAATCCCGAGACGATCAAGAAGGCCAAGGCCGAGCTCGACCAGCGCCGCGGGCCGAACTTCGCCTACAAGGCCATGCTGGGTGATCGGCCGCCGGCCCTCGACTACCGCAAGCCCAGCGCCGGCGGACACGAATAGCGATCGAAGGTCCGCCTTTCGATCGTCAGCGGCCGGCGCTCCCGCCCCCGGTACGGCGCCGGCCGCGCCCCTTCATCGTTTTCCCACCACGGAGATCCCTCATGGCCCAGGCCATCATCGTTCCCCGAGACCGTTTCGAGGTGCTGAAGGACGCCTTGCCCGCCATCACCCGCGACCATCTGTTCAGCGTCTACGGCATCAGCGAGACCACCTGGGGCAAGCTGCGCAAGGGCCAGCCGATCAAGCTGAGCACCTGGGAGCGGATCCAGGCGCGCTACGAGCGCGCGTGCTCGGTCCTGGCCCGGGCCGCCTGACCACGTCAGTCCGTGGAAGGAGCCCGAGGCGCGGGCGTCAGAAAAATCAACGCCGGGGATGAGGGGCTCGGCGCAGCTTCCGTCTTGGTCTTATCAGCACCGTCGACCTCAGTAGGATCGCGTTCCATGAAGCTCGCCTTGAAAGCCGCCGTCAGCGCCATCGCGCTGGGCGCAGCCCTGCTCCTCGTGTCGGCCGGCGCCAGCGTCGCGGCGTCTCCCAAGGCCGAGGTGACGGCGATCATGGGCGCGACCGTGTTCGACGGCACGGGCGCCGCGCCGCGCCTGGCCAACGTGGTGATCCGCGACGGGCGCATCGCCGAAGTGGGACCCGGCGTGAAGCCGCCCCGGGGCGCGCGGGTGATCGACGCCAAGGGCGAGGCCCTGCTGCCGGGCTTCTACGACCTGCACACCCACTGGACGCCCAGCGGCATGCCGGGAACCACGCCCCAGATCGCCGCCGCCTATGTCTCGGCCGGGGTCACCACGGTCAGCGACTTCAACGCCGCGCCGGAATCCTTCGCGCCGCGCCGCCAGTGGCTGTCGACCCTGGTCGCGCCCCACGTCAATTTCGCCGCCCGCATGAGCACGCCCGGCGGCCATGGCGCGGACTGGGCCGACAGCAACACCACCAAATGGGTCAATACGCCCGAGGCCGCCCGCGCCGCGGTCCGCGCGATCGCCGCCTACAAGCCCGACCTGATCAAGGCCTTTACCGACGGCTGGCGTTACGGCGTCGCGCCCGACAACACCAGCATGGACGAGTGGACCCTGGCGGCGCTGGTGGACGAGGCCCACAAGAACCAGCTGAAGGTCTTCACCCACACCGTGACGGTCGATCGCGGCGAGGCCGCGGGCCGCGCCAAGGTCGATGTGATCACCCACAGCCTGCAGGATCAGCCGCTGGACGCCGAGGCCATCTCGGCGATCAAGGCCGGCGGCACGTCCGACACCCCGACCCTGGCCGTCTATGAACCGACCAAGGCGGGTCCGCCGCGCGACATGAGCGATCCCAAGGTCAAGCAGAGCTTCCAGAAGTTCGACTACGCCCTGGGCAACGCCAAGGCGCTGCACGACGCGGGGGTGACCATCGCCCTAGGCACCGACGCGGGCATGCCCGCGACGCCGCACGGCGTCTCGACCCTGCACGAGATGGAGCTGCTGGTCCGCGCGGGCCTGACGCCGGCCGAGGCCTTGATCGCGGGCACCGCCGACAGCGCCAGGGTCATCGGCCAGCTCGACGATCGCGGCACGATCCAGCCCGGCAAGCGCGCCGACCTGGTGCTGATCAGGGGCGCGCCCTGGAAGACCATCGAGGACGTCCGCAAGACCGACAGGGTGTTCATCGACGGCAAGCTGGTGTTCGGCCCCGGCGCGCCGGCCATGACCGCCAACGCCGCGACCACCATGTCGCCGGTCCCGGCCAAGGCGCTGATCGACGATTTCGAGCGCGCCGACGGCCGGTCCAGCCTGGACACCTTGCGCAACGACGATCCCGACGGCGGGCTGGATCGCACCGTCGAGATCAGCCAGGTGATCTCGCGGGGGACCGAGGGCAGGGCGCTGTCGATCGCCGCGCGCATGGCCATGAAGGCCAAGCCCAACGCCGGCGTGATCATTCCCCTGACCCGCGGCTCGATCCAGCCGGTGGACGCCCGCGCCTTCAAGGGCGTGCGCTTCGAGGTTCGCGGCGACGGCGACTACGCCCTGGGCGTCACCACCACCAGCGCCCGCTGGTCGGCGCCGTTCTCGGCAGGGCAGGCATGGCGCACGGTGGAGGTGCCGTTCTCCGCGCTCAGCGCCATGACCTATCGCGGCGACAAGGACGACAAGGCGACCTGGAGCGGCCTGGACCTGACCGAGGTCGAGTTCATGGGCGGCCGACTGGGCGGCGAGAAGATGTGGATGGAGATCGACAACGTCATCTTCTACTGAGGCCCTTTCCGCACGGGCTCCGAAAAAAGTCGCTTCAGCAGGTGAGGGACCGCTCCCCGCTTCCGTCTGACTGACCCTGAGGGCCCCGATCCACGTCTGGATCCGGCGGTCCCGGGTCCAGGATCGGGGATACTGAAATGAACAACGCCAAGGCGCTCCGCGCCGTCATGCTGGCGACCTCGGCGCTCTGCGCGGGTTGGACCAGCGCCGCCGTCGCCCAGAACGCGCCGCCGCCGCAGGACGCCGTCGTCGAGGAAATCGTCGTCGTCGGCTCGCGCATCGAAGGCGCCAAGGCCACCGCCGCCCTGCCGGTCACAGTGGTCGACTCCAAACAACTGGACGCCATCGCAGCCACGTCGGGCGACGACCTGTTCCGCGCGATCCCCCAGATGGGCGACGTCAACTACAACAGCAGCTACCTGCCGGGCAGCAGCAATTCCGCGCGCGGCGACATCGGCTCGGTGAACCTGCGCAACCTGGGTTCGGGCAACACCCTGGTGCTGCTGAACGGTCGCCGCGTGGTGGCCCACCCGACCAGCCAGGCGGACGGCACGAGCCTGGTGCCGACGATCACCTACAACACCAACGCCATTCCGACGACGGGCCTCAAGCGTCTCGAAGTCCTGCGCGACGGCGCGGCCGCGATCTACGGCACCGACGCGGTCGCCGGCGTGGTCAACACCGTGCTGCAGGACAACTACGACGGCGGCGATGTCGAGGCCCAGTACGGCTACGCGCCGGGCACGCACCTGAAGGAATACGGCCTGACGGGTCTGTTCGGCAAAACCTTCGACCGGGGCAATGTCACGGCTTTCCTGACCTACGACCAGCGCACGGCGCTGCGTACGGGGGACCAAGACTACACCGCCTCGACCGACAAGCGTCCGTTGTTCGTCGGCACGGCCTTCGAAGGCGCCACGGGGCTGGACGGCCGCGCCACCGCCACGCCATGGGGCAGCTTCACAGCCTCAGCCGCCGTCCGCCGGAACGGGGCCCTGATCACCAGTTCGGCCGGGGCTTTCCACATTCAGCCGACCACCAACGCCGGCAGTCTGGTCTCGCTGGGCAACGGCATCAGCATCGACGACGGCGCCATCGCCACCTCGGGCGACGATCGAAACCTGCGCTACGACGCGGCCGCCACCGGCCTGTCGGTGATGCCCGAACTGAAGCGCATCAACATCTTCCTGACCGGCAACTATCGGGTCACCGAAAAGATCACGGCCTTTGGTGAACTGGGCGTCTATCGGGCCACCACCCATGCCTGGCAGGCCCCGTCCGCGACGACCTCGGCCCAGGTGATCACGGTTCCGCGCTCGAACTACTGGAACCCCTTCGGCCCGACGACCTTCGCCGACGGAACGGTCAACCCCAACCGCCTGGCGGGGACCACCGCGCCCGCGGCCGGTCTGAACGTCACCATAAACGGCTATCAGTTCGCCGACGCCGGTTTGTCCAGGGTGGACGTCGAGAACACCCAGACCCGCTACCTGGGCGGCCTGAAGGGCGAGAAGTTCGGCTTCAAGTGGGAATCGGCGCTGCTCTATTCGGCGGCCGAGGTGAAGGACGTCTCCGACGGCGTCAGCGCCACGGCGCTGCAGCGGCAGCTGGCCCTGTCGACACCCGACGCCTACAACCCCTTCAACGGCGCCAACCTGTCCAGCCCCAGCGTCGGCGACGCCGCGGCCAGCAGCGCCGCCACGCTCAACGCCATCCGGGTCAAGTCGACGCGCGACAGCAAGAGCACCCTGGCCTCATGGGATTTCCGGATCTCGAAGGCCGACCTGTTTTCCCTGCCGGGCGGCGACCTGGGCCTGGCGGCCGGCGTCGAGTTCCGTCGCGAGACGCAGAAGGACGACCGCGACGCCCGCGTCGACGGCGCGATCCCCTACACCAACAGCGTCACGGGGGTGGTCTATGGCAGCGACCTGATCGGCGTCAGCCCCTCGCCGGACACCAAGGGGTCGCGCAAGGTCGCCTCGGCCTATATCGAACTGGCCGTGCCCGTCATCTCGCCGGAGATGAACATCCCGCTGGCGCGCAGCGTCGAGGTCCAGCTGGCCGGTCGCGCCGAGGACTACAGCGACGTCGGCTCGGTCGCCAAGCCCAAGGTGGCGGTGGCCTGGGACGTCCTGGACGGCTTCCGCCTGCGCGGCTCCTGGGCCCAGGGCTTCAAGGCTCCGAACCTGGAGCAGATCAACGCCAAGGTCATCACCCGTTCCAACACCCGAACGGACTATGTGCGATGCGAGGCCGACCTGCGAGCCAATCGGATCACCAGCTTCAGCAACTGCTCGCGTTCGCTCAGCGTCGCCGCGCAGCGTTCGGGCAACCCCGACCTGAAGCCGGAAGATTCCGAGACCTCGGGCTTCGGATTCGTGTTCGAACCCAAGTTCGTGCCGTCCGACTACGGCCAGTTCACCCTCACGGTCGACTACTGGCGCGTGAAGCAGAAGGGCATCGTCAGTCTGTTCGGCGAGGGCAACGCCCTGATCCTCGATTATCTGCTGCGCACGCAAGGCGGCAGCAACGCCAACGTCGTCCGCGCGGCGCCCACGGCCGACGACGACGCGGCGTTCGCGGGCACTGGCCTGACGCCCGTCGGCACGGTGCTCTACGTCAAGGACCAGTACGTCAACGCCCTGCCGCAAGAGGCGCGTGGCATCGACATCGGCGCGATGTGGCGTCTGCACGGAACCCGGCTGGGCGACTTTGACGTCAGCGTCAACGGCGCCCACCTGCTGAAGTTCTACCAGCGGCCGTCGCCGGCCATCGCCGAATTGATGGCGGCGCGCGCGGACGGCGACATCAACGCCGGCACCACCATTTCGGGCGGTGGGGACTACATCCGCCAGAACGGCAAGCCGGAATGGAAGTGGACCGCCGCGCTCAGCTGGCGTCTGAACAACGTTTCGGCCGGGGTGTTCACCCAGTACGTGTCGGACGTCGACGACACCAACCTGTTGGACTCGGCGGGCGCGCCCTGGGTGATCGACTCCCAGCTCACGGGCAACGTCTACGCGCAGTATGAATTCACCGACGGTTGGGCGGCCAACACCAAGGTCAAGCTGGGCGTGCGCAACATCACCGATGAGGCGCCGCCGCTGTCGTCAAACGGCTATCTTGGTTCGATGTATCAGCCCTATGGACGCTATCTCTACGCCAGCGTCCGCAAGAGCTTCTAACAGCGAATGGCCGCGCTCTTCGGAGCGCGGCCATTCGCGCATCCGCTCTCGGGGAAGTCTCAGTTCACCCGTCGCGCCGCGCCCGGCAGGTGCAGCGAGAACTCCGGGATCGCCGCCTCGAACACCTCGCCGGCCTCGGTCATCATCTGGAAATGGCCGACCATGGCCCCCGACGGGGTCGGCAGGGGGCAGTTGCTGACATAGCGGAACGCCTCGCGCGGCCGCAGTTCCGGCTGTTCGCCGACCACGCCTGAGCCCTCCACCTCGGTCGAACGATTGAGCCCGTCGGTGATCGTCCACGAACGCGCGACCAGTTGCACCGCCTCCGCGCCGTGGTTTTCGATCTCGACCGTGTAGCCCCACATCCACAGCCCGTCTTCGGGCGCGGAGTCCTCGGGTTGGAAGACCGGCGAGACGCGCACGACGATGTCGCGGGTGCGCGCCTCGTAGATGCCCGCGTCGGCGCCGCGCCGGCGGCGGATCCGCTTCAGGGGCGGGGAGGATTCACGCCTGGTCGAGCGCACGGATCACGTCTCGGCTCAGGTCGGCGAGGCTCTCCAGCCCGACCGACAGGCGCACGCCGCCCTCGACCACGCCCAGCGACGGACGCATCTCCTCGGGCACCGAGCGGTGGGTGGTGGTCGGCGGGTGGGTGGCCATCGACTTGGCGTCGCCCAGATTGTTGGAGATGTCGACGATCTCCAGGGCGTTGAGGAACTTGAACGCCGCCTCGCGCGAGCCCAGGTCCAGGGCCAGCACCGTGCCGCCGCCGCTCATCTGCGACTTGGCGACGTTGTGGCCCGGATGGTCGTGGCGGAAGGGATAGAGCACCTGCTTGACCGCCTTGTGCCCGGCCACCACGTCGGCCAGGGCCGCGCAGGTGTCGTTCTGACGGCGGACGCGCAGGTCCAGGGTCTCCAGGCCCTTGACCAGGACCCAGGCGTTGAACGGCGACAGCGAGGGGCCGGTGTGGCGCAGCGGGTCGCGGTAGAACTCCTCGTTGATCGCCTCGCTGGTCAGGATCGCCCCGCCCAGCACCCGGCCCTGGCCGTCGATGTGCTTGGTGGCCGAATAGACCACGATGTCGGCCCCCAGCTTCAGCGGCTGCTGGAAGATCGGGGTGGCGAAGACGTTGTCGACGATGACCTTGGCCCCGACCGCGTGGGCCAGTTCCGACACCGCGCGGATGTCGGTGATCTCCAGCACCGGGTTGGACGGGGTCTCGATCAGCACCGCCTTGGTGTTCGGGCGGATCGCCGCCTCCCAGGCCTTGGGATCGGTGGCGTCGACGAAGGTGGTCTCGACGCCGAAGCGCGGCAGCCACTCGGCGATCAGCCAGCGGCACGAGCCGAACAGGGCGCGGCCGGCCACCACGTGGTCGCCGGCCCGGACCAGGCCCATCAGGGCGGCGTGGATCGAGGCCATGCCGGTGGCCTGGGCGCGGCACACCTCCGCGCCCTCAAGCAGAGCCAGGCGGTCCTCGAACATCTTGACGGTCGGATTGTTGAACCGCGAATAGACGAAGCCGGGATCCTCGCCCGAGAACCGGCGGTCGGCCCCCTCGGCGCTGTCATAGGTGAAGCCCTGGGTCAGGTAGAGGGCCTCGGCGGTCTCCATATATTGCGAACGCGCCAGACCGCCACGGATCAGCTTGGTGGCGATATCCCAGTCCTTCGGGTCCTCGGCCATGGCGGTTCCTTTCCTCCTACGCTGGAAACGGCCGGCATAAGGGGTTTCGGCGGGCCCAGGGTCAAGGCGGACAAGTCTGATTTCAACATTAGAATTGTCACAGGCGAGTAAGAGGTCGGCGGATGGACCGCGAGCCTTGCCTTCATGGCGCGGTTTAGCGAGTGTCGCCCCGATGACCGACGCCCACGCCGCGGGGATTCTGCCCTGCCAATCCATCGAGGACCTGATCGCGCAAGAGGCGATCACCTCTCAGACCCCGTTCGACACCGACCAGGTGCAGCCGGCCAGCCTGGACCTGCGCCTGGGCGCGCGGTGCTGGCGGGCGCGCGCCTCGTTCCTGCCCGGCGTCGCCCGCCGTGTGCCCGAGCGCCTGAAGGACGTGGCGATGCACGAGCTGGACCTGACCAAGGGCGCGGTGCTGGAAAAGGGCTGCGTCTACATCGCCGAGATCCAGGAAAGCCTGGCCCTGCCGGCCAACATCGCCGCCCGTGGCAACCCCAAGAGCTCGACAGGCCGGGTCGATGTCTTCGTTCGCCTGCTCAGCGACCACAGCAAGGCCTTCGACGACATCGAAGCCGGCTATGAGGGGCCGCTCTATATCGAGATCGCGCCGCAGACCTTCTCGGTGCTGGTGCGGTCGGGAACGCGGCTGAACCAGTTGCGCCTCAAGCGCGGCGAGCCGGCCAAGCTGGCGACCCGGAGCGTCGGCGTCGACCTGACCACCGGCATCGTCGGCTTCCGAGGTCGCCGCCACGCCGGCGTCGTCGACCTGGACCACGAGGACGGCCACGACCCGCGCGACTTCTGGGAGCCGCTGGAGACCCGCCACGGCGAGCTGCTGCTGGATCCGGGCGAATTCTACATCCTGGCCTCCAAGGACAATATCGAGATCCCGGTGCTGGAGGCGGCCGAGATGACGCCCATCGATCCGTCGGTCGGCGAGTTCCGGGTGCACTATGCCGGTTTCTTCGATCCCGGCTTCGGCACCGAGGAGGCGGGGGCCGTCGGCTCCAAGGGCGTGCTGGAGGTGCGCAGCCACGAGACGCCGTTCCTGCTGGAGGACGGCCAGATCGTCGCCCGCCTGGTCTACGAGCCCCTCACCGCCCGGCCGCGCCGCCTCTATGGCGAGGGCGGGTCGCACTACCAGCGCCAGGGCCTGAAGCTGTCCAAGCACTTCAAGGCGTGGCGTTAGGCCGCAACGCGCGGCCCTTCCCCGGTTAACCGGCGGCTTCGTACCTTGGGCGCCTGTCGAGTCCAGGCGTCGGGGGACGTGTGTCGGTGTTTCGTTTTCGTAGAGCGCTGGTCGCAGCCTGCGCCGCGGGTTGGGCGCTGATCGGCGGCGCGGCCCATGCCGCCCCGGCCATGTGGGAAGTACGCGACCACGACACCCGCATCTACCTGTTCGGCGCCATGCACGTCCTGGCGCCGAACGTGAAGTGGCGCACCCGGGCCTTCGACCGCGCCTACGCCCGGGCTGACAAGGTCTGGTTCGAGACCCGCGCCGACGCCGACCCGGCCGAGGTCCGGGCCCTGGTCGATCGCTACGGCGTCGATCCCGAGCGCTCCCTGACCGAAAAGCTGCCGCCGCGCACGGTGGCGACCCTGAAGGCGGCGCTGGAGCGCGACGGCGGCTCGTTGGACCGGGTGGACCGGCTGCGGCCCTGGGCGGCGGCGATGATGCTGTCGGTGCTGCCGATGACCCAGCAGGGCGCCTCGGTCGCGGCCGGCGCCGACGCCACGGTCACCCGCCAGGCCCGCGCCGCCGACAAGCCGGTCGCGACCTTCGAGACCGTGGAGCAGCAGATCCGGCTGTTCGCCAGCCTGCCCGAGGCGGTGGAGGTGCAATATCTGGACGACGTGGCGGCCGAGACGCTGTCGCCGCCGCGCAACGGCGTGGCCCTGCAATCGGCCTGGCTGCACGGCGACATGGACAGGCTGGGGCCGCTGGTCGTCGACGTGATGCGCCGCGACCGGCCGGCGCTGTACGACGCCCTGCTCAAGCGCCGCAACCAGGCCTGGGCCCAGGCCTTGGCCGGCGAGATGGACAGGCCCGGCGTCCAGTTGGTCGCGGTCGGCGCCCTGCACATGGCCGGCGCCGATGGCCTGCCGGCCCTGATGGCGGCGCGCGGCTTCCAGGTGCGGCGGGTGCAGTAGAATCTTCCTTCTCCCCTTGCGGGAGAAGGTGGCGCGCAGCGCCGGATGAGGGGTTTCTCAAACCTGTCCATTCGTCCTCTTGCGGCGCCGACTTGCGCCGTGCGACCCCTCATCCGTCAGCTTCGCTTGTCCAGCGGATAGATGGGTAACAGTTTAGCCCGGTTGGATGGGTAACAGTTTTTGGCCCCGGTGATCGAGGAGGCCGATGGGCTGTTGATAGA